>PYJE01000142.1 GCA_003635305.1 Candidatus Poribacteria bacterium | reverse complement strand
TCTGCGCCTTATTCGGTTGCAGTGCTGTCTTGTGAGCTAGCAGTGCCATCGTCCAACTCCATCTCTATCTGCTTCGGTTGCGAAGTTTTGTGTGCCGCTGTGAGGGCTTCATTTCAGGCCCGTCAAGTCGCCTGTGGCAGAGTATCGCGTCCCGCCTTTCGTCTTCCGTGCGGGTAGCAATTCGCCAGTTTCTTCCCAACGACGCAGCGTCTCACGGGTGGTGCCGAGGAGTTCCGCAGCCTCACCTATCTTAACGAATCTGTTTTGCATGTACCTATATTATACCACATTTTTATAGAAACGTCACATTAAAAATGCGGTTGATATAGGTGATAGCAGATTTATCTGCATGTGTCTAGGGTATTGCTACCTGCAACGAGCCCTTCTCTTCCCAAATCGGCACTAAGACATTCTCGGCGAGTTCCAACGGCGGCAGTGTCGCCGTATCGTAAAGCACGTCGCCCTTTTCAAACACCTCGCGCAGAAACCAGTCGTTATGCGCAACGCGATAGGCGATGTCTTTCGGGCACCGGACGTGTAAATCGAGGTGAAAGCGGCGCGGGATGCGTTTTTGTATCTCCCGTGCTTGCTGCTGCGCCTCCATGACAACAAACATGTCAACATCCGAGGCTTCCGTCGGCGTGCCATACGCGTAGGAGCCGAAGAGGATAATTTGTTGTGGCGCGAATTCGCGCACGATGTCATCGCAGGTGGCTTGGATTTCTTTTGTGGAAACCATGGGCGCGTGTCTCCTTTTTCAGGTGATACAAACCGGGTGCCGGTAGGCGTGAGCGGGTGCTCGTGCCTACCGGGCGGTTTGCAGTTCATTGACTGTTTTGGGCAGCGGTGCCGTTGGGGCCCGGTTCGTGAAACGCCTCTCCTTTTTCGGCGGCTTGGAGGCGGCGGTAGTTCCAAGCGTTCCATGCCTCCAAGTTCTGGTGCAATTGCGCGACTGCCTCGGCTGCCCGACGGCTTTCTTGGGTGGCGGCGCGTCGTGCTTCTTCTGCCTCGCGGCGTGCTTCTTCTGCGACATGCAGGGCTTCCACCGCGTCGCGGAGTTTTGCCTCTGTCTCCCGCCGCCGTCTGTCGCGTCTTTCACGATACCAATCGTGCAACATCATAATCGCATCTCCTATGTGTGCGCCAGCATAAATAGCAGTCATCAAAAACCCGCCGGCAATCAGCATGTGTTGTCCAACAATCTGAACCCACTCAGAGAAGGACCCCTCATGCTCTAAGTCAAAGAAAACATACCAACCTCCATATCCCGCTAAGATTGCTGCATAGATTTTGGAGGTGACACGCCACCAACTTTGCTTGATGCCAAGAAAGTTGACGACTTTGTCATCGCGTTCGTCTTCTTCCTGTTCTTCTCGTTCTCGTTTGTTCTCGTCTTTCAAGAGGAACTCCTTATGGTATTAGTTTACCCGATTTTGCGGATAAAAGTCAATCAAAACCGAAAAGTTTGTCTCAGCACGGAGGGCGCAGCTCTGTCCCACGCCCTATGTTTTGAGGAGCGTCTTCTCAAGATACGCCTCGATTTTCGCCAACGTCTTCGGGCCGATGCCGCGGAACCCTTTGAGTCTCCCTTCGTCAATTGCGGCGCGCAGTGAGACGAGACTCTCCACCCCAACCTCCTGATAGAGCCGTTTGATTGTCTTGGCACCGAGCCCGGGGATAGGCACGAGTTCGGCGACGGTGCGCGGCGTATCGCAGATGCATTCCTCCAACTTTGCGCTGGTGCCTGTCGTCAAAAATTCGCCGATGATTGTCTCCATTGTTTCACCGACTCCGGGGATTTCCTCCTGCAGCCGGCCTTGCCGGAAGACCGCTTCGATGGATTCCGGGAAGCGGGAGATATAGTGTGCTAACCACGGGTATCGCGTCGCGTGCTCTTCCGGGTAATCGTTGATGATGAGAAAAGTGTTTCTGTTGTTCGCAAGGCGTTCGGATAGGTTTTTCGATGTGTGGACATCTCTCTGCGTAACCCGAAATCGACGTTGTCGATTTCTACTATTTTGTGTCATTTGCGCCCTTTTTCGTCAGTGTAACTGCCTGTTTTGCTCACTGTTTTCTCCAGTGTTGAAGTTGAATCGTGGTATCCCAAAGTGCGATTGCCACAGACTCGCCGTTCGGTGAGAAAGCGATGGATTGGATGCCGGTGGGATAAGTTTCGCGCCACACCGCATCATCGGCTCGAATATCCCATAAGACAAAATTGCCTCCTTCATCGCCAGAGGCAAGGATGTCGGAAGTGGGTGAGAAGGCGAGGGCGCGTGTCCAATACGCCTCGAATCCGTCTCGGCTCAGCAGGTGTCTGCCTGTCTCTACCTCCCAAACACGGATTCCAGATTGCGCTTGGTGCTGCGAGTCAACCGCCAGCATCGTTCCATCGGGAGAGAATAGCAGGTTCCACACGCCCAGAATAGTGCCGGTGTTGATGCGTCGCGCAGGGCTCTCTTGCGCGGGATACCACACCTCGATTACCGTCCGATGCTCCTCGTGATAGGTGCCTTCTGCCGCTGCGATAGCGTCGCCAGCGGCAGAGATGGCGACACCGTTCCGCACGGGGAAAGCAGTCTCCAACGTCTTCAGTTTTTGGACTGCATCAGGCTGAATCTGCCATACTTCCACCGAGTCATCGCCGTTCGTCAGCACGGCGAGGGTTCCATCGGCGGAGATGTCGCCGCTCTCATATTCGCCGTTCGTCAGGCGCGTTTCTTCGCCACTCGCAATGGAAAGGAGAACGATGTCGTCATCGGCCTCTCTCACGAGAAGTTGATTCGTGCCGACAGCGTAGGCGAACCACCGCTTCGCGTTGATGTTCGTCACCTCACGCTTTTGACGCGTTGCGATATCCCATTCAACGACGGTGCCACCCATGCCTTTCGCGATGAGTTTGGTGCCGTCCTTATTAAACGCCATCTGCCGCGCGACATCGGGAAGAAGCCTATCAAGCGTCGGCTCCTGCTTTTCACCCAGTTGAGTGACAGCTTCAACAGACATGCACCACAAGAGAAGCGCGAGTGTTGCGAATTCTAATAGCCCCGGTAGGCGCGCTTTGAAAGCGCGCCTACCGAAAAAATGTAAAAGCCTGCTCATTTCAGTTGCCTCCTTATGCAAGTTCGGCGAGGAATTTCGCTACCGTTTTCTTTTTGGCTTTGCGCGCGGTGTCCAGCGGCGTTTGCCCATCGGCATCGCGCGCGGTGACATCGCCGCCGTGTTCAATGAGCAACTGCACCTGATTTTTCCCGAACCCTTTTTGCGCGATGATATGCATCGGCGTTCGCCCGCTGTCATCGACAACGTTCGGGTCTGCGCCGTTTTCAAGCATGCAGCGGATGCCCGCAGTTAACCCGCGCTGCGCCAGCCAGTGCAACGGTGCCCACATCCCCTTCCGATGCTGTTGACGCGCATTGATGTCCCAGCCTTTGCTCAGGAAGCCCTTGACGAGCGCATCAAACCGCCGCGGTCCTTGTCCGACGAGGGAATACCACTCCCGCAGTTTAATCTGATACCCGCACTCCAAAAGCATGTCAATTATTGCAGGCTGTTTAAACCGCAGTGCGACTTCCAGCAGCGGGGTATTCCGTCCGACTTCATAGGCGTAAACATGCCCACCGGGCACCTCGCCGACGCGTTTGCAGTGCTTGTAGGGCCAATTCAACGGCGCGACGGCGTAGCCCTCGGAAGATTCTGCCTTTATCCGAAGATCGAGTAGAGCGGGGTGTTCTTGCAACGCTGCCTTCGCGCGTTCAACGTCGCCCATCGCGCAGTAAAGCACGATATCGCCTTTCGCGCCTTGTTCGAGGAGGTAGCGGCAGACTTCCGGTCTGTTCCACATCGTCCATTGGGCGGCGGTGCCGTTGTGGTCCCGGTCGCGCCGGTCTTTGTCTGCGCCGTGTGCGAGGAGCAACTTGACAATCCGTGGTGTCGCGGCGAAATGGAGGGGTGACATTCCATCGCAACCGGGCGCGTTCACCACCTCAGGGTTTTCACGGATGAGTTCCTCCAGTTTCTCTGGCATGTCCAGCCCCGCGGCGGCGTGTGCATCAATCGTCGCGCCGCGGGCAATCAGATGCGCTGCCAATTCCCTATTATAGGCGAGCATGGAGCCCGCGGCGTGCTGCAACGCCGAGGTGCCGCCTGCCCACCACACGCTCTTGGCATCAATGTCGGCACCTGCGTCAAGGAGGACATCAATGAGTTCGCGGTTTCCTATTGCGGCCGCGAAGACACTCGCGGGCGCGTCAAAGTCAAACCACGGTTCGTTAATGTGCGCAGCGAGGACGGTGTCATTTGCCAAAAGGTTTTTGACAGTTTTCACGTCTTCGTTGCGGACTGCTTCAATAAATCCGGTCTTGTTCATTGCCATGATTTTTTCCTCTTTTTGTTGTTCGCAAGGCGTTCGATAACGGTTGTCTGTGCTATAACGTTCTTCTCCGTAGAGCCGAAAACGACGTTGTCGTTTTCTACATTAATGGGTTTGGGACTATTATATCTTAAGGAAACGTTAAGTATCAAGGAAAATGAGATTTAAGTTTTAAATGTGCATGGCGAGGGACAGGCCCTCGCCCTACGGGGTTGGGTAGGCTGTTCGGAGGAAGACGAGGGACAGAGAATCCCTCACCCTACGGTGTGATGATGGAGGGATGCATGGCGAGGGACAGGCCCTCGCCCTACGGGGTAAGGTAGGTTGTGCGGAGGAAGACGAGGGACAGGCCCTCGCCCTACGATGTTAGGTAGGTTGTTCGGAGGAAGACGAGGGACAGAGCATCCCTCGCCTTATGGCTCTATGCGAATCCAATATACCGCGCGATGAAGAACACCGCGAAGTAATAGATGAATTCATGCACCTCTTTTCTGCGGTTAGTCGCGATTTTCAGGATAGCGGTTGAGATAAACCCTAATGCGATGCCATCGGTAATACTGAAGCTGAACGGCATCATCACCAAGCAGAGGAAGGCCGGAATGGCTTCCGTGATGTCGTCCCACTTGATGTTGACGATGGGCTTAAGCATTAAACAGCCGACGACGATTAAGGCAGGGGCGATGACAGGGTATAGCGTTACGCCTGGGCTAACGGCATACCCGCCCCCAACAATTTTAATGAGTGGACTAAAGAAGAGTGCCACCAACATCAGGAGTCCGGTAACAATTGTTGTCAACCCAGTGCGGCCGCCTGTTGCGATGCCGGATGCGCTCTCAATATAACTCGTCACCGTGGAGGTGCCGAGGAGCGCGCCGCCGGTGGAACCGACTGCATCTGCCAACAGTGCATTCCGTGCCTTGGGCAGTCGCCCGTATTGCAGCAATCCGGCCTGCTGACTTGTCGCCGTGAAGGTGCCGACGCTGTCAAACATGTCAACGGAAAAGAAGACAAAGATGACAGGGATGAGCGCCATTTGGCTGAAATCCGGGAATCGGAGTGCGAAGAATGTCGGTGCGATAGAGGGCGGCGCGGAGACGATGCCCTCAAATTTCACCAAGCCGAACGCTAAGTTAAGCACGGCTGCTACCAGAATGCCGATGAGAATGGCCCCCGGCACTTTGCGCGCCATGAGTAGCAGCGTTATCATAATACCAGCGAGGGCGAGGAGCACCGGCGTAGAGCCCAAATTGCCGAGGGCGACGAACGTGGCAGAGTCTGAGACGACGATGCCGCTCATTTGCAAGCCGATGAAGGCGATGAACAACCCGATGCCGCCGGCCATCGCGTTTTGGAGCGAGGATGGCAAGGAGTTCATGAGCGTCTCTCGCACGCCGACGAGGGAGAGCAGCACGAATAACGCGCCGGAGATAAACACGATGCCGAGAGCTTCTTGCCACGGGATGCCTAGCCCGAGGCAGAGGTTGAAAACAAAATAGGCGTTAATGCCCATGCCGGGTGCCAGCGCGATAGGGTAGTTCGTCAGGAAACCCATCAGGAACATCGCCAGTGCGCTGGAGACGCAGGTGGCAACCATGACAGAATCGCTATCCATGCCGGCCAGTGAAAGAAGGCCAGGGTTAACGAAAATGATATAGGACAACGTCATGAACGTGGTGCAGCCTGCTATCACCTCGCGTCTGACTGATGTATCAAGTTCTTTCAAGCGAAACAGTTTTTCTAGCATATTTCCTCTTTCTGTTGGGCGCAATGCGTTCGGCGAGGGTGGTTGGTGCTTGAACGTCTCTTTGCGTAATCCGAAAATGACGTTGTCATTTTCTACGTTTTTGATAGAAAGTAGATATCGACAACGTCGATATCGGGTTACGTCAAGGCACGCCATTGCACAAACACCCCTATCCGAACGCTTTGCGCCAGGACAAAAATTTGTGCTCGGGCGAGCACAACCTACAGCATGTGGTTATTGACGTTGTCGATGTCTACGTTATCGGATAAAATACAACGCGATGAAAAGAACGGCGAACAGGTAGATAAGCCAATGCGCCTCTTTCGCGCGTCCGGTTACCAGTTTCATGAAGGCATACGCGATGAATCCGAAGGCGATGCCCTCCGTAACACTGAAGGCGAGCGGCATCATGACGAGCGTCAGGAACGCCGGAACTGCCTCTGTCAGATCATCCCATTCAATGGTGACAATGCCTTTAATCATAAGACTGCCGACAATAATTAAAGCCGGGGCAATCGCAGGATTCAGCTCTGCTTCGCCGATAGGGGCTCCGATGATTTTAACGAGCGGGCTGAAAAAGAGTGCCACCAACATCAACAGCCCGGTGACAATCGTGGTGAGCCCGGTGCGTCCACCTGCGGCGATGCCGGACGCGCTCTCAATGTAACTCGTCACCGTGGAGGTACCGAGCAGCGCGCCACCGGCGGAACCGATTGCATCTGTCAGGAGTGCCTGCCGCGCTTTCGGCAGTTTGCCATCGGTGAGGAGCCCCGCCTGATTTCCGACAGCCGTGAAGGTGCCGATGCTATCGAACATATCCACAAAGAAGAAGACGAAAATCATGGCGAAGAGTTCTGGACTCGCGAAAAGGTTCGGAAATTGCAACTTGAACGCTGTCGGCGCGATGGACGGTGGCATCGAGACGATTCCTTCAAATTCAACATCTTCTAACAGCAGCACGCTGATAGCCCCTGTGGCAAGCATGCCGATGAGAATCGCGCCCGGCATCTTGCGCGCCATCAGCACCATCGTCAACACAACGCCGAACAGCGCGAGTAGCACCGGCGGCGACACAAATTTGCCGTGCGTTACGAACGTTGCCGGGTGCGAGACGACGATGCCGCCCATTTTTAATCCGATGAAGGCGATGAACAGCCCGATACCGACAGCAATCGCTTGCTGAAGCGAGTGCGGAATCGCGTTCATCACTGCCTCCCGCACGCCAGCGGCAGCCAGCACGACAAATAGGGCACCGGAGATGAAAACGATGCCGAGTGCCTCTTGCCACGGCAACCCCAAGCTTTGGCAGAGCCCGAAGACAAAGACAGGGATAATGCCCATACCGGGTGCCAATGCGATGGGGTAGTTCGCAAGGAACGCCATCAGAAACATTGAACCCGCGGCAGCAAGGCAAGTCGCCACCATCGCGGCGCCCCTATCCATGCCTGTCAGCGACATCAGGTTAGGACAAACGAAAATGATATAGGACAACGTCATGAACGTGGTGCAACCCGCGATAATCTCGCGCTCCGCCGTTGTGCCTGATTCAGTGAGTTTAAAGAGTTTTTCTAGCATATTTCCTCCTGTTTTTTTGTTGTTCGCAAGGCGTTCGGCGTAGATGGTTGGTGCTTGAACATCTCTCCTCGTAGGGCCGAAAACGACGTTGTCGTTTTCTATATTCTATGAAAAAAGTAGATATCGGGTTACGCAGAGAGACGTTGATGAACCAACCAACGTATCCGTTCGCTTTGCGCCAGGACAAAAATTTGATTGAAAGTAGAAATTGACAACGTCAATTTCGGGTTACGTAGAGGGACGTTGATGAACCAAACAACGTATCCGTTCGCTTTGCGCCAGGACAAAAAGTCGTTTTCTACATTTATAGCGTCCAACGAACCGTATCAAATCGGCGCGCTACTCGTGCCACTTTCGGTTTGACAACGTCAGGGCTCTCGCCGGTGAGGGCACCCACAATGCAGTCTGCAATCTCTGGCGCGTCTGCCGGTGTCATCCCCCATCGGGTTACCTCTTGCACGCCGATGCGGAGTCCTGAGGTTCCCACTGCCGGTGGCAATCCGAAAGCACCGGCGATAATATGGCACGCCTCCAGTTGCGAAGCGAGTTCGCCGCCTTCGCCATAACTATCAACGATAGGTATTAATGTATGCGACGCTGTGAAGCCGAGCTCGGCAGCAAGCATCGGCACGCCGCGGTTTGCCAATGCTTGTCCTAAAGCCTTCGCGTTCGCGACGATGGCATCCGCATGTGCTTTTCCGAATGCCTGCCACTCTAAAAACGTTCCGGCTAACGCGGGAAGCCGACTCAGATGGTGATTGCTCATCAGCAACGGATAGAGCGTGTGTGCAACCCGTTCCGCGATGGATTTCTCGTTGGTTAATATCATGCCGCCTTGCGGGCCGGCGAGGGTTTTATGTGTGCTGGAAATAATCACATCCGCGCCTTCCTCAAAAGGCGATTGAAACCGGCCACCGGCGATGAGCCCCATCACATGCGCCGCGTCGTAGATGAGATATGCACCAGGATTGACGCGCCGCATCGCCTCCTTCAACTGGCGAACCGGCTGCGGAAATAGGAACACGCCTGTCCCGATATTCACCACCCTTGGACGATGTTCCTCAATAAGCGCGACAGTTTCTGCAAGCGCGATGTTTGAACGCGGTGCATCCCACGGAATGGGAATGGATTTGAGGTTCACCTGCAGTGAAGACGATGCCAGTTTATAGGCGTATCGGTGTCCATCGTCAACTTCCAGCACTGTATCGCCCGGTTCGCACAGCGCGAACGTCGCTGCAATGCCGGCGATATTGCCGGAGAGGGGCCGGAAATCGACGTAAGCCGCGCCAAAGAGCGTTTTCGCCAACTCGTGTGTGAACGTCTCTATCTCAACGATGTGACGGTTGCCTTTGTAGTGCCGCCGAGCCAGAGCGATGCCGATATAGTTTCCATACCGCCGCGCGAGCCGTTCGTCTAGCAGTGCCTCTACCATCGGCGACGGCGTATTCTCCGAAGCGATAAGGTTGAGGCAGGTTTGCCGATATTCGTGATGGGTGTTGAGCAGTCCCTTCAGTTCTTGAAGTTTCGTGTCGTAGTTCATGAGCAAACTTGAGCAGGATTTACAGGATTTACAAGATTTACAGGATTACGTCGCTGCTGCCGCTGTCAACTTTGAGCAGGATTTGCAAGATTCGCAAGATGCACAGGATTACGCCGCCGCCGCTGTCAACTTTGAGCAGGATTTACAAGATTCGCAAGATGCGCAGGATTACGCCGCCGCTGTCAACTTTGAGCAGGATTTACAGGATTTACAAGATGCGCAGGATTACGTCGCTGCTATCAACTTTGAGCAGGATTTACAAGATTCGCAAGATTCACAGGATCACGCCGCTGCCGCTGTCAACTTTGAGCAGGATTTACAGGATTTACACGATTTACAGGATTACGTCGCTGCCGCTGTCAACTTTGAGCAGGATTTGCAAGATTGACAAGATTCACAGGATTACGCCGATGCTGTGAACTCTGCCTTGCAACTCGGAGTAACAAAAGACTTGACATGTCAGATATATCCGTGTATCATACAAACAACTATCCAGATAGTCAAGCTGCGTTGCCCCGACTGACAGTCGTGAAGACAGCCTGTTTAAAGGTAGAATGTAGAAAACGACAACGTCGTTTTCGGCTTTACGAGGAGAGACCTTCAAGCACCAATCACCTACGCCGAACGCCTTGCGAACAACAAAAAAGGAACAACAAAAATGTCAAAAACTACCGATATCCGCATCCTTGATGCCGACTACGATTTTGAAGCACACCACTACCGCACGCCGCTGAAATTTGGTGGTGTACCGACCGACCATTGTATTCTCTTTAACGTCCGCCTGCGAGTGCAGACGCGCGACGGCAAAGAGGCAGAAGGCACCGGCTCCATGCCGCTCGGCAACGTCTGGGCATTTCCGCCGCGCTACGCCCCGTTTGAACAGAGCCTTGCCGCGATGAAACGCCTCGCCGAATTGGCGGTAGCGGCGACGCGCGATTGCACTATCTGCGCGCATCCGCTTGAACTCTCCGAAGTGCTCGAACCGGAATTTCTGCGCATCGCCGATGAACTCTCTCGTGAGATGCAACTCAATTCGCCGATGCCGAAACTTTGCGCTGTCGTTACCACGAGCCCTATTGATGCCGCCATTCACGATGCCTTCGGCAAGGCGAACGGTATCAACAGTTACAACGGACTCGGCGAGGAATTCGTCAGTGCGGATGTGTCACATTTCCTGAATGACAGGTTCACCGGCAAATACTTAGATAGATATACGTCGCGGATGCCGAAGGCTACTATGCCGCTCTACCATCTCATCGGTGCGCTCGATGCCTTAACCGATGCCGATATCCCGCAACGGCTCAACGATGGGTTACCAGAAACACTCCCTGAATGGATTATAGCAGATGGCCTAACGCATCTCAAGATTAAATTGAACGGCGATGACTTGGCATGGGACGTAGCGCGTGTGTTGGCGATTGATAAAATCACCGCGGAAACACAGGCGAAACGCGGCGTTCGCACGTGGCACTATTCCGCCGATTTCAACGAAACGTGCAAAGATGTCGCATACCTCCTTGAGTTTCTCAACCGTATCCGAGAGGAGGAAGAGGAAGCCTTCCATCGCCTCGCCTACATTGAACAACCCACCGCCCGGAATTTGAAGGCGCACCCCGAAAATCGGATGCATCAAGCCGCCGAGATAAAACCTGTCGTGATTGACGAATCGCTCACCGATTTCGAGACATTCCTGTTGGCACGCGAGCAAGGCTATTCAGGCGTTGCCCTCAAGGCGTGTAAAGGGCAATCGCAAGCGTTGCTGATGGGTGCC
>PYJE01000141.1:4331-11597 GCA_003635305.1 Candidatus Poribacteria bacterium | reverse complement strand
AATTTGGTGGTGGCAAATTCAACGGTGTCGTGAACACCAGTTAACCGTTGACAATCTATCAAAGCGCCGTACCGTATAGAGTGCCCGAAGTCCCTGATCCGCAATTGTGCCTGATGGAGCCCATCGAAATCGGTTACCTCAAAGCGGAGGCGGATAGTGTTCGGTGGCGAAGCGAGGGTCGGCGGGAGCATCTTAATTGTTGCATTGCTAGTGGAGACAGGTTGGCCGGGGTTGAAGGCGGGGTGGACACTGAGCCATTCTGCGGCGCAGAAAGACGTAAGCATCGAGTCGTCGGTAAATGTCCGAATTCGCTTGGCATTTGCATCGGCGCGCCAATCATGTGCTAACCCAAAGGCATGTGCGAGTTCATGCGCGATGGTTTTCCAGTGCCAATGATCAATATGTGCAAATCCGCCGGAATTGCCACCACCGCCGATACCGCCCGCTCCTGTGAAAAGCCACGGATCTGAATCTAGCATATAGACTGTGACACTCTTCTTCTGGGAGATATAAATCTGTCCCTTGATTTCCTGCTTATATTTCCCGTTATTCACATAATGCATCCTGGGGAATTTTCCGTTGACGTGATGCACCACGGCGTTGCCGTGCGCATCCGTTTCAAACTGAAAGGTTTTTCTCCCGAATCCGTGGAGTTCTAGCTGATCGGCGAAGAAGCGTTGGGCTTTCTTAATGAGTGCATCAATTTCTGCGTCCACGTTGGGCCGGACAGGGATGTCGCTGGGCCGGAAATAGATGAGTGACACGAGCCATGGAGCCCGCGGTAAGTGAATCGGCTTAAACGGATCAAAGGCGACTTCTGTTCCGTTCGCTTGGATGGCGGGGATATGCGTCTGGTGCGCGTCGGCATTCAGCGGGCAGTCTACAAGGTTTAGTTTTACCAACTGCGTGAGGGAGGCCAAGGGCGAAATATCCGATACACCGGTGCTGCGGAGATCTAGCAACCTCAACTGGGAGAGGGCCGACAACGGCGAAATATCCGATACACCGGTGTGGCCGAGAAACAGCCTCTCCAACTGCGTGAGGGAGGCCAAGGGCGAAATATCCGATACATCGGTGTGGCCGTAAGACAGCCTCAGACTCTCCGAGGCACCGGTGTCAAGATTTCGCGACCTGAACTTGCCGAGATCCAGAGATCTCAACTGGGAGAGGGAGGCCAAGGGCGAAATATCCGATACGTCGGTGTGGCTGAGACCCAGCCACTTCAACTGTATTAACCCGGCAATCGGTGATAAATTGGATATCGGGTGATTGTCAAGGTTAAGCCCGGTCAGATTGGTTGCATATTCCAACCCGGTGAGATCTGTTATCTCCCTACCCCAGGCCAACAACTCGGTTAACTTGAGCATCGCGTCCGATGTGATTGCCGCGCCAGCAGGCAAGCCGAGGGCATCGCGGATTACCTCGCGCAAATTCGCATCCGGTATCGTCACAACTTGCTCGGCGAAGGTGTTCGGCACAAAGAGCATCGTCGTGAAAAGCAGTATCAAAAGCGTAACCGTAGTCTTTTTCATGAGCATCGTTTTCCTCTGTAATGTGTCGCGGCAGCGTTGTGGCATGCGTGTCGTGGGGTTTGAGTTGAAATGATAACCAATTTCGCAAAAAAAGTCAAGATTTTTATCTCAAATAGGGCTGCCGCGGTTGGAAACCGCGCCTACCGGTCCTGCAGCCTGGTTGCCTCATCAGGTTCGCGATGGCCGTTTTTTGGCGTTCAGGATCGGATGAAATAGAAAAATATCTCTTGACATGCAATTGGATTCTGCGTATAATTATTACATAACACGAATTTTGTCTTTTGGGAGTGATGAAATATGGCGAAAATACGGATGGCGCAATATGGCACAAAACATGGACACGCCGGTGGGAAATTGCAAGCGATGCTTAGAAATCCCGATGTGGAAGTCGTAGGCGTTTTTGAACTGGATGCGGAACAGCGCGCGAAACTGCAAGCAGGCTCAGGCACCTTCGCCGATGTCCACTGGTTCGCGAGCGCGGCCGAAATGCTGAACGATGAGAGCATCGTCGCAATCGCTTCGGAAGGAAGCAACGCCGAAAGCTTGGATCAGACGGAAGAGATTGTCAACGCCGGCAAGCACGTCTGGTATGATAAACCGGCTGGCGAAAACTGGGGGCAGTGGCAGCGCGTCATCGGCACCGCAGATGACAAATCGCTGTTGGTGCAGATGGGGTATATGCTGCGCTATCACTCTGCCTTCAAGCAAGTGGCGGAGTGGGTGCACTCAGGCTTCCTCGGCGATGTATTCTCGGTGCGGGCACACATGTCCACAAACGTCTCGCACGAAGCCCGCGCGCGCATCAGTCAACATGTCGGCGGCATCTTTTTTGACTTGGGCGGCCACGTGTTGGACCAGGTGCTGTGGCTCCTCGGCAGGCCGGAGAAAGTCACGGCGTTCCTCCGAAATGATGGAGGTTCCGTTGAACCTTTCAAAGACAACACGCTCACCGTGTATGAATTTGAAAAGGCGATGGCGTTCATCTCTATCTCCGCTCTGGAACCGCGCCCGATGGCACGCCGCTTTGAAGTCTACGGCACCGAAGGCAGTGCCATCATCCTTGAACCGTTTGAGCCGGGGCTCAAAATTCGGCTTTGTCTGGAGGCAGCGAAGAGTAGCTATGCTAAAGGCGAACAGATTGTCGAAATAGCAGGCGAAAGCCGCCAACGCCTCTATGAATTGGAGCTAGACGCGTTCTTGGCGACTATCGCCGGTGCGCAGTTACGCGACAGACCTGTTTCACACGAATTGCTGGTGCAGGAAACGCTTTTGCGAGCAACGGGAGTTATCTCGGAATAAGCACCGTGCGATAGGCGCGGTTTCAAACCGCGCCCACCCGCGAAAAAACCAGTAGGCGGGTCCTCCCGGTCCCGATGCGAACAACCGGGAGGCGGGTCCTCCCGGTCCCGATAGTGCATTGGTATCAAACTACAAAAACTAAGCAAGCAAGCAGAAGGAGAAAAAACGACACCCATGAAATTTTTTAGAAAAGGCGTAGAAAAAAAGCCGCAGCCGAAACCGGAATCGGCGGCGAAGCCGCATCCTGAACTGAAGGTTATCAGCGGTGCGCAAATCTCCGGCAAGCAACCGCAACCGCAGCAACAGCCGCAGCAACAGCCGCAGCAACAGAACATCACGTTGCCAAACGTGCGGTTCAAAATCGCCGTAGCGAGCGGGAAGGGCGGCGTTGGAAAATCAACCGTCGCAACGAACCTCGCTATCTCGTTGGCGAATGCGGGTGCCGCTGTCGGCTTGATGGACGCGGATGCCTACGGTCCCAGCATCCCGACGATGATGGGCATCCAAGAACGTCCACAGACAAGCCCACAACGGAAACTAGTCCCCCTTGTTCGGCACGACATTAAACTGATGTCGATCGGGTTCATGGTGCCGGAAGAGCAGGCGATGATCTGGCGCGGTCCGATGTTGCACAGTGCTATCCGTCAGTTCCTCAGCGACGTGGACTGGGGAGAATTGGATTACCTCATCATCGATTTGCCGCCGGGGACGGGCGATGTCGCGCTTTCTTTAACGCAAGCGATACCGCTCACCGGTGCCATCATTGTCACGACACCACAGGATGTTGCCCTCGCAGATGTGCGGCGCGGTGTGGCGATGTTTGAACGCCTCGGCGTGCCGATTCTCGGCATCATCGAAAACATGAGTTATTTCCTCTGCCCGCACTGCAACGAAAAGACTGAGGTTTTCCGGGCAGATGGCGGCAAAACGATGAGCCAACGGTTCAGCGTTGCGTTGCTTGGGCAAATTCCGCTGGATGCGGAAGTCTGCACAGCAGGAGATTTGGGAGTGCCTATCGTTGCTGCGCATCCCGATTCGCCGCAATCCGCCGCCTTCGGCACCGTCGCGACAAAACTAGAAGCTGTGCTGGAGGAAAGCGGCGAAGAAGAGGAACTGACGATTCTCTAATACCCAATTCATTTGTAGGGCAAGACTCCCGTTCCTGATCTGGTTGGGCTCGGGCGAGAATCTACAGATGGAAGAACGGAATCGCCCTGGAGGAAAAGGGAGTTGTTGACACATTCTCCCACGCCTGCTAAAATGCCCCTAACTTTTTGTCCAAACCTGTTAAGTTCCAAGGAGACTCTCTCATGGCGAATACAGATTGGGGAAACGTTTACAATAAACTCGGCGCGCGGCCCGTAATCAACGCCACGGGCAACCAGACCGTGCGCGGCGGCTCAACTCCCTCACCCGCCGTGCGCGAAGCGATGCTTGAAGCCGACACAAGTTACGTCGAAATGGAAGAATTGCTGGAGAAATCCGGACAATTCATCGCAGAACGATTAGGCGTTGAGGATGCCTATGTCACTGCAGGATGCTACGCAGCACTCGTCTTAGCCGCCGCAACGGTGATGACCGGCAGCGATGCCCATAAGCGCGCGCAACTCCCGGATACCACCGGGCTCAAAGACGAAATCGTCTTTCAGAAGGTGCAACACTACACCTACGACAGGGCGTTTACCATTCCCGGTAGCAAACTGATTTTTGTCGGGGACGATAACGGTTGCACTGCCGAAGCGTTGAACGATGCCATCGGCGAGAAGACCGCGGCAGTCGCCTATCTCATCCAACCCAACCAGGGGAAGGCGGTGTCGTTAGCGGAGGCAGTGGAACTTGCACACTCGCATAACCTGCCGCTCATCGCCGATGCCGCAGCGCAAATCTATCCGCTAGACTACTTCCGGCGGAACGCGCAATCCGCGGACTTAGTCTGCTTCGGTGGCAAGTATTTCAACGCGCCGCATTCAACAGGGTTCATCTGCGGCAAGAAGGAGTTGATTGAAACGGTGCGGGCGCACGGTTTCATTGGCCCGCGTCCTGTCGGGCGCGGGATGAAAGTAGACCGGCAGGAGGTGATTGGGTTAGTCACAGCGATTGACATCTGGCTCTCCACCGACCACGGTAAACGTTCCGCTGCACAGGATGCGCGCTACGCCGCACTGGCGCAAGGACTCAAGGGCATCCCCGGTGTGTCGTGTGAGGTGCGTTACCAAGAGAAGAGCCACACGCTGTCGGATCTGCGTATCACGTTTGATGCGGCGAGTATCGGCAAGGATGCATCGCAAATAGCGAACGAATTGGATGCTGGCACGCCGCGCATCAAGCTCAACACGCACGGCAAAGAGACGCTGGTGATGAATGCTTACACTCTCAACGAAGGGGAGGAGTATGTCATCGCGAAGGCGTTGCGGAAGTTGTTGGCAAAGTAGTTTCGGTGTCCGTGGGGCGAGGGACAGGCCCTCGCCCTACGAAACTATGGGACATTTTTCCTATCCTACTCTCCAGACTCATCCGGATAATCGATTGACCAGGTGCCGCGCCCCTCTCCCGAAGGCAATTCACGCCAGAGTGCCAAGAAAGATTCCGGCGCGTTGTGCTCCACCAGATGCGCCATGAACATCTCGTGCAACTCCGCGACGAGCACCTTATTATCCGCAGCAATGTTGTTCTCGGCTAGCGCATCGACATGCAGATCGAAAAGTTCCGGCGTGCCATCCGCACCGACAGGCGCGTAACCCCACCGTTCTGTCACAAGGAACGGCGTTGTCGCACGTTGCGGCACTACACCATCCCGCGCGCCGATATGACATCCTGTCACCGCATAGTCGCGATGTCCTCCCTCACCACTGAGGAGCGCATCGGCAAAGGCGCGTCCCTCAAACGGTTTACGAGGTTCTACCGTCACATCCGCCAACTCACAGAGTGTCGGGAAGATATCCATCGGTTGCGCGATGAAGTCCCTGCGTTGCCCGCGCGGCACATCGCCGCCCGCGATGAGGAAAATCTCGTGGTTAATTTCCGGATACGTCGGCCAGTAGCGCGTGTCACCCGGGTCGATGTTGGATTTGCCTGTCCTGTCATGCTCGCCGATGGACATACCGTGGTCGGACATGACGATGACGAGGGTATCGTCCCATAACGCTAAATCGGTTACCTTCTCAAGGATGCGTCCGATGTGCCGGTCTACGAGTTCCGCTTCCCCCGCGTAGTGCGCCCACAGGTTGTGCAACTCCGCCTCCGTGTAAAGCGACGCTCTGCCGTAGTTCGGATGTAGCATCGGCGCGCCAGTGTAACCCGGGTCATACCGTTTGACGATATATTCCGGCGGATCCCACGGTTCATGCGGATCGAAGAAATCCACCCACAGGAAAAACGGCCCCGACTGGTAGTTTTCCTCCAACCACCGAATCGTCGTTTCCGATGTCCTGCCAGAGAACGTTTCCGCCTCATATTGATAATAGCGGTTCGTCCACCGGTGCGTATTCGGCAAAGTATTGCCTCGGAAGGAGGGATGCGGGCGCGTCTTCTCATCCGGCATGACGATTTGAATCGGGTCATTGAGGTGCAACAGCGGTTTATCGCCTTCTTGCCCGCGATGCTGGAAGGCGGCATCGAATCCGTGCTGGAACCGCGTGTTGAATAGATGCGGACAATCGCAGATAAGCTGCGTCGCGTAACCCTGCGCACTCAGCAGCTGCGCGATATGATTCGGTCCGCTCTCATCAATGGGTTGCCACGGGTAGTGGGGCCACCCGACTGTTCCTGTTGCTACATCGGTGCGATGTGGCACCGTCGGAAAACTGCTCATATAGAATTTATCAATGGCAGTGGCACGCTCCGCCTCAAACCGGTCGAGTTGCGGCGTGCGGATAGGGCGTTCGGCGCGTTCACCGAGATTGTCATAACGGAACGTGTCCGTAATGAGTAAGACAATATTTTTCATAAACGAATCTCCATCAGATCTTCCCATGTAGGAGAGCCCTCCCGGTCTTGATTTTCGATGAGGTATCGGGACAAGGATGTCCATCCTACCGGTGAATGACATATCGGGACAAGGATGTCCCGCCTACCTTACACTCAGACTTCCTGACGCGTTGTCTTCAACAAAAACGTCGTAATCAAGAGCAACGGCGCAATAACCGCCGCGGCAACAACAATAGACACCTGTGCGCCGATAAGGCACGGAAAAAGGAGAATTGAACCCACCATTGAACCTTTCAGCGCAAAATACCCGTTCTTCTCACTAGGTTGCAGATAGAGCGGGATGCGCGTTGCAACCGTGGCGGCGATGCCCAAAACTACCCAAATGGCATAAGACTTCTGACGCAGCGGTTCCAGCCAATACGGCAGGAGCGCGATGGCGAATGCAAGCATCGTCGCAAGCGCGGAGAGCAATAACGCCGGGCGGATGCCGAGTTGGAGGGGTGTCGTT
>PYJE01000141.1:3794-4311 GCA_003635305.1 Candidatus Poribacteria bacterium | reverse complement strand
TCGAAATAGCAGGCGAAAGCCGCCAACGCCTCTATGAATTGGAGCTAGACGCGTTCTTGGCGACTATCGCCGGTGCGCAGTTACGCGACAGACCGGTTTCGCACGAATTGCTGGTGCAGGAAACGCTTTTGCGGGCAACGGGAGTTATATCGGCATAAGCACCGTGCGATAGGCGCGGTTTCAAACCGCGCCTACGCGCGCGAAAAACCCGGTAGGCGGGTCCTCCCGGTCCCGATAGTCCATTGGTATCAAACTACAAAAACTAAGCAAACAGAAGGAGAAAAAACGACACCCATGAAATTTTTTAGAAAAGGCGCAGAAAAAAAGCCGCAGCCGAAATCGGAATCGGCGGCGAAGCCGCATCCCGAACTGAAGGTTATCAGCGGCGCGCAAATCTCCGGCAAGCAACCGCAACCGCAGCAACAGCCGCAGCAACAGCCGCAGCAACAGAATATCACGTTGCCAAACGTGCGGTTCAAAATCGCCGTAGCGAGCGGGAAGGGCGGCGTTGGAAAAT
>PYJE01000141.1:0-3774 GCA_003635305.1 Candidatus Poribacteria bacterium | reverse complement strand
CCGGGACAAGGATGTCCCGCCTACCGGTGAATGACATATCGGGACAAGGATGTCCCGCCTACCTTACACTCAGACTTCCTGACGCGTTGTCTTCAACAAAAACGTCGTAATCAAGAGCAACGGCGCGATAACCGCCGATGCAACAACAATAGACACCTGCGCGCCGATAAGGCACGGAAAAAGGAGAATTGAACCCACCATTGAACCTTTCAACGCAAAATACCCGTTTTTCTCACTAGGTTGCAGATAGAGCGGGATGCGCGTCGCAACCGTGGCGGCAATGCCCAAAACTACCCAAATGGCATAAGACTTCTGACGCAGCGGTTCCAGCCAATACGGCAGGAGCGCGATGGCGAATGCAAGCATCGTCGCAAGCGCGGAGAGCAATAACGCCGGGCGGATGCCGAGTTGGAGGGGTGTCGTTGTGATGCCGAGTGCCTCGTCACGCGAAAGATCTTTGAATGTGGTGGTGATGTGCGTACCGAAATCGTAAAGCGTCGTCGCGGCAAACGCATACCATACGAGCCGCGGCACCTCACCACTGACGACTAGCGCGCCGAAAACGCTCAACAACCCGATACCTATCGGCAGCGTCAGGCTCCCCAAGATGCCGCGCGCTTTGAAAATCGCGTTGTAGAGATGCGAAATGGCGACTAAGCCGATTACCAGCAGTCCCGCTTTAACGTTGAGCCCGAAGCCGGCGATGACGCATAACCCGTAGAGAACGCTCGCCGGGACGAGTGCTTGCCGCGGTGTTAGGCGGTTTGAAGGAAGCGGCCGTTCTGGGTTTGTGAGGCTATCTGTCTCGCGATGGAAATAGTCATTCTTTATCATCCCGGCGAAGTAGCCGCAAAGCGCGATGAACAGGGCCGCTGCGACGCGCCACGTCAGTCTTCCCTCACTCGCGATGAGCGCGCCGGGAAGCGTTGCGACAATCGGAATCGCAAATAGCGGATAGCGGATGAGTTCAAGATAGGCTTTGAATCGGCTCATAAGCGTCACCGTAAGTCGGTAGGTGCGGTTTCCAACCGCGTCCTGCCAGCGCGCTTCTACCGGTATTGATGAGGACTCTGCCCCGGTAGGTGCGGTTTCTAAACGCGCCCTAGAAATTCTCCCGTGGCACCCCTGCTTCAGGGACAGGCGTAGTCCTCGGGTCTAACGTCTCATCAACGCTGTAGAACTGGTTGCTTTGCATGCCGATGGAGAGTTCCGTGACGTTCGGTCCTGCCTGTTTATTCCCGCTGATGTAATTATCGCGGAGCCTGCCGCCATCGTAAACGGCCCATCCAACATTCATCGTGATGTTGTTAGAGACAATCTCCGGTGAGGCGGTGGAATAACAGACGATAGCGTGCTGATAATTCGCGCGGATTTCGTTGTAAACGATGCGCGGGCGCGAATCGTCTTCGCAAATAATGCCGTATTCGTTCGCGGCGAAGGCGTTATGCTCCACCTCCGGCGCGGCACTACCACGCAATTGGAGCCCCGTGCCGTTCCGATTGAACTCACTGTTCGTGATAGTCGGATTCGCATTTTCGCAAAGCACGCCGATATTATTCATGCTGAAAAGGCACCGTTCGATCTGCGTAGCATCCGTGCCTATCGTAATCCCGGCAGTTGCGTGTTGGATGCGGCAATAGGTGAGGCGACTATTCGGGCTTTGTGACTCAACGCGAATGCCTTGCCAATCGCCTGCCTTTGGGGGGGCAGCTGTCATCGTTGTTGATTGCGTAACTGTCCGCGTCTGCGGAAAGCCATATCCGCCTGCAAGAGGCGAAGTGGCTGGCGTTTCCGTTTCTTGTTGCTCTGTCGGTTGCGTGCCGAGAGAGCCGAAGACTATCATCAGAGCTGGGGAACCCTCCGCGTAGAGTTCGCCGCGCACGAGAATCTGACTCGGAGTCTCCAGAGGCTCAAACCCGATGATAGAGCCGGAACGGATAGTCAGCGTGATGCCTTCCGGAACGATAACAGTGCCGGTGACATAGATTCTTCCATCCCATACTTCGTTTTCGGTAAGTTCGCCAGATTTTTCGACAATCTCTGAACCGCCGCCAACCGAATCAAGATTCCACGCGCCGCCTTGGCATCCGAAATAACAGCAGGTCCAAGCGAAAATAAAAATGGTTTTTAGGGTTACGATTTTCATAACCCTATTTTAGCAGCGAGAGCGGATTTTTGTCAAATTAAAAAAAATTGACATTTGCAGTAAAATGTGCTATAATTATTATTATGAAAACCTACAAAGAGCTCCCGGATGATGCCGGTTCCAACATTATCGGGCAAGTCGCCGCCCAGTCCGATCGGCTGCAAAAACGGCTTGCCGCTGTCAAACATACCGTCGCGATTATGAGCGGGAAAGGCGGTGTCGGCAAGAGCGCGATTACGGCAAACCTCGCTGCTGCACTTGCGTTGAAAGGCAATGCTGTCGGCGTTGTGGACGCTGACATCAACGGGCCTTCGCTTGCGAAAATGATGGGCGTGCGAAACGCCGCGCTTGAATATTCGCCTGCGGGAGTCACGCCTGCAGTCAACACACTCGGCATCAAGGTTATTTCCATGGACTTACTCCTCGCCGAGGATGAAGCCCCCGTGCTGTGGAATGCGCACACGCAGAAAGATGCGTTCACGTGGCGCACCACGATGGAAGTCGGCGCGCTCCGGGAATTCATCGGCGATACCGAATGGGGAGTGCTTGACTACCTCCTCCTTGACTTGCCCCCGGGCACCGACAAACTCCCCAACGTCGTTGAACTTCTGCCAAACCTTAGCGGCGTTCTCGTCGTGACGATTCCGTCCGAGGTATCGCAATTCATCGTGAAAAAATCGTTGGCGATGGCGCAACACATCCTCAACGTCCCGGTTATCGGTGTTGTCGAGAACATGGCGTTTCATATCTGCCGGCATTGTGGCGAAAAGGAACCCCTCTTCTCCACCGATGAGCCCTGCCTTGAAGGGAGACTCGCTAGCATTCCTTTCGATGCGAAACTCTCCTATTGTAGCGACAAAGGCACGTCTTATGTGCGTGAGTACCCGAACACTCCCGCAAGTCTAGCACTCACAAAAGTTGCCGAGAACATGCAACATTTCTTTAAGGAGGCTCCACAATGAAATTTTTATGCCGAGAATGCGATACAGCGATGAAATTCAAAGACGTGACGCGCCCTGAGCAAGGTTCCGTGACTGCGGTTTTTGAATGTCCCGACTGCTTCGTGGAATTCGCGATGTTCCTCAATCCGTGGGAAACCCAGATGCTAAAATCCTTGGATTTACAGTTAGGCGGCACTAGCGAGGCGGCGCAACCGATGCAGATGGTGCGTTCGCAGCTCGGAACCGCCAAACGCGCGCCGATGCCCGACACATCTCCTGTCCAAGATGCAAACTCGGAGGGAACTGCTGAGGGCGGCAGGTGTCCCTTTACCTCTGTCATCGCAGGCGCGTTTGAGGAAGAAGGGCAGAAGGCGGAACCCGCCGGTCCCACCTGGTCAGCCGAGGCATTGGAACGCTTGGAGCGGATTCCAAGTTTTGTCCGTCCGATGGCAAAGATGGGTATTGAAACCTTCGCGAAAGACAACGGCCACACCGAGATAACGGCGGAGGTAATGGATGCGGCGCGTGGGAATTTTCCTTCGCAGTTTTAGCGTGTGATGAGTCCGTAGGCGCGCTTTTCAAGCGCGCACTTCTGTTACCTACGCTTTTATTTCCATCGTAGAGGAGAAAAAGCCATGAGCAAACCACTCAAGGGATTCATTGCCTATTCGCATAAAGATACCGAAG
>PYJE01000140.1 GCA_003635305.1 Candidatus Poribacteria bacterium | reverse complement strand
TCAGACGCGGAAACTCTTCGGCGCGCGAAAAAATAAGAATCCTGATGGAATGAAATCCGAATATCTGTTAATTCTGCGAAAATGAAAACGTTAGCAACCCTATTTTTCTATATCTGCTGCGGCACCGTCATCGCCGCTGCGCAATCTCTACCGCAATGGACAGACATCACGCACGCGGCAGGCATCAATTTCGTCCATAACACCGGTGCCTTCGGCGAGAAATACCTCCCTGAAACGATGGGCTCAGGCTGCGCCTTTCTGGACTATGATTTGGATGGCTGGCAAGATATCCTCCTTGTCAACGGCAAAGATTGGCCAGGCCACCCGACCGGAAAACGGCAGACGATGGCACTCTACCGCAACAACCGCGACGGCACGTTCACCGATGTCACCGAAGCAGCAGGCCTCGCAATACCGCTCTACGGCATGGGAGCCGCCGTCGCGGATTACGATAACGACGCTGATCCGGATATTTATATCAGCTGCCTGGGACAAGACAAACTCTTTCAAAATCAGGGAGATGGGATTTTCCTTGACGTTACAGAAACCGCCGGCATTCACAACCCCGGCTTCGGCACGAGTTGCGCGTGGTTTGACTACAACAAAGATGGACACCTGGAGCTCTACGTCGCGAACTATGTGGAGTGGAGCATCGAAACCGATATCTTCTGCACGCTAGATGGCACGAACAAATCCTATTGCACCCCCGAATCTTACACCGGGCAAGCGAGCAAACTTTTCAGAAACCGAGGCGATGGAACGTTTCTCGATGTTTCCCGCATCGCACGAATTGAGGATAACACCAGCAAATCCCTCGGCGTGTGCATTTTTGATTATAACGACGATGGATGGCCAGACATCTTTGAGGCGAACGATACGCAACCCAATAAACTCTATCAAAACAACGGCGACAGCACGTTCATTGAAACCGCGATGCTCGCAGGGATTGCCTATAACGAAAACGGCATCGCAACCGGCGCAATGGGCATTGACGCGGCGGACTACGACAGAAGCGGCAGGGAAAGCCTCGTCATCGGAAACTTTTCTAATGAAATGCTGAACCTCTATCACAACGAAGGCGACTTTTTTATTGACGACGCGCCTGTCGCGCAAATCGGAAACGCATCCCTGTTAACACTCACCTTCGCCTGCTTCTTCTTTGACTTCGATCTGGATGGAAACCTAGACATTTTCACCGCCAACGGACATGTGGAGACAGACATCAACGCTATCCAGAGTGAAGTGACATACGCGCAACCGCCGCACCTGTTTCATCATCAGGCGAACGGCAAGTTCACGGATGTCCTCAGGCACGTCGGCACGGATTTAGGGAAACCGATTGTCGGCAGGGGTGCCGCCCACGGCGACATTGATAACGATGGAGACTGGGATTTACTCGTCACTACCTCCAACGGTCCTGCGTATCTCTTCCGCAACGAGGGCGGAAACCGCAACGCGTGGATTAAAATCTCGCTTATCGGGAAAACCAGCAACCGCGATGGCATCGGCGCGCAGATTCGCGTCACCTCCTCCCTAGGCACACAGACGCGCACCGTCAAGAGCGGTTCAAGTTACTGCTCCCAAAGTGAACTCACTGCCATCTTCGGACTGGGCATGTCTGCTCAGTCTCAAATTGAGAAGATTGAGGTGCGCTGGCCAAGCGGTGCCGTGGACACGCTTGAGAACGTCAAACCGAATCAGCATCTCCGCATTGAGGAGAGTGCCCCGTAAAGGCGGCTTTCTATTCACAAATCAAAAATAACCTGAGCGAACCATCTGCCATCGGCATTCTGCACCACTTGCAATTGATGGTAGGTGACGCTTTTAATCTCCGTGTAAACTTCGTGCTTATCAAAATTCGCCGGTTCACCGTAGATTTCCGCCGAGACAGCCGTTTCGCTGCAGTGAGAGATGTGTGCGCGCTTAAAGAAGATAGCTTCCGTCTCGTGTCGGAAGTTGAGTTCATCAAGCCATGCGACGAAGAGTTCCTCGACAGATTCTGCTGTGACGTGAATCTGCACCGATGCCGTTTCGTCAATCGTGTCCACGACAGCTATTGTCTCAAAAAGCCCTTGCGCGGCGTTGGTGAGGAGCGCAGTCAAATCTTCGCCGAAGACTTTTAAGCCCATATCGGCGGTGTGTTCAAGGTATTGGTAAGGTTTCATGTTTTCGTCTTTTTGTTGTTCGCGAGGCGTTCGGCGAATGTTCCTGGTGCGAGGACGTATCTCCTCGTAACCCGAAAACGACGTTGTCGTTTTCTACATTTCTGGTACTTTTGTTGTTCGCGAGGCGTTCGGCGAATGTTCTTGGTGCGAGGATGTATCTCCTCGTAACCCGAAAACGACGTTGTCGTTTTCTACGGAGCTCCAGGCGGTGTTTTTAAGCAGGATGGACAAGATTTTCAAGATTGACAGGATAAGAGGGGAGAATTCCATGTGAATCCTGCTTTCTTAATCTTGCTAAATCTTGTTAATCGTGAAAATCCTGCTCCGATTCAGGGGATGTCCTGCTTGCTTCCAGCACCCTGAGGGCCTCTAGCGCGGCGGCTTTCACAATGTGGTTGCGGTTCTTTTCCCACTCTTGCCGCTGAAGTTCGCGCTCGCGGTCCCACTTTTGCTGCAGCTGCTCACGCTCGCTCTCCCATTTTTGCTGCAGCAACTCGCGCTCACTTTCCCACTTTTGCTGCAGCAACTCACGCTCGCGTTCAAATTCTTCCTGCATCCGCGCAAGATATTCTTCAAACGCTTGTTTATCACGTTCGCGCTCCTGCTCAAAATCTCGGATAGACAAGGAGACAACTTTGGAAATGTTATCAAATTTGATACCCAAGTTTTCGATGAGGTTGCTGACGCGTTCAGACAAACTCTCCACTAAAATCTCAAGCCGGTGGATGCGGTTTGAAGACTCATCGTCCCGTTTTTTGCGGCTCCACAGCCACGCAGCGAGGACACCGATGCAGGTAGCGACTAACGATGTCCCAACACCTATCAACATTTGAAGTAGACTCTGCATAACAAATTCCTCCTTTTTGTTTTTTTTATAGGATACCACAAAATAGCCCGCGATGTCAAGGAAAAATCTCTATTTTTTCTTGATACTTCAAATGTAGGGCAAAATCTCCTGATCTTGTCCTACTTGACAATTTCTGTCAAGTTGTGTTAAACTTAACACCATGCAGGTGAAAGTGCAGAATCGGGAATTCTATGCGGCATCATCAGGAGAAAAAAATGAGATGGTTTGAAACACGGGGCCCTGTGAACCCTCAAGACAACTACGTTGTCCCTCGCACGGACGAACTCGCCGACTTCATCCAAAAAGTGAAAAAGGGGAGATACATTGTCCTCTTCGCGCCGCGCCAGACGGGCAAGACGACGTTTTTCCGCGCAGCACTAGACGCATTGGAGGCAGAAACATTTGACTGGTTCCCAATTCAACTCAATTTTGAGGAGTATAAAAACGTCGCACCGGATGCTTTTTACGGCTATCTCTCTAATGATATTCGCGCGGAAATCCAGCAGGTTTTTCAACGCCGAAAACAGGGGCAACCGTCTGAAGCCCTCAAGCATTTTTTGGCGAACCTGAGGTTAACCGAGCACGTCTCGATGCGAATGTTTTTTGAAGAGTTGGGACGGTTTCTGCCAGACCGGCGTGTCGTCCTGATTATTGACGAGTTTGATGGCATCCCGCCTGCGACGGTGAGCGATTTTCTGCATTCACTCCGCCGTATCTATCTATCCCCGCACAATCGGTGCATCCACAGCGTCGGTATCGTTGGCGTGAAGAATATTGCGCAACTCAACTACGACAGGTCTGTTTCGCCCTTTAACGTCCAAGACGAATTTCACTTACCGAATTTCACCTTCAAACAAGTGCAAGAACTCCTCGCGCAGTACACCGAGGAAGCCGGCCAGGCATTCGCTCCGGAAGTGGTGGCAGACCTCCACAGACAGACAGATGGACAACCGGTGTTGGTGAACCGGCTTGCACAGATACTCACGGAGGAACTGGACATTCCAAAAGACGAGACGCTCGGGAGGGAACACTTTCTCACGGCGCACGCGCAGGTTCTTGGGGAGCCGAACGTCAACATTCAACACCTCACGACGCATATCCGCAGTAACCCGAACTTTCAACGCGTCCTGATGCGAATCACATCCTACGATGCCGGACTGGATTTCAATATTGACGATGAAGTCATCAGTGAACTCGCAACCTACGGTATCATCAAGAAAGGCAGTAGCATCAGCAATAGGGACAAGTGCGAGATTACCAACCCTATCTATCTCTACCGCATTTTGAAAACACTCAAACCTACCATTAACGGGCTTGAGGAAGAATACTATCCACACGCAACTGACAACGCACATCGAACCAGCCCTATTGAATATATCAACCCCGCCGGACACATCGACATGGCAGGGCTGTTAGATAACTTCCGCGATTTCATCGCACGCGCCGGATACCGCATCCTACAAGTGCCTGACACACCGCAAGAGTTTGTCGGACAGCACCTCCTTTTTGCCTATCTAGACCAGTTTGTGCAACAGGTAAACGCAGTGATGCACCTTGAAGTGCAAACCGGACGCGGGCGGATCGATCTCATGGTGAGCCACCGCGGACAAAAACACATCGTGGAAACCAAAATGTGGCAAGGCGAAAAATCCTGTCAAGCCGGCAAAGAACAACTCGCAAAATATCTCAAACTAGAGGGGACTCCGGTGGGATATTACGTCGTCTTTGACTATCGCCAAACACCAAAACCGCAGGTAAAAACGGAACAGGTTGCCGGGATGACGATTCGGAGTTACGTCATACCGGTGGTTCAAGAACAGCCATCGGCAGTCACGTTATGATGAGAAAGTTGCTTGTCTTCCTCATACCCATTTTTCTTGTGATGTGCACGCAAGAACGCCACGCCTACGGGGCAGACCCGTGGCAGTGCGGCACCCCTTTGTTGATTCGGGATGTCAACACTGGAATCAACCGACTCGGGCAAAAGGATATCAAAACCGGGGGAGCTCTCCTAGTGGATGAACATGCCCCCGCAGCACCTGTCCAACTCGGACAGATAGACAGGTTTTTTATCCACATTCCGGAGATGGAGGTGAAAGCCACCTGCGTTGCGATAAGCGAACATCTCTACGTCTACATCGAAAACTCAGTGCAGCACCTGCTCACAGACGCGGAAGCGGCATCAATCGCGCGAGAGTTTGACGCGCGCATCTACCCGCAAGTCCGAAAGTGGATAGGTTCTGAATTCCGTCCTGGGCTCGACCGGGATAATCGCATTACCCTCTTAATGCACGATGTCGGTATGAACGCATCTGGACGCGATTATGGCGGCTACTTCGCCCCGGCAGATCAGCTCCCAACCGAACACAATAGCAATCGACGTGAGATGCTGTTCATGGACATCTATCAGTTCCGTGAACGCACTCGACACACCTTTTACAGCAGTCTCGCGCACGAATTCGCGCATCTCGTCAATTGGTTTCAAAACGGCGGCACCACCGATCAGCGGTGGTTAGAGGAAGGCATCGCCTGCTTCGCGGAATGGGCAGTCTACGGAAATGTCCACACTATTTATGTCGACGGTTATCTCGCCGCGCCCGAAGTTTCTCTCACTTATGCCAACACCCACAATGTCTATTACGGCGGCGCGTTCCTGCTGCTGCTCTATCTCTATGAGCAATATGGCGGCGCACCCCTCATCCGCCGAATCGTGGAAGAGGATACCCTCGGACAGCAGGCAATTGAGAACGCGTTAGCCACCATGCAATCCATAGCAGCGCGAGGCACAGCCCCTCGCCTTACGGTTACAACCCCGCAGTTTGCCAATGTCTTTCTGAATTGGGGATTCGCCAATTGGCTGAACAATACCACTCGCGCCAAACACCTCGGTTATCAAAACCTGCGGAACCGGAAGAGCACGGCTACTGTCCAGCGCGTCCGAACTTACCCGAATTCTGCCGACACTCTCCCTGTTGAAATGTGGGGCGCGCACTACATTCTGTTCCAAAATCTGCCACCGACGCTTGAAATCGCGCTCAGCGGAAACGAGGTAGGAAACCTCTATGCCGCAACACTCTATTTGCCTTTACAAACCGTGCCTACCGGGATTGAATTCGATGCACAAAATAACGGAAAGACTCGGCTTGAAGGCTTACAACGAAACGGACAGATTATCCTGCTAGTCACAGCAGACGCGCCACAGATGCTTCAATACGTTGCGGTAGGCGAGCCTTCGGCTCCCGAATTGCCCAGCATCGGCGAACCGAGGCAACCGCCTCAATCGCGAGGCGAGCCGCAAACCGTCGCCTTCTCCCTCGGCAACCGAACGCAACCGAGCGCGAAGAAATCGAACGTTTCCTATATCCTTGAACCAATGACGCAGCTCCACCTTGCCAGCAACTATCACGATGTCGCGCTCCACCTCACCGAGACTGGCGAACCTTATCTTTGCGCAGCCAGCGACTGGGGCATGGAAATGTTCGCGCTCACGGATGCCGGCAAACCAGCCCGCGTCGGTGAAATCGCAACCCCGGGGAAAGCACAAGCGGTAGCGGTGGATGCCGACACCGCCTATGTCGCCGATGGAGAGGGAGGCGTGCATCTCATCGCTATTAATTCGCCGACTGCCCCAAAAATCGTCAAAACCCTTGGCGGATTCACCAACGCGCACAAGGTTCACATCGCCGATGGAAAGGTTTATGTGCTAGGCTTTGAACATGATGGGGAAGGCGGACTACTCGTTTTTAACCAACCCGATACACAGAACGTTCCCATACCTCGGGCTCGGAGATTCTTTAAAACCGCTGGCATTCCACTCCATATCTCCACTGCGGACGATGCCATCTATCTCAGCGATAACAGGCAAGGACTTCGTATTCTCAAACCGAGTCCCCTCGGCAACTTTGTGACAGAAGGCATTGTCCCGCTCCTCGCGCACGATTTTGTGGTAACAGCCACGGACACCGCCTTCGTCGCCGGCGGCAATTTCCGCGTTGTCGATATCCAAATTCAAGACGAAAATCCCCCTGGTCCCGCGGCGCGCGAACCTGTCCCTCGCGTTCTCCAACCGGAAGTTGTCGCCAGTCTAGATACCCCCGGGCTCGCAACCGGCATTCAGTTGCATAACGACACCGTTTATCTCACCGACCGGCAGGCGGGGCTACACCTCGTTGATGTCCGTAATCCTCAACAACCGCAATGGATTTCTTCGCAGCCAACGTTCGGCAACGCGAACGATGTCGCATTGTGGAACAATTTCGCTTACATTGCCGATGGCAAAGGGGGTATCCAAACCGTCGATGTCAGCACACCGCACGCGCCGAAATGGACGCACCGCTACGCAGCCGATGGCACAACTTATGGACTTGATGTCGTCTCGGAACGCGCTGTCTACATCGCAAACGGCACCGGCGGCTTGAAGACGATTGAATTGACAACGCCTCACGACGGCACCGTGACACAGACGTTGCCACTCCCCGCGTCCGCCACCACAATCCGCATAGCGCGCTTGCAAAGCGCGCCTACCGGCGAGCTCGGACACGGCTTCGTCGCAACCGAGACAGGGATGTCCATCGTCGATTTGGCAAGCAATACGCTTGTAACGCACATCCCGACAGCGAACCCTGTGATGGACATCACGCTCCATGAAGGCTACGCGTACCTCTGCGCTGATTCCGTCATCGTCGTTGAACTTGACAGGTT
>PYJE01000139.1:19752-38674 GCA_003635305.1 Candidatus Poribacteria bacterium | reverse complement strand
GCGGCCGGCGAAGTTCTGTGTCTCTTCAGCATCGTTTTGCACATCAAACAAGAGATACGCCTCACCGTTCGCATTGAGCGCGATTTTCCATTGCCGATTGAGCAGCATGATTTCGCCTTCTATTTCAGAGATAGCAAAGTCGCGGTGCGTTGATGCGGGCTGTGCTAGAACAGGACATAGCGACTTGCCGAATTGGCGATGTTCCAATTCGCCGCCTGCGAGTTCAACGAGCGTCGGGCCAATGTCTATCCATTCCACTGGGCTATCGCAGATGGCACCTTTCACCGCATCAGGTGTGCGCACCAACAGCGGAATGCGCACCGCGCCGTTGAGAAAGTTGCTTTTGTAGATGAGCCCATAGTCGCCGTTCATCTCACCGTGGTCTGAGCAGTGGACGATGACAGTGTTTTCGAGTTCGCCGCGCGCCTGAATTACGTCAAGGATTTCGCCGATTTGCGCGTCAATGAGCGTGACATTGCCGGCGTAATTGGCGCGCAACCTTCCAATTTCGCCTTCTTCAAAATTCGGGTTAACCCGTTCCATGAGCCGGTCGAGGTGTCCGCGCGGGCGTTCGCCTGCTTCTGGACGCGGTATCGCCGACGGCATATCCGCAGGATTATACAAACTAGCGTAAGGTTCCGGCGTATCCCATGGTTCATGCGGCCCGCCGAAACTTACCCAGCAGCACCACGGTTCTTCTCTGTCATACCGTTTGAGGTACCGCTTCGCCTGCTGTCCGACGTAGACATCGGCGTAGTCTTCTAACGGCAGCACCGATGGACGCACGACGTGCGGTTTGTTGCGAAAGCGTTCGCGATAATCGGCGCGGTAGGCATCCCATAACCCTTTCGCTTCCCACTCCGCTGTCATGTGTGAGAGGACGTTCGCGCTCGCCCGAGGTCCGCCGATTTCGCCCACATCGTCCAAACCATAGGCGTTCATTAACTCTTCGCGTTCGCGCAAATCGCCGCTGTGCGGATGCAGATGCGTTTTGCCGAAGAGACTAGTGCGGTAGCCTGCATCGCGCACCGCCTGCATCCACGTCGGCGTTTTTGCAGACATCTGGTGGTGCATGTTGTTCCAAACGCCGGTATTATGCGGATATAACCCGGTGGCTAAACTGAGCCGCGTGGGGATACAGACAGGCGATGTGGTGACGCAATTCGTGAACTGCACGCCTTCGCTCGCAATCCGAGCCAAGTTGGGGGTTTGCACCCAGTCGCCGCTGCATTCCATTGCGTCCCACCGCTGCTGGTCTGTCATAAGGAGGAGGATGTTCGGTTTCATGTCAGGTTCTCTCAATGCCTGCTTCGGTGAAAGCCCGCGACAGCGTCTCATAAGACATCGTCGCCGCGGCGAGTGGGTCATAGTTTTCGCGAGCCTGCACCATGAAACTGACTTCGGCGGTGATAAATCCATCGTAGCCGTGTGCCTGCATTGCCTTGAGGTAGCCGACGTAATCGAACGTGCCTTCGCCGGGGATGAGGAACTCAAAGTCAGGTGCGATACCACGCTGGTCCTTCACGTGTGTATGCGCTGAGACAGCGGCGAGCGCGGAGACTGTCTCTTCTGTCGACATACCGACGATGTCAAAGTGGCTGATGTCAAAATTCACCTTGAGATAGGGCGAATTGACGCTCTCCAACAATTCTAGCACTTTAGCCGGGGTGTCAATAATCGCGCCGATATGCGGTTCCATGGCGATAGTCACGCCGCGTTCCGCTGCGTAATCCACAAGTTCCCCTACCCGTTCGGCGAGGAAATTTTTCAGCGTTTCCCACTGCTCCGGTTTGCCGCCGGGAGTGGTATTAACAGCGGGGAGTTCATCGCCTTGCGCGAGTTCAACGGCTAAGTCAACGCCGCCCTTTAACCGCCACATATTTCGTTCGTGTGCCGCCGCGTCCGTTTCGAGCAGGCTAGAATGCGCGGCGATTGCGGGGAGTGCCAAGTTGTGCTGTTTCAGCATATCGGCGATGCGCTTCCGTTCGGCGGCATCCAGCGTGCTGAGTTCGGTTGTGAACCGCGGGATAATGGTTAATTCAATGCCATCGTATCCGAGTTGTGCGATGTGGTGGATGGCGGTGTCTATGGGGACTGTGGGCATCCCCCATGTGCTATATCCGAGTTTCATTGTGGTTTCCTCCTCTCTCAACAAGTGAACAGGATTTTGGTTCATCGGCGGATTTGATAGAGGCCATTCTGTTCCGCTAGTGCCGTTTCAAGGAGAGATACCTCTGGCGGGAGTTGATAAGCACCGGCGGATTCTGGGACAGGCTGTGGGGTTTCTTCTACCGATTTCGTTGCCATGGTGTGCCTCTCAAAAAATTGTTCCTAGCCAATCTTCTATGAGGAAATCGACGCGCTGGATTAACAGGGCGACACGTCCCATCACCGTGTTGCCAAATGCGGAACCGAATCCAATCATCAGGAAGGCGATGCCGATTTTGGAGAGCCCACCGACGGCACCTCGGTGTTCCACCGAGAAGAAGAAGTAGGTGAGCGTGCAAATTACGCCGATAACCATGAGGGCTGCACCGATAATCTCGCCTGCACCTAATGTCCCTAGTTGCGAAAAGGGTGTCAGCGTTCCCCGCACCTGCGCGAAAATGTCGGCTTGCAAGACATTTGGGATCGCTGCCCCCGCGCCAATGCCGATGAGAATTGCGAGCGGGTAGCGAATCAGCCACGTATGCCGTGGCGATAAGCGGGCAAAAAACAGCATCCCAATCGCGATAGGAATCAGTTTGATGAAGTCCATTGGCGAAGCCTCACCGCTGATGATTGTTTCGACCGGTCTCCATGCAAATGGGATAAACCCTTGATGGATCTGGACGACGATGCCATAGCCAACGGCTACGCCTACAAAGAGGTGCTCTGCGAACCGATAGAACGGGTTATCTCGGTAAAGAAAACTATAGATGCAGAGTGTCAGAAACGCTGCGATCCAAATTCCCAAAGTTTCCATGAATCTATGACTCCCCTCGCTGTCGCGTCATGAAATAAGCGATATTGCCGATAATTACTAATCCGACTATCAACAGATGCACAAAGGATTCAGTGTTTATGCCCGCAGTGCCTTTGCCGGACGAATTGATTAATTTTTCATACTGGGCTGCACCCAAGAACCCTGGCAGCAGCCCGACGAGTTGCCCAGTCTGAAGGTAGGGGTACATTTGTGAAACGATAACGCCTGTAACGCCAGCGGCGATGGTTAAATCGTATTTCGCGTTCGCGTAAGTAATCCAAAGTTCTACCGTGCTGCCAGATGCCAGGTCTAGAAGCAATGAGATCTGCTCGTAGTTGGTGATATTCTCCATCATGGGGATTTCGGAGAGCGGTTTTCCTGCGTAGTCGTTATCAAAGATGCTCGCAATTTCGGAGCCCATGCCGAGGATAACTTGGAAACCTCCGGGACGGTAGCCGAGCAGGACGTAATCTTCACCATAGACGGCCCCCTTTTCTTCGGCGACTTTCTGCATGAGTTGATCGGCGAGTGTCACCGCGTCAATGAGCAGTGTTACCCCGACGACTTTCACCTTTTTATCAAAGCAGTGTTTCAGAACAGCTTCTGCCATCGGTTCGGGTTCCGCTAATGAGGAGGGGCCGTAATCAAACGCCATCATCAGTGTTGAGCCGGGTTCCAGCGCGTCAATGTAGTCGTAGAGTTTCTGCGTTGGCTCCGAGACGGTGATTGGCAGGCTGACCGGGAGCAGCGTTGGAATGACAACGGCAAGTCCAGCGAGAATGAAGACAATCCGCCTGTCCATATTCATGATTTTTTCAAGCATACGCTAATCGCCTCCTAAGTAGGAACGTTCAATGCCGAGGATAATCCTGATGGATTGTGAAATAACGCCGAGGGCAACCCCGAGGATAATCCCGCGTCGCGCTGCCAGATTGGGGTTATCTAAAATCCACTGGCGCGCCCATGAAGTCCCATCGGTCCAAGGAGTCTCGCCCATCACTGTATTCCAAATGTAATCTCCAATAGGGACATTGCCCATCATCACAATCAGGGCTGAAATGAGGAGCAGCGTCGCCTCAAACGTTCGGGCACGAAACGCGCGGTATGCCGCCGATGCAATGAAGAAGGCGAGCAGTGAAAACGTCGTCGCCTCCATCGGCACTTGAACATACTCAAACAACCACTCAAAGACAGGACTTTGAAGTCCAAACGAGATGCCGCGCGCCTGAAAGAACGGAGTCTGATTGAGAAAGGTAGGCATGCCGACGACTACCATGAGTATCATCCCTGCAAACACGACGTAGCTGTATTGCCAGTATTCGGCGCGGCGGCGGATGCGCGTCCCATGCACTTGGACGAGCGTCATTACCCCTATCACGTATGCAAACGGCGTGATGACGAGATACCAACGCCCCACCTCTTTGTAAAGTTCTTGTGAGTCGGAATGCGGGCTGAACTCTGTCAGAATCATCACAATGCCAAAAAGAAAACAGAGGACTAATGGGACTTGTCGCTTCATAAAACCTCCTAATTCACTACTTTCTGTAAGAACGTTGTAACCCAATTGATTCCAAGCGGTTCAAGCACGAGCCCGAGCACTAGCACCCCGAAAATAATCACTTTACCCCAATCCTGTCCTCTCAGACTTCCGAGGAACATCGGTTCTTTAGAGAGATAGGCCGTTGCTGCGTAAAGTTCTTCGCCAATTAAGGTGTAATCGCACGCGGCGATGAAGAACGGGAGTTGGTGTTCCGAGGTTGTCCCGGCAATCTGAATAGCACCGATAGAGTTGCCTGTTTCGGCGAGGATGAGCGATTCAGCGTAGAAGGTGCCTTGTAGAAATACTGCAGCCGGTTTCTCGCGAATCATTATGCCGTCAACCCCTGCAGCGTAAGCAAACTGGCTGTCGGTGAGGAAGAAGATGTTTTCCTCGGTGTAGGCATCCGGGCGGCCCTCGTTGAGATAAGCGGTTTTCACCATTTCGCGGACGACGTTCAACACAATCGGGTCATTGCATGGCACGCGCAACGGCGTTTCATAGTCAGCGGTTTGCCGCGCAACTTGCCCTAAAATCGTCATACTGGCAATGGTGGCCGGGTCGCTGACACCGCCGAGTCCTAGCACGTAGAGAATGGAACGTCCCATCTCCGTTGCTCTGCCGAGTGCTTCATCCACTGCCTCTAAGCCGGGGATGCGCCGAACAAATATCTCTTTGCCGCTGCGGGCATAATAGATATTCCCGACAATTGCAGCGGAAAAGATGAGCATCGCGCAGAAGAGCGGGATTTTGCCGGTGTGAAACCACTGGCCTGTCGCTTGAACAGGCTCGGTTATCTCGGAGTCCGCTGTCTCCTCTGTCGCCTCCGTTTTGCTAACGGCGCGGACGACGTAAACGTAATCGATGCCTGTCTCAACAGATGCATCGACGTAAGTTGGCTTCTCGGCGGAGTCTAGTGCTCCGATTTCCGCAAGCGTCTCCGGCGTTGTGCCGCGCAGAATTTGGTAAACGGTGATACCGCTATCCTCTGCCGCCGCATCCCACGTCAGGGTGATGCTTTTGCCGTCGTCGTTCGGCGTATCTTTGGCGGTAACGTTTGTCGGCGGCGCGAGCCCTTGCGCAAACGCGACACCTGCGCATAAGCCGCAGACGAGGCAGATAAGTAGCATAGGATGGACGCAAATGCTATAACTCCCCATCGGTAGGCGCGGTTTCAAACCGCGCCTACGGGGTTCGGGCGGCATCCGTCCGAGTCTCAATTGAAATCGGTTGTTAACTGTCATATCATCTCCTCTGATGCGGACAGATATAAAAATCCGCCTTTATGAGATGCTTCGGCATTGAGAAATGGCTTCTAATATCGCTGGTTTCCCGACATTATCGCGGATGACGACTTCGCCGATGCGCGTCGGTAGGATGAGGCGGAGCGTGCCGCCTATCGTTTTTTTGTCTAAATACATGGCAGCGTGCAACGCTTCAGGCGAAATATCCGATGGGAAACGCGTCGGCAGATTCGCCGCCTTCAGAAGCGCGCACTGCCTGCGAAAATCGGTTCCCGAAAACACCCCCAGATTAACTGCCAACTGCGCCGCACACATCATCCCGATGGCGACTGCCTCGCCGTGCCGATACCGCTTGTAATCGGTGACTGCCTCCAGCGCGTGCCCGAAGGTATGTCCGTAGTTCAGCACCATCCGCAAACGGCTCTCTTTTTCGTCTTGTGCGACGATGTCCGCCTTGTTAGCACACGCGCGCGCAATCATCTCAATGAGCGTTGAGGCATCCGCGCTTAAAATAGCGGCGAGGTTTTCTTCCACCATCGCAAACAGCGGTTCATCGCGGATAACCCCCATTTTAATGACTTCAATCAGTCCCGCACGGATGTCCCGCTGCGGCAACGATTTCAGCGTGTCTACGTCAATCAGCACTAGTTTGGGCTGATGGAACGCGCCGATGAGGTTCTTACTTTTTGGATGGTTAATCGCCGTTTTGCCGCCGACGCTGGCATCGACTTGCGCTTGGAGCGTCGTCGGAATCTGCACATAGGCGATGCCGCGCATGTAAACCGCCGCCGAAAACCCAGTCAAATCCCCGATAACACCGCCACCGAGCGCGATGAGCGTTGAACCTCTGTCCAACTGATGCGTCACCAAACTGTCCTGCACGCGAACGAACTGCGCAATCGATTTGCTCTTTTCGCCTACGGGGACTTCCACCGTGTCTATGTCAAACCCGCTATTGATAAGGCTTTCCTGAACGACAGGCAGATAGCGTGTCGTCACAAACGCATCCGATACGATGAGGGCCCGCTTTGATTTGATGTGCGGTGCAAGCGTCTCGCCGATTTCGCCGAGGATGCCTTGCCCAACGTGGATGGGATACCTGTCTGCGCCGAGTTCAACGTATAAGGTGGTTGTTTCCATTTTTGTCGTTCGCAATGCGTTTGATAATAGTTCTGGCGCAAGAATGTCTGTCTGCTTAAGGTTTTTCTTGTCGGCGGAATGTGCCATTATTCCGATTGTCGGTGAACAATCCGATAAAAAACAGAGCGGATGTGTGCGACGATGTCGCCAAACGAGCGTCCCGTGGTTTTCACCATATAGTCGGCTTGCGCGTAATGGGGATGCCGTTCCGCTAGCAGCGTCTGAATCTTCTCCATCGCATCCGGTGTCTGTAACAGGGGCCGATGCGTTTGGTGTCCGATACGCCGATAGATTGCCTCTGCAGTCGCCGTTAAGCAAAATACCACACCGTTCCGCTTCAGGTTTTCCATATTCGCCGGTTTCAAGACAACGCCGCCGCCGGTAGAGATGACGTGATTGTGGCGTTTTGAGACTTTGCGAACCGCTGCGCTTTCGAGCTCCCGAAACACTGGCTCCCCATCTTCAGCGAAGATGTCGCTGATGTATCGCCGGTTGTCCTGCTCAATGACATCGTCCGTATCGACATAGCGCATGCGGAGTTGCGATGCGAGCCGCCTACCGACAGAGGTTTTCCCCGTGCCCATAAACCCGACGAGGACGATATTAGGATTTTTGCTCAATGGTCTGTTCATAGCAATTCTACCTTAAAAGCGGAATTGACTTTTATGGTAGCATATTCCCGAATAAATTGCAAAGTTGCGCAGAATTTGCAGGATAGCGTTTCTTCTGCAGTCAAGTTCGCCATAACAAACACAATCCGTAGGCGCGATTTGAAATCGCCCCCACGACCCTAAACGTTAATTGCGGATTAGTGCCGGAAATGCCGCACGCCGGTAAACACCATTGCTATGCCGTAAGTATCGGCTGCCTCAATCACCGGTTCGTCATTGACGGAACCGCCCGGTTGAATGATGGCAGAGATACCCGCCTCACCGGCGATTTCCACGCCATCAGGGAACGGAAAATAGGCATCTGATGCCAACACGGCCCCCCTCGCTTTCTCACCCGCTTTGCGGACAGCGATGATAGCCGAATCCACACGGCTCATTTGTCCGGCACCGATACCGACGCTTTGGGTGCCGCGCGCCAGCAAAATGCAGTTGGACTTGACGTGTTTGCACGCCTGCCATGCGAAAAGCAGCGATTGAATCTCTACCCCGGTCGGCGCGCGTTTCGTGACAACTTGTAGCGCGTCTGACTGCCTCTCATGGACATCGGGAGTCTGAACCAGCACTCCACCGGTGACGTTACGAATCTGCGAGAGCGATTTTGTCGGTTGTAGTGCCCCTGTCTCCAAAATCGGGCGGCGTTTGACGCGGGAGAGCGCGCGCAGTGCTTTTTCGGTATAACTGGGCGCGATAATCGCATCGATTTTAACACCCGCGTTTGCCGCCTCGCGGAGAGTGTTCGCTGTCTGAATCGTCACCCGGCGATTTAAACCGACAACGGAACCGAACGCCGAGACTCTATCGCATTCTAACGCGTTCGTGAACGCTTCCTGTAGGTTTTCAGCAGTGGCGAGTCCACACGGATTATTATGTTTGATAATCGCGCACGCCGGTTGCGCGAAATCTTTGACTATCTCCAGCGCAGCCTCTAAATCAAGGATGTTATTGAAAGAGAGCGGTTGGCCGCTCAACTGATTTGCCCAGGCGGCGCACGGTTCCGGCGCATGCTCAGTGCGATAGAAGGCGGCGCGTTGGTGCGGATTTTCGCCATAACGGAGCGTGCGTGCTTTTTTGAAACGGAGTGTGAGCGTCTCACCGAACTCCTCGGAGGTAGGCGTGCTTTCCACGCGCGCTATGTCAGTAAGATACGCGGAAATCGCGCTATCATAGCGCGCGGTGTGCGCAAACGCCGCCTTCGCTAAGTCAAACCGCGTCTCTTCCGATAAGCATCCGGCGTTGGCAGCGAGTTCAGAAACAACGCGCGGGTATTGGCTTACGTCGGTGAGGACAGCGACGTGCCGGTAATTTTTCGCAGAGGCGCGAATCATCGTCGGCCCGCCGATGTCTATATTCTCAATCGCCGCGGCAAGCGTGACATCCGGTCTTGCCACGGTTGCCTCAAACGGATAGAGGTTGGATATCACCAAATCGATGGAGGTGATGCCGTGCGCCTCCGCTTCGGCGCAGTGTACTGGATTATCCCACGCCGTGAGAAGCCCACCGTGGATTTTCGGATGGAGCGTCTTGACTCTGCCATCGAACAACTCCGGAAAACCGGTGTAATCAGAGACATCAATGATGTCAATCCCTGCTTCACGGAGATGGCGCGCCGTGCCGCCGGTAGACAAAATTTCAACCCCGCGCTCGGCGAGGACGTTCGCTATCTCTAGAAGGTTCGTTTTATCGTAAACGCTGATTAAAGCGCGTTGAATCTTTGTCATAATTTCTGTTTCTTTTTTCTCGAACAGGATTTTCAGGATTTCCAAGATGAGAGGCCCCGCGCATTTAGAGCGGCAGGACGTGTTACCCAACGTACCTCGGAAAACCGAATCCATCATTCGCAACGTGACTGCGCGCCGGAATCTGCGAACGTTTCGGAATAACCAGATCCATCTCTGACGTATTTTCAATAATCGTCCCATCACCGATGCGCACGCCTTCGCCGATATGAATCCTGCCGGGATGCTCGGACGCACCGCGGATAGTGCCGATGACAACCGACGAACCGATGCGGCACCGCTCCTCAACTTCGACAAACCCGTAAATCTCGGTGTTTGTGCCGACGGTGGAGTGCGCCGCAATCTGCACCGGACCGAGGAGACTGGTATCCGTGCCAATCTCAACGAAATTGCCGATGACAGGGTGCCGCTGCTTCACCTTCACGCTCAAACCGCCGAGGGTGCAAGGATAAATCACACACCCGGAACCGATAATCCCGGTTTGCCCGGTTGTCACCCCGCGATGTGGATGCTCTAGCAGATTGGCATCGCCTATCTGGGTTTCTGGGTGCAAATCTGCCTGATAGTAACGTCCACCGAGTTCTGAAATCGCGCGAGGCAACAGCGGCACCGGCACGCGGTGGATATCCGCATTCTCCGTGGGGCCGCTGCGTGTCAAAGCATGCGCCACATCGTGATAAAACAGCACGCGCCAACCCGGATAAGTGCTGATGACGAGCTGCAACTGATAATCCAAAACCGCTGCGAGGTTTAACGTGGCAAGGTAATCTTGATACGGTTCAAAGGTGCGTTCCTGAATCGCTTCATCAATTTTCTCGCGGAAATTAATCGCTGCCAGTTTTTCGCGAGAGATGCCGGTGTGGAGGAGGTAGGCATCCCAAACGGCCGGATCCTTCAGGGAAGCGAACCTGTTCCAAAGCGCGCGGCTTTTTAACCGTGGCAGTTCCCAGAGTAGTGAAAACGCGGTTTCAAGCGCGGTGCCGAGGTGCGTTTCGTCTGCCACCGCCAAAAAAGATTGTGCTACCATGGCATAAAGCTGGTCTGCCACTTCTTCGATGGCTGCCGCGAATTTCTGTTTTTGGTGATGCGGGTGCGGCGCGTTATGCGAGCCGGGTGCAATACACTCCAACAAGTTGCCAAGCACCGTCTCCAGAATATCGCGATTGACGAACCCGCGGCCGGAACGTTGTGATAACACCTCGCGGCTCGTGCTATCAATGCGCAGGACGTTCAATTCTGCCTGGCTATAGATAGGGCGGAGCCGCTTCAAGGTTTCGGACAACAGCGGCTGCTTTCGGCGTTCATAAGCCGCGTCAAAAAGCGTTGTTTTTTCGGTATTCCCCATAGGAATGGACAGCATGGACTTGTGCATCTTTTCGTATGGCTTGGCAGTTTTACCGACGAAAAACTTCTTGCGCGGCGGCGACACCGGCACCTAATGGCATCTCATATCCTATTTCCGCGAGACCGCGTTCCAGCGCGGCGATGGCGACGATGACATCGTTTTCATTCATCCAACCGAGGTGCGCGATTCGGAAAATTTTTCCACTCAATTGGCTTTGCCCCCCGGCGTAGGTAATCCCATGTTTTTCCCGCATGAGTGCGATAAACGCCTTTCCATCAACTTCTGCCGGCAAACGGATTGAGGTTAACGTATTGGCGGGATGCGTTGCGAACAACTGCAGTCCGAGTGCAGCGACTGCACTCCGCGTCGCTTGCGCCAAGCGCGCGTGCCGGGCAATGGCGTTGCGGATGCCCTCCGCACATAAAAGCGTAAGCGATGCCTGTAACGCGTGAAGGAGCGTTATCGCCGGCGTGTAGGGGGTAGAACCTTCCCTGCCTGCGTCGCGTGCCTTCTGGAAGTCCAGATAGTATTTCGGCAAATCGGAACGCGCCGCGGCATCCCATGCGCGAGCATTCAACGCGGCGAAGGCAAGCCCGGGCGGTGTCATCAACCCTTTCTGTGAACAAGAGACGACAGCGTCCACACCCCAAGCGTCCATCTGCAAATCGTCTGCGCCGAGCGCGCTGACTGCGTCGACAACCAACAGCGTCGGACGCAGCTGCGTCGGCTGCGCCAGGGCCGCAATGTCGTGCAAGGCACCGGTGGAGGTTTCGCAGAGAGTGGCGAAGACTGCTTTTACATCAGGAGACGCATCGAGACGCGCTTCCACCGTAGAAGGCGAAACAGACTCCCCCCACGTCACGTCAATCGGGATAACTTCAACGCCGTATGCGGTGCAGATGTCACTCCACCGTTCGCCGAATTTGCCGCTGCGGATGACAAGCACCTTATCGCCGCGGCTCAGCAGATTTGCGACTGCGCCTTCCATGGCCCCCGTGCCGGATGTGGTGAGGCATAGCACATCGTTCTCCGTTTGGAAGACGTGCTTGAGTTTTGTCAGCACGTCCGCAATTAACGTCGCCGAGGCGGGACTTCGGTGATAGTCAATCGGTTGCGCCATCGCCAGCAACGTTTCGGGGGGGAGTGGCGTGGGACCGGGCGTAAAGAGTTGAGGTTTTTTCATGGTGTTTTTGTCAGGTTCAGCACCCCTCGCGCTTCTCCTCATGCAGTATTAACCGCCACCACTTTTTTGCCCTCAACTTCAACGACGATCCATTCCTGGTCTAGGAGTTCGCAGAGGTGCATAATTGCGGCGCGCTGCCCGGTACTATCCATCGGGACTTCAATGGTGAGCGTCGCGAATTCTTCCTTCTGCACCTCGCCATCCTTATCAAATTTCATCGGCGTGATCTGGATTTTTTTCAACTTTGCATCCATTTTCTAATTTCTCCTTGAAAAATTGGGCAGACGCATCGGCGACTTCGGTAGGCGCGCGTTGTCCGCGCGCATCTATGCCGGTGCGGTTTCAAACCGTGCCTCCGGGGTTCGTTCTGCGTCTGTCCGCAGCCATAAAGGTTGCAACATCAACACATTTTCCATCTCGGCGAGCGGAGTGCCACCCTGCCAAAACGGGAGCTAAAGAGAAGAGCCCATCGTGGTAATCGTTGCGGAGGAGGCTGGCATTGCCTGTCTGGACAGCGCGGATAAAAACGCTGTCTTGTTCTAACCACGGGTCAAACTCGTCTGCTTGATAAACAACTTCGCCGTTTACTTCAATGCGTTCATACCCGAAAATCGCGAGGTAGCCGCCTTCATAGAAGAGGGTAAACCATGGATTTCTGTTTGGGTTCGGGCCGGCAGAGACAAAACTGAGCGTCATCGTCGCGCCGTCGTCAAAGCGATAGTTAAAACTTGACGACAGCGCGGTGGCGTATGCTTCGCGTTCGCAATAGAAGGCTTGCGCTTGCGCGATGTTCAAGCCTGTCATAAAGCGGCTGTAATCTGTCGCATGCACGCCCCAGTCAAGGGCGCGGCCGCCGGATTTATCCATTTCAGCCCACCACGTTTCCGGTTCGCTGCTTTTCTTTGGCGGGAGTCCGCCGAAACTCTGAAAGCGGATATGCACGATGCGCTTGTCTTCCAAAAGTTTGCGCGCTTCCTGAAAAAGTGGGCGATACCGTTCGCGAAACCCGACAGTGCTGATAACCCCGGCTTCCTGAACGGCGTTATCAATTCGCCGGGCAACCTCCATTGTGAGAGCCTGCGGCTTCTCGCTGAAGAGGTGAATACCCTTTTCGACGGCGATGAGTTCGACATCGTTGCGCACGTAAGCCGGCACAATAGAGTATAACACATCAATGGATTCGGTATCAAGCATTTCGTATGCCCCACCGTTTTCGCTGTGGTAAACGCGCGGGATACCGAAGCGCGAGGCGGTTTCCTGCGCTGTCTGCGGATTGCTATCGCACGCGGCGATGATGTCAACGGAGCCGAGTTGCAAGAGGTTCGGCATGCGGGTTCTGTTTGCGAAGGTGCCGCAGCCGTAGAAAGCAGCGCGGATGCGTGGGGTTGTTCGCACTGTAGCGATTCTCCTTACAAGATTTTGACATCGATTTTCTGTTTGGCGATGGCGCATGCCATGGAGATATCCTCAGCCCTTCGCCAGGCCACGGCGACGCGGGGGACAGGCCCCCGCGCTACGTTCACTTGTAGAACGTGAGCCTGCTCCAACCCTACCAGCAGTGAGAGAAAGCCCTTATCTCGCCTTGAGCGCACCCCATGTCGTTGCCAACTTATTCTGCGGCTCAACCGGAGTTTGCGGGTCTGTCTCGTTCGGATTGAACTCAACATCTGTCGTGGCGAAAATTTTGTCGATGTAGGTGCCATCTTCGCGATGAACGAGATGCAACGTATGTTCGCCATCTGCTAATTCAACCGGAACCGGGTCATCGCCGTGTTGGACGAGTTCGGTGCCCTCAAACGGGCCGTCGCGCGTATTCAATCTGAACCAGACCCACTCGGTGGTATAGTTCACCCGGAGTGCCTCTACTTCATAGAAATCCCAAATATTGATGGTGTCGTTGTTAGTGGAGACAGCGTCGCCATCGGCGATGTCAAACGCCCAATACATGGAATTATCGGCGACGGAGGGAGCGATGACGCGGCCCCAGAAGTGCCAATCGTCTGCTTCCACCGAGAATTCATATTTCACCCAGCCGTTGCCATCGTTGCCAGCACCGTTAGCAGAGCCGATGAAGGCACCGCCGGATGCTTCGGCGATAGTATAATCATCAACGCCTTCGTCGGCGTTCCCCGGCTGGTCTGACGGTGCCTCGAATACCTCAAATTTTTCGCCGTTTGAAGCGTCAAAATTCTCCGCTTCCCAGCTGATGTATTTCTGGGCGAACACCGGCGAGGCGATGAGGCAAAAAAGTGCCAATAAAATGATAGTTCGCATAAGCAAACCTCCTTATCAATGTTAGGTTAAAAATTATTATAGCACAATTCGCAAAAAGATGCAAATAAAAAAACTTTGCGAAATCTGCAATTGCATGCTATAATTATCATTGAGACGTTTAATTTTCAGTTTTTGTGGGATAGTGGGGAAATCCACGCCGGTCTCCTCTCCAAATGGGTGTCGGATTTGCGGGGGCCCGGTTGCATGGTAGGGCGAGGGCCTGTCCTTCGCCGAGCCCCGTTCGTCAAAAGAAGTTTGCGGGGGCCAGGCCCGCCTTACGGTGTTAAGGATTGAAGGGAAACCATAGGTGACTAACAACGCAAATTCATTTTCAGCCTATATCGCGCTGTTTAAGGTGACGCTTCGCCAGATGTTCTGGAGTCGACGCACGATTCTGATTCTGCTAGGGTGCCTGCTGACGCTTGTCATCGCGCTCGTGTTTCGGTTTATGGCGCGCGGTGCGGGCAGCGTCAACCGCTTCATGCCAGAGATGACACTCGCGTTATACGGCCTGCTCACTAACCTCTGCGCGATTTTCTACGGCACGGCGATTATCTCCGATGAAATTGAGGGAAAGGGCCTCACCTACCTCCAAATGCGGCCGCTCCGCAAATCGGCGATGCTGCTGAGCAAGTTCGCCGCCTATCTCGTCGGCACCGTTGTGCTCGTCGCCGTATCCCATCTGCTGCTGACAGGGATTGTCGCTACACATTCAAAACTACAGAACGGCATCTTTTTTCATCTCGGCATGAGTTTCCGCTATTCCGCCTCGCTTGCGCTGGGGTTGCTCGTCTACGGTGCCCTCGCCATAGTCCTCGCGGTGCGATTCAAAAACCCTGTGCTGTGGGGGTTACTCTTCGTCTTGGGGTGGGAGAATCTGACAGTTCAACCGATGATGTCAATGGGCATCAAACGCCTCTCGATATCGCATTACCTCTTGACGCTCTACCCCGATTACAAACTGTCCTCGGAAATCATTGCTTTGCGCGGGAGTGAACCGCCATCGGTGTGGGTAGCCCTTGTCGTCGTTTGTGTGCTGACAGTCATCTTGCTGTGGCTGGCCGTCCGCATTTTCCGTGAGCGCGAGTATTTGATGTGAATCTGCAGGGATGTCATGCCGAAAGCACACGCGCTGTCTCCCGTGCGACGATAATCTCCTCATTCGTTGAGACGACGAGGATTTTGGTGTGGCTATCCTTCGCGGAGATATCTGCCTCACCCGTTACCTGCCGATTCTTTTCCGCGTCCAACCGAATTCCGCACCATTCCAGGCCGTCGCAGATGTTCGCGCGCGTTGTCGCGCTCTTCTCTCCGATGCCGCCCGCGAAAGCAATGACATCTACGCCGCCGAGCGCGGCGATATACGCCCCGATATATTTTTTCACGCCGTAAACATAAGTTTCGAGTGCCAGCCTTGCATTGTCGTTGCCTGCCTGCATCGCCGCCTCCACATCGCGCATATCGCCGCTGGTGCCGGAGATACCTTTCATACCCGACTCCTCAATCAGCTGCTGGCGAATTTCGTCGGTGGAAAACCCCTCTTTGTCCATCAGATACAACACCGCGAACGCGTCCAACTCACCGCAACGTGTGGACTGAATCATGCCGTATTGCGTGGAGGTGCCCATGGAGGTATCAACGGATTTCCCGTCCTGAATCGCGCAGAGAGACGAACTCCCGCCGAGGTGACAGGAGATAATGCGAAGTCTGTCGCCTGCGCGGTTGGGAACCGCGCCTATGGAGGGATTCTCTAGCATCTGCGGCACGCGTTCCGAAATATAACGATGCGAGGCACCGTGGTAACCATATCGGCGGATATCGTGTTGTTTTACCCAAAAGCGTGGCACACCGAATTCGGCGGCGTAATCAGGGAGAGTCTGATGGAACCACGTCTCAAAAACGGCGACAAGTGGCAGCGTCGGAAGCAATTCCTGAAAGGCGCGAATCGAAGCGATATAGGCGGGGTTGTGCATCGGCGCGAGCGGCGTAGAGGCATCAAGTGCGGCGATGACATCCTCCGTAATCCGCGCCGAACGCCAATAGCCTTTCGCCAGAATCGTTTTGAAGCCGACACCGTCCAATTCCCCCAGTTCTGCCATGCATCCGACTTCTGCATCAGTGACGAGGTTCATAGCGTGAGCGATGGCATCGATATGCGTCGGCGCGTCAATTTCACCTGCGCGAGCCGGTTTCCCCGGCACGGCGTGTGTAAACGCCGATGGCGAATTCCCAATGCGTTCCACACCACCCTTGACAAGAGAGGCTTCGGTTGTCATATCGATGATTTGGTATTTGAACGAGGTGCTACCCACGTTCGCACAAAGGATGCGCATAGTGTTTTTCTCCGTTATCGTTGAATAATATGATAGCATATTTGGGCAAAGAAGTCTAGCGCAGAACGATTCAGGAGCAGGATTTTCAGGATTTTCAGGATTTTCAGAATTACCAAGATTACCAGGATTACCAGGATTTTCGGTATTAGGGGCCCTTTGCATTCGCTGCGTTTTTGTCGGAAAGGGCTCTTTACCTACAAGGCTGGGTGTCGCTGTTGCGTGGGGCGAGGGACAGGCCCTCGCTCTACCGTAAAGGGGAGGGCGTTTTTAGGTGCCGTAGCGCGGGGGGCTGTCCCCCGCGTTCTCCCGTTTCATAACCCCAATCCCCGGTCTGCTTGGCAAAACTAACTTCCCCTCCTCAACAGTTACACCGACATAAGGATCGTTTGCGATGAGCAAATTCCCATCTAAATCGGCGTAATCTACCAACGGAGTCAAATGCGCCGCGGCAGTGATGCCGAGTGAGCTCTCTATCATACATCCAATCATCACTAGCAAGCCGTGCGCGCGGGCGACATGCATCATCCGCAGTGCCTCCAGCAACCCACCACACTTCACCAGTTTGATGTTGATACCGTCAACGCATTCGGCGAGCGCGGGAATATCGGCGGCGCGTTTGACGCTCTCATCGGCGATAATCGGCAGTTCCGAATGGGCTCGCACAAACTTGAGTCCCTGTAAATCCGAAGGAGGCGTGGGTTGCTCTATCAATTCAACGCCGTATTGAGCGAGTTCTCGGATTTTGCGTACCGCCTCTTTCGGGCTCCACGCCGTGTTCGCGTCGACATAGATAGGCTTGTCTGTCACACCGCGGAGTGCCGATATTATCTCTAGATCGCTCGGCGTGCCGAGTTTCACTTTGAGGATAGAATATGCTTCTGCACGACGTGCCTTCTCTGCCATCACCTTCGGTTCATCGAGCCCGATGGTAAACGAAGTCTGCGGCGTTTTCATAGGATTGAGTCCCCAGAGCCGATAGAGCGGCACGCCGAGTTTCTTGCCGAGTCTGTCGTGCAATGCCATGTCAATCGCCGATTTCGCGGCGTAATTGCCGCCTAACACCGTTTCAACCTCAGCCATTACGTCCTGAATGGCATCCAGGTCTGCCGCAATAACCGGCCCAACGATTTTCAACGCTTCTTCAACTGTCTGCACCGTTTCACCGTAAAACCGTGCTGGTGCCGTTTCACCGATGCCGCCATCTATCTCCACAGAGATAACCTCCCGATACGCATCTGTCGCGCGGCGTGCGATTTTAAACGGGTTGGTAAGTTGAAGTCGCGTGATTTTTGAGGGAATCTGCACGGCTATTTTCCTCCTTTGCTGGGCGTTCGTGATGCCGCTAAATATTCCATGAAACGCTTCTCTTCCTCGTCTCCAATCTCCCCATCCTCTTTCAAAAACCGCCATGCGCCGATAAAAATGGCCCGCGCCTCTTCCGCTGCGGAACTCCCAGTTCGGATTTCAAGCGTCATGGCTATCTTGTTCGTCTGCTGGATTTCAGGCGTTGACGTGTCTTGCAAGGTAACCGGCGGTGCTCCGAATTGCTCCAATACTTGCGTGAGGAAGTTTTCCGCGTCGTAATTCCCCCGGTAATGCGCGGCAATGACAGCCGGTTCGCCTTCCCGCTGCGGTGCGTGATGAACGCGGAGATAATACCCTTCCTCTGGAATCGCATTTATCGCCGCAATCCGAGTTTGAATAGACGATTTTTGGATACGGTATAGCTTGGAACCGGCAAGTTCTAACATCTCGTGTAATGCCGTGATGAGTTCCCGCGTTTCATGCGCATCGCCGAGTGAATCCAACACAAAAACGGTAGCAGCGAACGCGCCATCTGCAACGGGGTAAAGTTTGGGATGGACAACCGTCGCGCCGTTTGGTTGCACGTGGATTTGGCGTTCGGCAGGATAGTAACCCGCCGCGGCGATGCGCAGCGTTGTCTCACCCTCAAAATCCGTTGTGAAGAAAAAGTGGCCCTCGGCATCTGTCGTAGCAGTTTTTTTCAAGTCGCTTGCTTCCAAATGAACGTTTTGAATCGGTTCGCCGGTATTCGCATCCGAGATTTGTCCCTGCACAATTCCGTGGGCAATTGCCGCGAAGCGAATCGTCAACGCTGCCTGTTTCTGTCGATAACTCACCTTCACCCTCGCGGTGCCGGGTTCTGTTGGTGCACGCAGATAGAAACACGCCGCGCCATCTTTGGAGAGAGCCTCTGTGGCGACGAGGAGCGCGCGTTGCTGCGTGTCTGCGTTAATTGGTTCGTCGTCCGCAATCGGGAGCCCCTCTGCATCCAGTGCGCTCACGGAGATGCCGACGTAACTTTTTCCATCAAACGGAAGCGTATTTGTCCACGCGCGGAGATGCATTTTTTCGGCAGGCGGCGCGACTTTAAACGGCTGCGGCGAAGGCAGGCTGTGATTGCCGTAATAGTTGACGAGTTCGGTTTGGACAACATGCGTGCCGTTTGACAACGGTTGCTCAATGACGACAT
>PYJE01000139.1:10346-19732 GCA_003635305.1 Candidatus Poribacteria bacterium | reverse complement strand
TAAATCTTTGTCGCGCCGATAGTGAAAAGGGACACGCACCCCATCAATTTTGACGCGGATAGAATCGGTGAAGACTTGCTGACGTTTGAGCATCCATGCGCCGCGTGCGTGCAGTCCATCTGAAACCTGGATTTGCAGCCGCGGCGTTTTAGTATCAATGACTGCATCAGGAGGCGGTTTGATAAGCGTGCCTTTCGGGAAACCCGCCGCGACGTAACGTGCAAGCCCGAGGAAATAGCCGGATGCCTCACGTTTGAGGTAAGCCGCCGATTTCAGCCGCGCCTCCTCCGCCGGATTGGAGTAAAAAGATGCCTCGCACACAACAGCCGGGCAGTGCGTCAGCCGCAAAACACCGAAACCTGAAGCAGCGACGAGTTTATCGGAATAGAGCCCTGTCGCAGGCGAGGCGGGCAACCGAAGCGCATCGGCGACACCTTGCTGAATATAGCGCGCCAGATCGAGACTAGGGCGCGACTCATCTGCATCGCCGTGATACCACGTGGAGGTATAGTTCGTCCCTGGCTTATTTTCGATGGCGTTATGGTGCAGGGAAATAAAAAAATCGGCGTGGTTTTCGTTGGCAATCTGACTACGCCTCGGCAGGCTAACGTAAGAATCGTCAACCCGCGTCATGATGACGGTAGCACCGGCAACTTGCAACATCTCGCGCAGATAGAGAGCCACTTGCAGGTTGACTTCCGCCTCGCGGAGGCCTGTCGGGCCGCGCTTATAGTCGGGGATGTGTCCTTGTCCGCCGTGTCCCGGATCAAGGCAAATTGTGAAGCCTTTGAGATAGCGGGCGTAGGGCGGCACCTCTATCTCAACCGAGCCCTGCCGTTCATCCTCAACCGATTCTTGTCGTTCATCGATTTCTGGACTTTGCGCGCAACTCGTCAACACCAAAAGCGCGGCGAGCGAATAGAGGAAGGTTTTTTGAGAGAGCCGGTGCATTGGTTAGATTGCTTTGTGTGGAGCGAGGGTTGCCTGTCCCTCGTCGGGGTTGGGTATCGCGAGAGATTGCGGGGGACAGGCCCCCGCGCTACGGGACTTTAACAGCCTCTGTCTACTCTCATAGGGCGAGGGCCTGTCCCTCGCCATGCTGAGCGGTTTGGAAACAGCCTCTACCGAGTTCAGATTTGCGGCTGTTCTAACCGTTCTTATTGTTGGATGACTGCGAACGTCCTTTCGACTGCTCTAATTCGCGCATGAGACGCGCTACCTGCTCTTTCAAGGTGCCGACTTCGTGCTGCAGTTGCGCCTTGGCGGCTTCCGCTGCCTCACGCTCACGTTGGAGTTCCGCATTGACAGCTGCCGCAAGTGCCTCTGCTTTTTCGCGGCGGCGTTTTTCTCGTAGATACATAATGTTCTCCCACACCAAACACGGCGCAATTATCGCCGCACCTAAACCGATACTGTAATGATACAGGTGATATCCAATCTGGCGCAGCAAAGCGGTTACGGAGGTTAACCAGGCAGCCTCTGGGAACATTCGGACTGCAATCTCGCACGACACCGCGATGAGTATCATCAGACAAAACAGGTATCCGAAGGCGGCTCGCGCACGGCGTTTCCACGCTTCGGGGATTTCACCCAGAAAGTTGGCGGACGACTCGCCGGCTCGTTCGGTGTTTTCTTCGTGTCGAGTTTCTGGTTCTTCTTTCAATATGGCTTAATTCCTTACTTACGTTTTTCGCGCGCGGCGCGCCTTCGGGCGGCCGAGGATTTCCGACAAAATAATCCCTTGCCGGAATGTCTGCGGCGACAAATCCGGAAGGACAGTCATCGGGACGGCCCGCGTGCCAGTCCGTACCGGTGTCCGAGGTTCCGGCGGCGTTGGCGGCGGTTCCGGCGCAGGAGGCTGCACAGGTTCCTCGACAACGGGTTCGGGTTCGGGTTCGGGCTCCGCTTCCTCAATTGCTAAAAAGTCTGGGAAGTTCTCTCGTTCAAACGGGAAATTCTCCATGAAGGGTGGAAGTGCCACCTCATTGTCCTGAGGCACGTCCGTTTGCCTTTCGGCTTCCGGTGTCCGCTGTTGTTCAGTTTTTCTGCGGCGATTGCCCAACACAAACGTCAGAATGACAACAATCAGCGGCAGGAGCAGTTGCAAAATGTTTTCCATCGGTTTCTCTCCATATCACTAGGTTAAAAACCGCGCCGATTCCGTGGCGCGGTGGCCTGTCCCCCGCGATGGATGCATGGCGAGGGACAGGGTAAATCTTACGACAACCCCAGCGAATGCGCAGAACGCGTCGTATCTACCTCTTGCGTGCCGCCCGGTGAAGCGATGGATTGCCGCATCTCCGTATCGGCTAGGATATTGCGCAGTTCATAGTAAGCCATCACGCCCATCCGCTGCGAATCAAACGAATCGGATATAGCAAGCGGCACCTCTGCCTCCGCTTCGATTAGCTTGATAGTCATCTCTTCGACGAGGGCCTTGTTCTCCTCTTCTTCCGCTTGTGCGCGAGCGCGGCGTTCTTCTGCTTTCGCACGAGCGACTTTCAGTTCTGCCTCCGCCTGGTCTGTCTGCAGTTTCGCGCCGACGTTCTCACCGACGTTGATATCGGCGATGTCAATCGATAGGATTTCAAAAGCAGTGCCGGCAGACAACCCTTTCTCCAGCACCGTTTCGGAGATGAGGACAGGGTTCTCCAAAACCTGCTTGTGGCTGCCTGAGGAGCCGATAGTCGTAATGATACCTTCGCCGACTCTGGCACGGATGGTATCCTCTGTCGCGCCGCCGACAAGTCTGTCAATGTCCGCACGCACGGTAACGCGCGCCTTGACAATGAGTTGGATGCCGTCACGCGCGACAGCAGTGATGCCGCCACCACTCGCATCGCCTCTTTCGGGGATGTCGATAATCTCCGGTGTCACGCTGACTTGGACGGCTTGCAGCACATCGCGTCCTGCCAAGTCAATGGCGGCGGCTTGCGCGAACCCCAGGTCGATGTTCGCTTTATCGGCGGCGATGAGTGCCGCGACGACGCTACCGACGCGCCCACCGGCGAGGTAGTGTGCCTCCAGATCATCGAGAGAGAGACTGAGTCCTGCCTTCGTGGCGTTAATCTGCGGTTCCACGATGGCCTTCGGTGGAACGCGCCGTAAGCGCATCGCCACCAAATCAAAAATGCCCACCTTCACGCCCGCGGCGATAGCGGTAATCCACAACCCAACGGGGACAAGCCACGCGAGGATAACCAGAAATAGGATAAGTCCTACGGCGATTATTGCAACAATTGGTTCCATATTCGTTCTCCTTTATTCAATGTTCAGATTCCCGTCGCGGAATGCCCCGGCGAGTGCACGCGGCACGCTCGCTTCTGCTTCAACGACTTTGGCGCGCATCTCCTGCACACTCGCAGTCATCTCCTGCTTGCGTGCGACAGCCATCGCGCGGCGTTCCTCTGCCTTCGCTTGCGCGACAACCAGGTCTGCCTCTGCCTGCTCCGCCTGCAATTCGGCACCGATATTTTTGCCGACGTTGACATCGGCGATGTCGATGGAGAGGATTTCAAAAGCGGTGCCGGCATCGAGTCCGCGGTCCAGCACAGTTTTAGAGATAATGTCCGGATTTTCCAGCACATCTTCGTAAGTTTCGGAAGCACCGATAGCACTGATAATCCCCTCGCCGACGCGGGCGATAATCGTCTCTTCACCTGCGCCGCCGACGAGGCGGTTGATGTTAGTGCGGACGGTAATCCTGACGGTGGTGATGAGTTCCACGCCGTCCAACGCCAGCGCGCTGATGCGAGGTGTGGTAATGACGCGCGGGTTGACGCTCACCTGCACCGCCTCGAAGACATCTCTTCCCGCCAGATCGATGGCGGAGGAACGCTGGAAGGTGAGTTCGATACGGGCTTTATCGGCGGCAATGAGCGCGCTGACGACGTTCAGCACGTTTCCGCCGGCGAGATAATGTGCCTCCAATTCAGCTGTCGCCACTCGCAAGCCGGCCTTATGCGCGCTGATGAGTGCCTTGACGATGATATTCGGATTGACGCGGCGGAGGCGCATGCCAACCAGGTCGAAAATGCGGAGCGGCACTCCCGCTGCAATCGCCGCAATCCACAACCCTACCGGAACGAACCAAAAGAACGCGATGACAAAAATTAAGATAACGAGGGCAACTATCCCCGTAAATGCATCCATAATCTATTTCTCCTTTAGGACTCACGGCATTTCAAATCCTCGTAGGCGCGCTTTTCGTGCCTGCGCGGTTTAAAACCGCGTCTACGGTGTTCGTCTGCGTAAGTCCTTTCCTATTACAAACGACGAACCACGACGCGATTTCCTTCAACCAGAATGACTTCAACCTCTATTTCCGTTTCGACAAACTCGCCGCGTGTGACAATGTCGACGCGATGTCCATCAATTAAGGCGACACCGGTAGGACGCAGCGGCGTGAGAGTCTTTCCCGATTTGCCGACTAGCGTTTTGAGTTCCGGCGGCATTGCCTGAAACCCTTCGTCGCTCTTCTGCGAGGTTTTCAGGATAAAGACGTTCCCCAAAGGCGTTTCGCGAATCAGCGATAACCCGATAATCGCTATCGGGATGGCGAAAACCAGGGCGATGCTGCCGTAGATGAGTGCCGAGTAAAACCCGATTTTCCACCAGATAATGCCGAGTCCCGTGCCGACAAGCACAATCCCCGGCACTCCCGCCGCGCCGAACCCCGGCAGAATGAGGAGTTCAATGAAAATGAGCAGGAAGCCTAATGCGATGAGCAGCGTTGGAAACCACATAATTATTCCTCAAGTGCCTCTACAAAAACCTTAGCTCCTTCAACCTCAAGCACCTTGACAGTGGTATCGCGCGCGATGAAATCGCCTTCCGTGATGACATCCACCCGCTTGTTATTAATCCGCGCGCTTCCGGCGGGCCGAAGCGGTGTCAACGCGATGCCTGTCTGTCCGACGTAACGCTGAAAATCTTCCGAGCCCGCTGAATGGTAGCCCATGTCTGCCGTCATGACAGTTGGCAAAGCGAACCGCTGGAACGTCTGCGTCTTCGGCAGCATCCACGCCGCAAGGATGGCCATCGTGCATGTCAGAATCACGGATAGCGAGAGCCATTGGATGGCTGTGCCGAGTTCATAAGCGTTTTTGAAGACGAAAAAGACGCTGCCGAACATCAGCGTAATGCCGAGAATGCCGGCGACACCGAACCCCGGAATAACGAATACCTCCAGCACGATTAAGGCGATGCCGACGACGAAAGCGAGTGCCGCCCATTCCGCTTCGATCTGGTTCAGCATGTGTCCGCCGAAGAAAAGGCCGAGGCACAGCAACCCCAGGAAACCCGGAATGCCGAAGCCCGGCGTGCGAATTTCAATAAAGATACCCAACATCCCCAGCGACAGCAGTACCGAACTGATGAGTGGACTGGTGAGGAAAAAGACGATGCTATCCGCGAGTGTCACCGCATACCGTTCAACTTGCGCGTCCGCCAACGATTTCACGCGCGTCACCTGTCCCACGCCGAGTGCTTCTTGTTTCCGCGTCACATCTTCCGCATGCAGAGCCATTTTGACACCGTCAATCTCAACGATTTCGTAGAGTTCAAGGAGTTGTGAGAGATTTTCCGCCTGCGCGTCGGCGAATTCATATTCAAGTGCTTCCAAAGTCGTCATCGTCAGCAGTTTTCCTTGCGCACACAGAATCTCCATCTCTCGGCCGGCATCAACTTCTTCGAGGTATTCTTCTGGGAGCAGTTTGACGATATGTCCATCAGGTAGCCTGACTAGGACGATTTCTTTATCCACCATCGCTTCGGCGATGTCAGGGTTGCGGTTTTGCCGTTCGGCAGTGGCCCGGATGGTGGCTCTGATATAAGAAATCGCCTTTTCGCCTGCCTCCTGTCCCTGAATGTTGACAGGGGCGGAATCGCCGATGGTGCCGCCGGATGTCATCACAATCTGCGAACAGGCGGCAGATATCATCGCACCTGCAGAAATCGCTTGGCGGTTCACAAAGGCGACGGTAGGGATTTCTGTCCCCTGAATCGCACGGATAATGTTCACAGCGGAATCCACGCGGCCACCGGGCGTATCCACATCAAAAACGATGGCATCTGCCCCCGCCTCCTCCGCGAGAAGAATCCCTTGGCTGATATAGGAGCTCACGCCGCTGCCGATTTCGTTGCGGATGTCAATGACATGGACGAGTGCCTCATCCGCCGCCATCGCACCGTGATTGATGAAAAGGCAACCGATAACTAGCATGAGGAAATGATATGGCACCCTATTTTTTATTTTTCGTGCGCGTTTCATAATCATGACTCCTTTTTGGATTGAGAACCTTTTTAATTAGTATACACCAATCCGCGTTGTATGTCAAGAAAATTTCAATTGATGTCTATTCACGGCACCGCACGAATCAGAGTCTCCAAACGAGGCTAACCGTTACGCCTGCTGTGCTGCCATGCTTGCAAGGATACCCAGAATCTTGTCACACCTCTCAATCGTGTAAGCCGCCATATCCATCTGGAGTTTCGCGCCTTCCAACTTCAAAAAGAGCCAATCGATGCCCGACGTGATGGCACCATAGATGCAAGGAATATCATTCCCTCGCTGCGCATTAAAGCGTTGGGCGGCCACCATCTCCGCCGCGCACTGCCCGAGCCCCTGTTTCACGTCCGCATTTTTCGCGTCAACAAGGATAATGACAGGTGCCTCCAAAGTGAATTGCCCCGGCGACAGGCTGAGCACAAAATCGCAAACACCGGTTAATTCCGCTTCATCATCGACGTTGAAGTCAATCCCTGAAAAGAGACTGACGCGATAGTCCATGTGGATGCAGAGTTCGACGAGAACGTCGGCGATAATCATTTCGGAGCGCGCCTTCTCGGTGCCGATGGCGTAGGCGAACGGCACGTTGCGTTCCAACGTCGCTTTGAGATGCGCGCTCGGCTCCACCGGTTCAATACCAGCGAAGATACCGGGCGCGTTCATCTGTTCTAGGTGAAACGTTTCCCGCACCGACTCTAATGTAAAATGGCTATAGCCCATGCGAGAGAACCTCCTACCTTTTGTAGGGCTGGCACTTGGGTTTCCGGATGTTATCTATTTTACCTCGTCATTAAAGGAAAACTCCTCCGTAATCCACGCATGCAACACATGGTTCAATACCAAATGCACATCTTCCACAGGCCCATACCGCTCGCTGTCTACGACAACGCTGGTGTCACAGAGCTCTGCCAACTCCCCACCGCCGAAGCCGCACCACCCTACCGTTTTGCACCCGATATCCGCCGCATGCCGCATCGCCCGGAGGACGTTCTCCGAATTGCCGCTTGCACTGATACCGATAACCAAGTCACCGGGATTCACGAGGTTCTTGAGTTGCTCAACGAAGACATCTTCATAAGCGACATCGTTAGCCCACGCTGTCATCGTCGCAACGTTATCCGTAAGGCTGATGACGCGAAACCGCGGTTTCCCCGCGATACTCGTGCCTTTGCCTAAATCGCAGGCGAGGTGCGATGCCGTAGACGCACTCCCACCGTTGCCGATGACAAAAATCTGCTTCTCGGCGCGATAGGCATCCATCACCGCATTGATGGAACTTTGCACGTCCGCCAAGTTCAAGCGTGTCAAAGCATCTTGCAAATGTGAAATATAGTTCTGAATTCTTTCCATGAAGAACCTCTCATTTTTCCATCTATGTCGAAAAGGGTTGCGGGGTTATGGATTATAGAGTCCGAGGTTCTGTTGCTCTCCATCATAATGCGGTTCAATATGATAGATAGGTTCAGGTTGCCACGGTAACTTGATGTCCAGCATAAGCGATGCAGGATTGGCAAAATACTCATCGGTAATCTGCCAATATTGAAGTCGTGGATACTTTTCGCCGTTATGCTCATAGTATCCTTCCTTCAACATCTCTTGCTTGATGCCTGCGGAGATAGTATCAAGTCCGATAAGAATCCCGATAGTTGCTTCCGCGTCATTCATCGCCGTGCGGAAGGCTCGAACCGTCGGTAATTGAATTCTACCCGACTTCACTTCACAAACGGCTTTGGTATCTACGGTTTCCATCATCTCATCATGCCAGAGTTGATAGTTCCCAATGCCGTCGATACCCCCATCGCCAACATGTCTCGTCGGGTTCATGCCGAGTCGTGTAACCGCCCAATTCTCGAAGTCTTTGTAGCGTTGCGAATTCTCGCCATTCGCTAACATCACTTTGACTTCCTGTAGATTCACAGGATACCCGTAAACAGGATAATCCTCAAATGCCTTGAGGTGATGCCGTGCTTGCATCCGTTCCTGTATCGGTTCAAGTGCCAAGAGGGTTAAGTCAATACCAATCCATCCCCGTTTGAGGGTTTCCGCAGCGTCGATAGTCGTGCCGCAGCCACAGAAGGCATCTAATACGATGTCCCCCTCATTCGATGAGGCTTTGATAATGCGCTCATATAACGCGCGTGGCTTCTGTGTCGGGTAGCCGAACCGTTCCTTGCCACGACAGAGCGGCATATCCCAAACTGTATCAGGAATCTTTCCTTTCTCATGAAGCCAATTGCTGTCTACTTCTTCGCCAAAACCTGGTCTTTTCTTAATTTTGTATTTTTCACGGTTTAATGACGACTCTGTGTAAGGAATCCGAATATCATCGGCGTTAAAAATCCAATCGTTAGACTTTGTATATCGGAAGATAATATCGTGCTTACGCGGGAAATGTCGCTTAGTTGCAGACATGTGTGCGTAATGCCAGACAATCTCATTCCGAAACTGCTTACGCCCGAAGATGACATCGCAGAGTTCCTTGAGATAATGGCTCGCTGTCGCATCGCAGTGCAGATAGAAACTGCCTGTCTCCTTTAACACGCGTCGTATTTCAACGATTCGGGGTGCCATGAAAGTCAAGTAAGAACGCAGTTCTGCATCCTTCCCACGCGTCGGGGAATCGAACATCACGTCGAATCCCTTTAAGAATCGTTCGGCGGCGACATAGCCATCTTCTTGATTTGCCGCCCGTTCGGCGACATCACGGCGGGTGGTGATTGCGACATCATCATACTTCCATGTATCCTTGAAAGCCGTCTCTTGGGCATCCGCGCCCAAGAAGATATTGTAATCCCGGCCGCTATTGAACGGCGGATCTGTGCAACAAAGCGCGACAAGATTATCGGGGAGCGTTCGTAAGACTTTGAGGTTATCCCCGAAGTAGAGTGAACGCCTATCTAAAGCAGAGCCATCAAATTGTTTTAGCATAATGTTCCTTTCGCTGCCCATAAAATAGATGCAAAAGGCTGATTTTTCAAGTTAAAAAAGTTGCGCTTGTGGAACTCACACCACCAACGCAATTGCCGCCATATCCCCCAAATTCTCGCCTAGTTGCGCCGGCATGATTTCCACTGCCTCCACCGGACGCGCCATCGCC
>PYJE01000139.1:0-10326 GCA_003635305.1 Candidatus Poribacteria bacterium | reverse complement strand
TCCCGAATTGGCTGAAGCAATAACTCCCCGGCAGCCATCGCAATCGTCCCAATTAAGACGATGTCGGGATTCAAAATATTGACAAGGTTTGCAATTCCCCATCCCATGTAATAGGCGGTTTCCTCTATCAGTTGCAGTGCCAACGCGTCGCCATCGCGCGCCGCCGCAAGCACATGTTCCGATTTGACAGCCGTAACGTCTCCCGCAGCGAATGTCAGGATGGTTGTCGTCGGTTCTTTTTGAACGGCTTCTTGCGCGCGTCGCGCAATTGCCGGACCGGAACATAACGCCTCCAGACATCCGCGCTGCCCGCATCCACACCGCGGTCCGTCCGGCAAAAGAATCTGATGTCCGACTTCGCCTGCGCTATCGTTGGCCCCGTGATAAATTTGCCCGTTGACAACCAGCCCGCCGCCGATGCCGGTGCTCATCGTCATATAGAGGACAATCTCGTGGCCGCGTCCGCCGCCGAACCGCCATTCCGCGAGCGCGCTCGCATTCGCATCGTTTTCCAGCGTCGTCCGAATCTGGAACTCCGATTCTAGGCGCGTCTTCAGCGGCAGCGCGTCCCACCCCGGCAAATTCGGCGGCGAGTAGACAACCCCAGTTTTCGTATCCAGCGGTCCGCCGCAACTTACGCCTATCGCTGATATAGCATCACGTGTCAAACCCGCTCCGGCGACGCTCTCGTCAACCATATCAAATAGAAGTTGGATAGCGTAATCCGGCCCCTTTTCTGCTAGCGTCGGTCTGCGCGTTTTATGGAGGATGTGCGCCTTTTCATCGGCAACGACGGTTGCGAGTTTCGTCCCGCCGATGTCAATGCCTACAACGTGTTTTTCCATGAGTCACCGGATCTGGCCCCAGTACCATAGGGCGAGGGCCTGTCCCTCGCCTTTTCATCGACGACGCGGGACATTGCGGGGGACAGGCGGTTTACAATTGATAATTCAACGAACGCAACGCTTGATAAATCTGCGCGTATGCCGCCAACTTCTCATCGTAATGCGCGGCGACATCTTTGCGCGGATAGTAGACTTCGCGCGGCGTAACCAGTTGTTCAACCGCCGCCTCAACCGAATCGTATTTGCCGATGGCGGTGCCGGATAGAATCGCCGTGCCAAGGCATACACCCTCGGAGATGTCCAGGGCCACGACTTTTTTGCCGAACATATCCGCCTTGAGTTGCAGCCACTTTTCAGATTTTGCGCCGCCGCCGATGGCGCGCACCTCGTTAATCACAACACCCGCGGCTTGTAGCATGGAGAGATTCTGCTTAATCTCATAACTGATGCCTTCCAGAATCGCCTTGACGAGCTCGCCTCTCGTCGTGGAGAGCGTCAACCCGACAATCGCGCCTTTCGACTCCAAATCCAAGTAAGGTGTCCCTGAGCCAGTAAAGTGCGGTAGCAACATCGCCATGGCAGGTGCATCCGGCATCTCGGCGAGGAGCATATCGTAGACATCGCGTCCCTCTGCCGCCGCTTGTGCTACTTCTGCCTGCGCGAAGGTATCGCGATACCAGCGCAACACAACGCCGCCGCTGGAGACAAACCCAAGCGTAACGTAAAGTCCATTGACGACGTGCGGATAGCACGCGAAATTCCCATCGCTCATCTCTTGATTGATAACCGGTTCGTTAAACGCAGGCGCGATGCACTCCACCGTGCCGGTTGCATCCATCACTTCGCCGCTGCGAATAATGCCAGCACCCAGTGCGCCGCAGGGCTGGTCATGCCCTCCTGTAACCCCTACGACACCCCTCGGCAAACCGAGTTCATCGGCGACTTTTGGACTCACCTCACCGATAATAGTCCCTGAAGGCGCGGTATCCGGCAAAAGACTTGCATCCACATTCCTCAAACCGAGCATTTTTTCCGACCAGGATTTGTCGATAATATCAAACATCATCGTGCGCGCGGCGAGCGAATAATCCACCACTGGCGGCATGCCGAGTTGGAAATAGACGAAATCCTCAAACCCAAGAAATTTCCATACCCGCCGATAGATATCTGGTTGATGCCGTTGCATCCAGATGAGTTTTGGAAGCGTGTGAATGTCGCTCATCGGCATGCCGGTGATGCGCATGACTTCCAACGGCGTGATTTCTCCTTTGAGTTCATCGCAAATGCCCGCTGTCCTGTCGTCAAACGTCGTGACAGCGTTCGCCAGAATCTCGCCGTTCGCCGAGATAGGCGTTACCGCTTCGCCTTGCGATGCGACGCTAATCGCCTCAATCGGTTCGGCGTGTGTTTGCGCCGCTACCTGCCGAATACAGGTGGCGATGTTGTCCCAGACAACATTCGCATCCAATTCCGAGCGGCCGGGTTGCGGGTGTATCAGTGGATACTCGCCGTAAGCTTGCGCGAGAATGTCGCCATCCTCACGAAACGCGATGACTTTGCATCCAGTTGTGCCGACATCAATACCCAAAAGACTCATTGCATGCTTCTCCTTGATACGGGATAGAAATATGATACAATGAATCGCGTTTTAATGCAAGGTTTTTTCAGAAATTTAAAGCAATTTGACATTTTGGTGGATTTGTGGTATCCTTTAAAAGACAAAACCCGCGGCTATAAAGTTTATAGCCGCGCCGGCAGGGCAATCAATGAAAAATGAAAAAGGAGGTTTCCAACACATGGAACCCAAGATTCTTGTTGAAAGCAACGGCAAACCCGTAAAAGACGTGGATTTGCTAGTGTTGTTTCCAAATACAACATGGAAACAAGTGTTCAGTGACGAGACAGGACAAGCCTGTCCAACTCTTTACACCACCAAGTTACCGATGACTGTTTTCGCGGCATGTCACGGCTTCGCGGCGCATGTGGAAACAGACTGGGTGCCGGCGGAGAGAGTGCTGACAATTAAGCTGCAAGAATTACCCGATGGCGGTTCACGTATCTTTCCATTCGGTTCCGGCTACCTGCCCGACTTTGAGGGGCGTTTAAACCCTATTCTTGATAGCGGAAAACGGACGTATCTCTACGCCGACAACGTTGGCATCAATGATGCCGATACACAGCCTGTTCCTTTCCGGTTCGGCGAGGATTTGCAGCTCGCCGATTCAAACGGCAAGAAATTGACAGTGCAGATTGTGGACATCGTTAATAGGGCATCGTTGTTGCAATTCCAGGAAGCTACCTCTTGAGCGGAGATACACCTGCTATGGAACAATGGATGCGTCCGCACCTCTGTAGTTTGTGATCGCCTGATCACAAACAGGTCCCTGCTATGGAACAATGGATGCGTCCGCACCTTACCGAAGTGGAGACGATTCTGAAGGTTTTGAATGGCCAGACACGATGATTGTTTCAAACAAAAAACGTCATCCTGAAAAGCTGCGATTCAGGCAATTATGAAAATGTTGAGGGACGTTCTTGGACAACAGGAATGACGTAACTCCGAATTGTCAACGCCTCAATCTGTTCAGTTTCAACGCGTGGTTCCGGGGTTTGCCGATAATCGAAGACGACGTAGTAGCCTTCCGTGGTTCCTTCCGACTGGAGGTAGGCGGCGAGTTGCTGCTTGCCTGCTTGATACGATTTCTGGCCTTGCCAAATTTTCGTTTCCACGATATGCTTGTGGCCGGCGCGGAAAATCACCAGGTCTGCGCGCCCGCGTCCTGTTTGCACCTCTAAATGCATGTTCCCCTGCACAGCCCTCACGAACCTGTCGAGATAGGCAAACAGCAGACACTGTCCGACGTATTCTTGGGGTGTCTCCGGCACTTGGAGAATGCGAAACCCTACGCGCGCAATGAAATCGCGGAAGTTATCAAGCAGTCTCTCCATATTAATCACGCCAGCATCGGTGAGATAATCCTTCTCCCTGTCCCCGCTCTCCGGTGGGTAATACTCCTCCTCCAAGCCGTTAATCATGGGTGTGAATGCCTGCAGGATGCGGAAGAGGTAAATCGGATTTGCAATCTCGCACCGCCTGTCTGCGCCACGCTTGACGACACCGTAGGTGGCAAGTTGACTGATAACCTCGTTATCCAGATTAAATATTTCCCCATTATCGTAGGAAGTGATGCGCATCAAGACGCGTTGAAAGCGCGGGTTCCGACGAATATTGGTGATGAGATGGGTTATGTTGACGTTGCGTTCTTCAAGGATTTGCGTGTGCGCCGTCAAAAAGTGCACCATCCCGATTGTCTCGGACTTCGGAATATCCATTTCCTCGGTGAGTATCTGCGCGAGGCGGTTGACAAGAAACGGCTGTCCCCCTGTCTGTCTGTGGAGCATCACAATCACTTCTGGCGCGAACGCTTGCCCCACTTCGTCAGTATACTGGCCGAGCAGCTCCTCTACCTGCGCAAGCGTGAAGTTGGGCAAACTGAATTCGTCTTGGATATTAAACGGCGAGACAGAACCGTCGTAGTTCAACTGCGCGACACTCTTGACACCGGTGATGCCAACGCTGAAAGGACAGCGGAACCCCTCCACCACCTCAGAGAGATAAATACGGCGGAGCGCGTAGAGAAAATCCGTTATGACGGTCGGTGGGATGCCATCAAATTCGTCAATGACGATGACAACCCGCTGTTCGGGTATCAACCTTGCGAGTTGCCTAAAGAAGCGCCGCATAGTGACATGGTCTGTCAAGGTAGTGTTCTCCAAAAAGCGTGCGAGTGCCTCGGGCAGCAACTGCCCCCGTTTATAGAAAACCGTCTCAAATTCCTCGCGAATATCTTCGGTGAGATACTCGTAAAACGCGCGCGACGCGACGTTCTGGTAATCTTCAAAATCGAGATGGATAGGGAAATAATCGGGTTCCGCCGCCGACAACTTTTCTAGTGCCCAGCGGAAGAACGTGGTTTTGCCGGTCTGGCGTGGCGCGAAAAGCACGATGTATTTGCCGTTTTTGACGCGGTTGATGAAATCGGCGAGTTCCTCCGCGCGTTGGACGACGTAGTGTTTTTCTGGATAGACGCGGCCTTGTGTTCCAAATTGTCTCATCGGTTTTGCTCCTTGCATCATCGTTGTTTGAAACATCCTAGCATTTTTGGAGAATTGCGTCAAGCCACTGCGGAGGACGCACAGAGCGATTCCGTTTTCCGTGAGAGTTCACATGGCATTCGTGCCAAAGTTTTGAGCGAGTTCAAATTACAGAAGTGGGACAACTGAATCGGCCCCGGCTTCAGACACTTCCCCTTGACATCCAATCCTCAAATATGCTAAACTTAATGAGAGAAACCAAATCGGGAAGGAGCATCACGATGCGTTTTGAAAATAAGGTAGTTTTCATAACGGGCGGCGGCGGCCCGCTCGGGATTGGCAGGGCGGCGTGCCTCGCCTTTGCGCGGGAAGGCGCAGCAGTAGTTGTCGCCGGGGGCAGAAGTGCCGATGCAGTCGCAGCAGAAGTGAACGCAAACGGCGGAAAAGCCATCGCCGTGCCGTTGGATGTCACCGTGCCAGAACAGGTTCAAGCGGCCGTTGATACAACATTAACGCATTTTAATCGGGTGGACATTCTATTCAACAACGCGGGTATTCTCGGCCGCCAGCCGTTGTTTGAACTTACACCGGAACAGTTTGACAAGGTGATGGCGGTGAACGTCAAGGGCAGTCTGCTGTGCGCGCAAGCCGTAGCGAAGGTGATGATAGCGCAGGGCATCCGCGGCAGAATCATTAACAATTCCTCCATTTTCGCCGAGGAATCGCACGTTGGCGTGCTCAGTTATTGCGTCAGCAAAGCCGCTGTGAACCGTTTAACTCGCAGCCTCGCGCTGGAGCTGCGTCCGTATGGCATCACCGTCAATGCGGTAGCACCGGGCGGCGGCGCGCCGACAGGGATGAACGCGGCGCGCAATCTCCCTGACGACGATACTTTGCCCGAATTGCCCTCAGTTTCACCGGATGCACCGCCGCTTGAACGCGGTGCCACGGTCTGGGATTACATCGGCGCGGTGCTGTTCCTCGCCTCCGATGACGCGGCTTATATCAGTGGTGACATTATGACAATTGACGGAGGCGCAGTGGCGCGCAGATAAGGGGAAACCGATTGGCGTTCATTGATACACTAAAAAATTACGGCTCGCTTCTCTGGGAATGGCTCAAAGCGCAAAGCGAGCCCCTCTTTGCGTTCTTAAAGGCGCATTGGGTTATTGTCAGCATCCTCTCCGCTATCAGTTTGGTGGCGAGTCTCGTTGGATGCGCCATCGTCATCGCTCACCTGCCGTGTGACTATTTCACTGCCACGAAACGGATGAGCCGCATCAAGCAACCTGTTTTACGCGTCGGACTGGCTGTGCTGAAAAACCTGTTCGCCGTGCTACTGATTCTTGTCGGCATTGCGCAACTGGTGCTACCAGGACAAGGCATTTTGACGCTTCTCATGGGGCTTGTCATCAGCGATATCCCCGGCAAACGGCGGCTCGAACGACGGCTCATTCGTTTGCCGGCGATATTAGCGTCCGCGAATGCTATCCGCGCACGCTTTAAACGGGAACCCTTCGTGCTCGACTAATCCTCTTCAAACCGAATTTTCATCGCCGCGGCGTGGCCTTCCAACCCCTCTACCTCTGCGAGTTTCACGACATCCGGTGTTACCTTCGCAAGCGCGGGCTTCGTGTAGGAGATGAGACTCGTCTTCTTGAGGAAATCGTCAACGCTGAGCGGCGAGGCATAGCGCGCCGCTGTCCCTGTCGGCAGAATGTGGCTCGGACCGGCGATGTAATCTCCCACCGCTTCCGGCGAATACGCGCCGAGGAGAATCGCACCCGCGTTCCGAATCTCCCCGAACCAATCCAGCGGATTCTCCACGTGCAATTCGACATGCTCCGGCGCGATGACGTTCGTGAGTGCCACCGCCTCCGCTAAATCCGCCACAATAAACGCCGCCCCGTAGTTTTCAAACGCCTGCACAATCTCCGCTTGCCGGGGCAGTGACTGCGCTTGAATCTCTATCGCCGCCTTCACCTGCTCCGCAAATCCGAGGGAGGGGGTGACGAGGATGGCCGAACTGTCAGATTTGTGCTCTGCTTGGGAAATCAGGTCAGCGGCGACATAATCCGGGTCTGCCGTGCTATCGGCGATAACCAAAATCTCGCTGGGACCGGCGAGTTTATCAATGTCAACGTGCCCGTAAACCTCTTTTTTGGCGAGTTGGACGTAAAGATTGCCGGGGCCGACGATTTTGTCAACAGGTGCTACGGTTTCGGTGCCGTAAGCCATAGCGGCGACAGCCTGCGCGCCGCCGCATTTATAGACTTCCTGCACCCCGCATTCCGCCGCTGTCACCAACATGTGCGGGTTAATCTTCCGATTGCGTTGCGGGCCCATGCACATCGCGATTTCCTCAACCTCGGCGACAGTAGCCGGCACAACGTTCATCAGCAACGAAGAAACCAACAGTTGACTCACCGATGGGACGCAGATGCCCACACGTTTCAAGGGACGGATGAGGTGTCCGAGTAGCACGCCGTCTGCTTCGGTGGACATCCACGAGGTGCGCAACTGCTTTCGGTGGAACTTCTCGATGTTCTCCCGCGCGTGCGTAATGGCCTCAATAAATTCGGAGGTAACTTCTAAATAGGCCTGCCCGAATTCTTCGCGTGTAACCCGAAGTTCCTTCGCCGAGAAGCGCGGTGCATCGAGTTTGCGGGTATAACGGGCGACGGCTTTATCGCCTTCGCTTTGCACCTCGCTTAGCGTGCGCCGCACCGTCTTTAAGATACCCGCGTCTGTTAATTTGCCCCGGGCCTTCAGTTTTGCGAGGAAGGCTTCTGCCCCCGGGGTATGCGTCTCAATAATTCGTAACATGTATCTCTCCGGATATCTATCCAGATACCGTAGGCGGTTTGTCTGAGTGTCGCGTTGCGAGGGACAGGCCCTCGCGCTACGATTTGCGAGTGGTTTGTCTGAGTGTCGTATTGCGAGGGACAGGCCCTCGCGCTACGATTTGCGAGTGGTTTGTCTGAGTGTCGCGTTGCGAGGGACAGGCCCTCGCGCTACGATTTGCGAGTGGTTTTCTGAGTGTCGTATTGCGAGGGATAGGCCCTCGCGCTACGATTTGCGAGTGGTTTTCTGATTTCAAGTAGTGCTGCCGCTCGCGTTTTCCAGCTTCGCTTACATTTCCTCCCAAGAGTCGTTGACTCTGAGGATATTCGCGCCGATACGATTCAACTTTTTCTCCATCGATTCATAACCCCGGTCGATGTGATAGACACGCGATACGACAGTCTCCCCCATCGCCGCCATACCGGCTGCGACTAGGACCGCACCGGCGCGCAAATCGGAAGCCATCACGGGTGCACCGCTGAGACTTGACACACCGTGAATCACTGCCCGGCGGCCATCCAGCGCGATGTTCGCGCCCATCCGATTCAGTTCCGCCGCGTGGATAAACCTATCCGTGTGAACTTTCTCGGTGATGGTGCTAGTGCCCGACGCGAGGCAGAGCAGGCCCATAATCTGCGCCTGCATATCTGTCGGAAATTCTGGGAACGGGCTCGTCGTCACGTCGATGCCGCTGAGGGGCCGCGGCGTTGTGACACGCACGCCACCGTCGTCCCAATCCAACGCCACGCCTGCTTCAGTCAGTTTATCTGAAACGGCGGGGAGTTGTGCCGCCGTAATGCCTTTGACATAGACATCGCCTTTCGTGATAGCGGCGGCTGCCATGAAAGTGCCGGCTTCAATGTCGTCGCTGATGACGGTGTGTTCGGTGCCGCGGAGATGTTTCACGCCGTGAATGGTGAGCATGGGCGTGCCGATGCCTTCAATATTCGCGCCCATTGCATTGAGGAACCGCGCCAGATCGCTGACGTGCGGTTCGCGCGCTGCGCCGCGGATAACGGTTGTCCCCTCTGCCAGCGTCGCCGCCATCATCACGTTCGCTGTCGCGCCGACGCTCGGGCCGTATTGCCCGGTGAGATACATCTCTGTGCCGACTAAGCGCGGTGCTTGCGCGTAAATATAACCCTGCTGTACCTGCACCTGCGCGCCGAGATGTTCTAGCCCGCGGATATGCAAATCGATCGGCCGCGGGCCGATGGCACAGCCGCCGGGGAACGAGACTTTGGCGCGCCCCAGTTTCGCGACGAGGGGCCCTAGCACGTAGATAGAGGCGCGCATCTTCCGCACCAATTCATAAGGTGCCTCATATTCCAGATGATTTACCGGCTGGATATAGAGTGTTGAACCTTTCAGTTTCGTTGCGGCACCGAGGCCTTCCAACACCGCGCGCAGCGTTGCAACGTCTGTCAAATCTGGCACGTTACGAAGCACGCTGACACTGTCTCCCAAAATCGCCGCCGCAACAGCGATGGGGAGCACCGCGTTTTTGCACCCACTGACCGGGATAGTTCCTTCAAGCCGAGTGGGACCGTTGACAATCAATTGTTCCATTGTTATTCTCCTTACGTGCTTTCACCGCGAAGTGGCACGCCTGCGGGAAATCCGTAAAAAATTTTGCGAGTTTACAAGCTCTATTGCATAAACGATGCCAACTCGGTTTTTGTTACACATATCGGAAAACACGGGGGTTCTGCATTCAGCGGGATGTGTCAAAAAAGACACATGTCGCCTCCGCCTGTCTCATCTGTCTGAAGCAGGATTGCCAGGATTAGGGGCATTTGGTTCATTACTCTCTTTAGGTCTGTAAGACCTTAATGTCTATAGTACGCGCGGATGCTGAGCAATCAAGGACTGGAGGACCTTAATGTTCGGACAGGTTCAGGTGTCTTTGTATTAAGGTCTTCCAGACCTTTTTGGTGTGCGATGTGCGTTTTTCTATAGACATGCCGGTCCTAACGGACCTGAAGAGACATGTGCGCCTCACCCCGTAAATGCCTATAATGTCTATAGCCCGCGTGGATTTGTTGTGCGATGTGCGTTTTTCTATAGACATGCCGGTCCTAACGGACCTGAAGAGACATGTGCGCCTCACCCCGTAAATGCCTATAATGTCTATAGCCCGCGTGGATGCTGAAAAATGCCTGCTCCTGAAAATCTGCTTGCATTAAACCACCACTTCTGATAAAATCCTTCATCATTTCAAACACGAGGTATACCTAATGGCAGACAAAACCTATCGTATCGGCATTATTGGATGCGGTGGCATGGGACGCTCACACACGCGGAATTGGGCTAGCACCGGGCGCGCACAAGTCGTCACCGCATCGGATATCAGTGCGGAATCCGCCGCCAAATTCGCAGACGAATTCTCGCTCCCAACGCACTATGCCGATTTCCGGGAAATGTGCGACAAGGAAGACCTGGATATCGTCAGCATCACTACGTGGCAGAGCGTTCGCGCTGAACCTACCATCGCCGCCGCCGAGAGCGGTGTGCTCGGCGTGATTACCGAGAAGCCGATGGC
>PYJE01000138.1 GCA_003635305.1 Candidatus Poribacteria bacterium | reverse complement strand
TTGCAAATCCTGCTTCGCCTTGCGAACAACAGAAAATCGCCTCGGCGGCCACCTGCCTATCGTCAAACGGGAATCGTTGTCCGTGAATTTCCTGATAATCCTCGTGTCCTTTGCCGGCGATGACGATGACATCGCCCGATTTCGCCGTTGCAATGGCGTGCTGAATTGCCTCGCGTCTCTGCAAAATAGACACATAGTGGGTATCATGTGGTAAATTTGACACAATCTGCGCGATAATTTCGGTGGGCTCTTCGGTGCGCGGATTATCGGAAGTGATAACGCTGTAATCCGCGAGTTCCGCCGAAATCTGTCCCATTTTCGGGCGTTTGCCGACATCCCTGTCACCGCCGCAACCGAAAACAGAGATGAGCGAGCGGTTGGTAATGCCTCTCGCCGCACGCAGCACATTCTCCAATCCATCGGGCGTATGCGCGTAATCGACAATAACGGCGAAATCCTGTCCCTTATCCACCAGCTCAAACCTCCCCGGCACGACGGTAGCGGCGAGGCCTTCCTGAATTGCGGCGATAGGACAGCCGTAACGAATCCCCACGCCTATCGCGGCGAGTGCGTTGTATAGGTTATATTCGCCGAGCAACCGCAGCTGCGCGGGCACCTCGCCGTGCGGCGTAACCGCCGTGAACGCGACGCGGCTCAGCGACAATTCAACATCCTTGCAACGTAAATCCGCATCGTTCTGAAGCGAGTATGTCCAGACTCGGCGTTTCCCGACAGCCTCGGCAATCTGCGCTGCGGCAGGCGCGTCGCCGTTAAGCAGCGCAACCCCATCCGCCGCGAGCTGCGCAAAGAGCATTAGTTTCGCCGCAAGATACGCCTCCATCGTGCCGTGATAATCAAGATGTTCTTGCGTTAAATTGGTAAATACGGCTGTATCAAACGTGAGTCCTGCCAACCGATGCTGCGCGAGCCCCTGCGAAGATGTCTCCATCACCACATATCCCACACCTGCCTCGGCGAATTGCTTGAAAAGCGCGTGGAGCTCAAACGCATCGGGAGTTGTGAGCACAGTCGGCACAAACACATCGCCGTAGTGATGTCCCACCGTGCCGAGGAGTGCCGCCTTTTTCCCACTCTTCGTGAGAATTGCATGGATGAGATGCGCCGTGGAAGTCTTCCCATTCGTGCCAGTAATTCCGATGAGTTTCAAACGTTCCGCCGGGTTCCCGTGCCAATTCGCCGATGCCAGCGAGAGTGCGCGCCGTCCGTTCGGCACTTGCAGATATGTTACATGTTCGGCTAACTCCACGTCATCTGCCGGTTTCTCTCCGATAACAACGTTCGCGCCGCTTGCAACCGCCGCGGGGATGAACCGATGTCCATCAACGGCGAGGCCGTGATAACAGGCGAAAACGTTCCCCGGTGCGACGTTCCGGCTGTCGCTAGCGATGCCGGTTATCTCACGCATGAGAGAGCCAGTTTTGGCAAGAATCTCCAGTCCACGAAGCAGGGATGTGAGGTGCATAGTTGATTGTCGCATAGGTATTGCAATAGAGTAGAAATGTCACTTGCAGCGTCAATTGAACCGAGAGATAAGCGTCGCATAGGTATTGCAAGAGAGTAGAAATCGACAACGTCGATTTCGGGTTTACGAAAAGGCATGTCCTTTTACGAAGAATGTCCCCCGAACGCATTGCGACTAACAGAAACGTCGATTTCGGGTTTACGAAAAGGCATGTCCCTTTTACGAAGAATGTCCATCGAACGCATTGCGACTAACAGAAAAATGGAAGCTCCGATTACTCTGTAATAGCGGGCGCGGATGCCTCGTGTGCAGGCGGCGTTCCAAAGAATTCTGTCTGTTTGAAGTATTGCATCGTCTGCGTGGCAACGGCTTTGAAAAGCGGGCCGGCGATTTGCCCGCTGAAACGCGCCCCTGTCGGCTCATCAAGCATGACGATAATAGACACCTTCGGGTTTTCAGCCGGCAGGAATCCCATGAAAGACATCGTCTCCTTGCCGCTGGCGTAACCTACGTCTTTCTCCGCTTTTTGGGCGGTGCCGGTTTTCCCGGCGACGCGATAGCCTTCCACCTGCGCGCGCCGCCCGCTGCCATCTTCTACCACACCGACGAGTATCTCTGTCATCTGTCTCGCAACTTCCGCATCCAACACGCGGCGCACCGAGATGGGGTATACCTTTTTCACGACGTTACCGGCACTATCCCGAATTTCGCGAGTGATATATGGACGTAGCAGCTCACCACCGTTCGCGATGACGTTCAGCGCGCTCACCATCTGCAGCGGCGTGACAAGGATGCCCTGTCCAAACGGCACGGAACCGAGGGAGTTCGTATCCCAGTTTCTCACGGCATAAAGACTGCCGCTGTGTTCATACGGCAAATCGATGCCGGTTTTCCTACCGAAGCCATATTTCTCGATGTAAGCACTAAAGTTCTGATGTCCGAGCTCCTTCACAATCTTAATCATTCCGATATTGCTGGATTTGTGGAGGACTTCCTCCAGCGTCAACCACCCTTTCGGTGAGACATCCTTGATAACCCTGGCACGGCTTATCCGGAACCGGCCGTGTTCGCAAAAAATCGGGGTCTCCCGTGTCATCATGCCTTCGTTCAGCGTGGCGGAAGAGGCGATAATTTTGAATACCGAGCCGGGTTCATACGCGTGCCACACCCCCAAATTCCGTTTCGCCGCCTCGCTGGCATCGCCGTAAGCGTTCAGATTATACGTTGGATAGTTGGCGAGTGCCAGTATCTCCGCCGTTTGCGATGCCAAGACGATGACGGTGCCCCGCGGCGCGTTCCACTGCTGGCATGCCGCCGCGAGCTCATTCTCGGCGATATACTGAACGTATTCGTCAATCGTCAGCATGATGCTGTGCCCGTAATCGGCTGCGGCGTTTCCGAGCAGGCGACGCACCGGTTCGTTCGCATCGGTGCCTTGTGCGAGACGCGCGCGGCGTTCGCGCTGCGCCGCTCGCGTGAGATACTCGTTATATTGGTATTCAATCCCCTCACCGCTATTTTCGGCATTGACGTTCCCGATAACCTGCGCGGCAAGCGAACCTTTCGGATAGGAGCGTCCCTGCGAAATCGTGTATTTTAACCCGCGATACTTTTTCCGGAGCGCGCGAATCTCATCGAGTGCTTCGTAATCAACATCCTTTTTCAGGGAGACGAACCGCTTATTTTTACGGGCGAGTTGCGCGCGCAGTTCGGATTCAGATGCGCCCAAGATAGGTGCAAGGGCCCGTGCTACCTCCGCCGGTTCCGCGCGCATATACCTCGGGTCGGCGGATACATGGAGGCGGTGCCGACTCAAGCCAAGGATGGTGCCATGCCTGTCCAAAATTTTTCCGCGTTTGACATTCGTTGCGCGGCGGGAGAGCCTTTCATAGGCATCGGCATCCCCGCCGGCGGTGCTATCAACAACCTGCAGCATATACAACTTGCCGAGCAACACCGCGAAACCTATCTGTAGCACGATAAGGACGAAAACCAGGCGGCGAATGGATAAATGGGTGTTATTTTTCGGGCTATTTCGCATGAGTTCTCTCCTTGAGGACTCGCGCCGCTTCCGTCGGTTCTATCATGCCGAGTTCGTCTGCGATGCGTCGGATACGTGCGATGGAGGTTAACGTCGCCTCTTCCAATTCAAGTTGATGGATTTCATCTTGGATGAGGGTTTTCTGCGTCTCGTAGACAGGCTTCCGTTGCAGTGCGACTTTCTTTGCGTAAGATGAGAACCAGACGCTGCCGGCAAAGATACAAAAACAGAGCCCGAGCACGACATAGACGAACGGAAACTGCCTTTTCGGCTTCGGTTCTTCTGTCTTTGTTCTGCGCGTTGAAAAATGGTGTGAATTCTGCACGCCGTGTCTTCCTCCTTCTCTAACATGTAAACGTTGAAATCAGGTTTAAGATACAGGTTTTTTCACTATTTTGCGTGCGGCGCGTAATTTGGCACTACGCGCGCGCGGATTGCGCCGCCTCTCATCCGCTGAGGGTTGCACCGGCTTTCTCGTTAAAATCTGCAACGAGGGACGATGTCTACAGATACAGACAGGCGTTTTCGGCGGACAGATACAAGCGCGCGCGCCCATCTGAAAGCACCGCTTGACAATCCTATCCTCAAGCGAATGGAACGTTATCACACAGAGACAGCCGCCCGGTTTCAGCAGCGATATCGCCGCGTCTAATCCGGTGGTGAGGTTCTCCAATTCGGCGTTGACGTAAATGCGCAGTGCCTGAAACACGCGCGTCGCAGGGTGGATGCGAGCGGCTCGCCGCGGCGGAACCGCTGTCGCCACAATCTCCGCGAGTTGCGTCGTTGTGGTTATTTTCCCTTGCTGCCGTGCCTGCACGATGCGATGCGCGATGCGCCGTGCGAACCGTTCCTCGCCATACCGCCGAAAAATCTCTGTCAGCGTCTCAGCTGCGTTTTCGTTAACGACGTGCATCGCCGTGAGTGACTGACGCGCGTCCATCCGCATATCTAACGGCGCGGGGTGGCGAAAACTAAACCCTCTCTCCGGCGTATCCAATTGGAATGAAGACACGCCTACGTCAAGCAGTATCCCATCTACTGCATCAACGGCGTGATGCGCGAGCAACGCTGTCATATCGGCGAAGTTGCCGTGGATTAAACAGTGCCGTTCTGGAAAAACGTTCAGTCTCGTTCGGGCGATAGCGAGAGCCGCCGCGTCTGCATCAATGCCGATGACGTGCCCGTTCGGCGCGGATGTCTCTAATATCGCGAGGCTGTGTCCTCCCAATCCTACTGTGGCATCGACATAAACGCCATCGGGTTTCGGTTTGAGGAATTCAAGCACCTCGTCGCGTAAAACTGGGATATGCTGCGTCTCCATAGTGAAATTGATAGCAAGAATCGTGCCAATTTACGCGTCATCTATCCGATTTCGGTAAATGGCTTGCACGAGCTCCATCGTTTTGATTGCATCGGCGAAACAGGTGAGGGGCTGCCTGTCCTGCTGCATGCAATCGACAAAGTGGCGGCTTTCGCCGTAAAAGCCGTATGTTTTGTGCATCGCGTCAGAACCAGCGGCGGCTTCGGGTGTCATTTCAGCGATGCCTTCGCGGGTGTGAAGCGTTGCGCGGCCGCCGGCATCGGGATTGATATAGGCGGAAATCCCGCGCGCATGCATCTCAAAGGTGTGGATGCGGCCGCCGACTGCCCAATTGGTGCAGAGATACCCAGACGCACCGCTCGTGAACTTGACAATCGCGTTGAAGCTGTTCTCGCGTTCCGAATCGAAGCGGTTAATGTCGCTCGCGACAGCTCTCACCTCACCGCCGCCGAGCCAGCGGAGTGTATCTACAGCATGAATCGCGTCGCATGTCAGCACGTCGATGATGCCATCGTAATAAAGCGCGCTGGGGCTGTTTTTGTGGAAGGTGGCCATGCATTGAATAATGGAGCTGTGCGCCTCCACTTTCGCCTTCACCTGTTGCAGGAGCGGGATAAAGCGGCGGTTGAACCCTACCATCGTTTTGCATCCGTGCTTTTCGGCAACTCGCGCCATCTCCTGCGTTTGATGGAGCGTTACGCCGGGCGGTTTCTCAATAAAGACATGGTGCCCTTGCGAGAGGCAATGGATAACGAGGGGGAACAGGTGTTGCGGCGGCATGAGGATATAGACAGCGTCGGGGCTCGTTTTCTCCAGCATCTCCCGATAGTCCGTGAAGGTATGCGCTATCTCAAAGCGTTCCGCGGTGGCGTGCAGTTTCGATGGCACCACATCGCACAAACCGACGAGGGTGACATCATCACATTCGGCGAGGGAAGGGTAATGAACGCTATTCGCCATCCCTCCCGCGCCGATTAAAGCGATAGTGACAGATTTCATGATTTCTCTCCAAGCATCGGAGTTGTTCAGTTCGCAGATGGCCTGCTCAGGACAGAGGAAAACTCGGTAGGCGGGACATCCCTGTCCCGATGTAGAAGTCCCGATGTAGAAGATTGGGCAATCTTGCCTTAAAGGAAGGTGAGGTTCTATTGCTTTCAAATGGGCAGGTGTTTTGGAACAAATCTAACAGTTCTGACACGTTTTCGCCGTTTTTGTTTTTATTCGCTTTCCAGTGGGGGCGTTTCCGAACGCTGCCTCGGCGCGCGTAGGGCAAGAGCACCTGGTCTTGTCCTGTTTCAATTCCCTTGCCCCGGGATGGCATTTCTGAACACGAACCCGGTAGACGCGGTTTCAAACCGCGCCTACCGGGGAGTTTCGATTCCCTTCCACCGGGAAAGCATTTCCGAACTCAATAGTTCCGTCTAATGATATGAACTTCTCCATCCAATTGTGTCAAACCTAAAATGTTCCCTTTTAGTTTAACACTATTCCCCTATTTTTGTCAAACTTTTTTTACTCTACATCAAGCCAATATACCTCCCCTTGCACAAACGGATTGTTATCAAATTCCCCGTTTTCAAAACCCCACCAGGGCTGGGGATGTAGACAACGCATGAGCAGGATGTTCAAGAGATGAGCAGGATTTACAAGAGATGAGCAGGATTTACAGGATTTTCAAGATTTTCAGGATGAAGAGGAAAACGTAGGTGAACGGAAGTCTCTTCTCCTGTTCATCTTGTGAATCTTGTGAATCCTGCTCAGGATTTAGGTTTCCGTATCAAACCCCGTGTTTCTTCATCCTGTTCATCGTGTTTCAAGAGTGTCAGGATGAAGAGAGACGATGCACAGGAACGTTTGCTTAATCCTGTAAATCGGAGCAGGATTTCCAAGATTCACAAGATTTTCAGGATTAAGAGAGAGACGATGCACCGGAACGTTTGCTTAATCCTGTCCATCCTGCTTAATCCTGTCCATCCTGCTCCTGGCTTGACAAAAAAGTGGTTTGATGTTAAACTCTCATCAACCTGTTGGATAGGATGCTCACCCCGTGCATCCTTTTAAATAATAAAATAGCGATGTCAATACCGCAAAAAAAGGATTGACATCATGTTAAAATCGACTTTTGCCCAAACAACAAATATGAACTTCAATGCCATCAAATTAGAACTTTACAAAAACATGCTCACCTCTGTCGCAGAAGAGATGGGCGTGACGCTCCAGCGCACCGCATTCTCACCGAACATCAAAGAACGACTCGATTTCTCCTGCGCCGTGTTTGATGACACCGGACAGATGGTAGCGCAAGCCGCACATATCCCCGCACACCTCGGCTCCATGCCGCTCTCTGTGCTCGCCGCAATTGAATACGCTGACATGGCACCGGGCGACATGATTGCACTGAATGATCCTTATCGCGGCGGCACCCACCTCCCCGACATTACCCTTGTCGCGCCGATTTTCGTCGCGGAAGACGCGAAACCTACGTTTTTCGTGGCGAATAGGGCACACCACGCCGATGTCGGCGGGATGACACCCGGCTCCATGCCACTTGCAACGAGTGTCATCCAAGAAGGCATCCGCATCCCACCTATCAAACTCATCCGAGGCGGACAGTTAGACACCGATTTGTGGGAGCTCATTCTTGCTAACGTGCGCACACCAACAGAACGACGCGGCGACTTGGAGGCACAACTTGCCGCAAACCGCATCGGCGAACGCCGCTTGCAGGAGATGGCTGACAAGTACGGCATCGCGGAAATGGAAGCAGCCATGCAGGCACTGTGCGCCTATTCCAGCCGAATGATGCGCGCCTGCCTGCGAGAAATCCCCGACGGCCGCTATACCCATGCCGATTTTTTAGACAATGACGGCATTACCGATGCACCCGTTGAAATCCGCGTCGCCATTGAGATTAAAGGGGATGAGGCAGTCGTTGACTTCAGTGGCACAGCGGGACAGGTGCGCGGTTCTGTCAATGCGATTTACGCCATCACCCTCTCCGCAGTCTTCTATACGTTCCGATGCATAGCGGGGGTAGCCGTGCCTTCTAACGCCGGATGCATGGAGCCCCTCCGAGTCATCGCGCCGGTGGGTAGCGTCGTGAACGCAAAATTCCCCGCTGCTGTCGC
>PYJE01000137.1:42930-62440 GCA_003635305.1 Candidatus Poribacteria bacterium | reverse complement strand
AGGCGAAAAATCCGAACGTCTTGGCGCGGCTCATGTGCATCAATTATGAACGCTTAGCACAGGAGTGCGCCACCGCTGTCCCCGGCTTCCGCAAAGGCGACTTAGTGCAGGCGTATGCGAAGCAAGAAACGCCTCCTGGCTCATAGCGCGAAGACCTATTTTGCCATTCAGAACCCGTAGCGCGAGGGCCTATCCCTCGCTAACGCTCCCTGGTGCTACATTCGCTGGAAAGAGGAGGAACCGATGCGACATTACCTTATTTTCTTATCACTCTGCGCGATTATCCCATTTTCCGGGTGCCAATCCCAGGCCCTCCGCGCCCTCATTGAACCGCAGGAATGGACCAACTATGCTATCACGGAAGGCGTAACCTGCACAGACCCGGCGATGATAGATGGCGATGCGAAAACTAGGGGGTATGCCGATGGCAGGTGGATTCACATCACGCTGCCAACTCGGAAGCCCATCCACCGCATCGTCATCCGCGGCACGAACATTCGGGATGCCATGGTCTATCAGAAACTCCAAGGCAATGGACAGTGGCGGGCAATTCTGCAGGTTCAGAATAACCGAGGGCCGGCAATTGAGATGCGGGCGAGTGTCGTCACGGAGGCACTTCGCGTCTATATCAGCGGCACCGCTGACGACAAGCAAGGCGCACGAAGATTTTCCGAACGTCACAATGCGATGGTGCGGCCAATCCAACTCGGCAGAGCCTATGCCCACGAAATTGAGGTCTACGGGTTCGCTTCAAAAGAAGAACAACCCTGAAACCACAACACCGGGAGGCGCGCGTTGGAAGCGCGCTCATCGACAAAATGCCGGGAATCACTGATACGCAATTAACCTTTGTAGTTCGGGTTGCCTGCCACCTACAGGCCAAACAGGTCAAGATCGGACGCTCTTGAACTACAGATCAAATGAATTTGGTATAACACACATGAAACGCTTGATTTTTGAAGACATATACACCTGGTCGGTCTTCAGCGAGGAACGACAGATCGACTTTAATGGACATCTGTGGGTGCGGCAGGAAGGAAACATCCTCATCGATCCGGTTCCAATGAGCAGTTCCGACGAAGCGCAGCTCGCTGAACTCGGCGGCGCGAAGTGGATTGTCCTAACTAACCGGGACCACGAACGCGAAGCAGTCGCCTTGCAGGAACTCACCGGTGCCGAGATAATCGTGCATGAGGCGGATGCCGATGCGCTCAACGTCACCCCCGCGCGAACGATTTGTGATGGCGAAGAGATTGTGCCAGGGTTACACACCGTGCATTTGCAGCATGGGAAGAGCCCGGGTGAAATCGCGCTCTATTTTCCCGGCAAGCACGTCGTCCTCTTCGGCGATTTGGTTGTCGGGGAACCGATGGGCGCGGTGACGTTACTGTCAGATGAAAAGTTGGAAAATGCGCCGAAAGCCGCGCTGGAACTCCGCAAAATCCTGGCACTCCGCTTCAATGCCATTCTCGTCGGAGATGGCCACTCTATCTTCAGAGGCGGACGGCAACGCCTTATTGACTGCCTGCAAGCGCGACGCGATATCTATATCAACCGCATCCACATCGATGAGATAGCGTGGGCAAAGAAAAACGCGCCGGTGCCTTACGATTTTGAGGATAAAGACATCGATGCGCTTATCGGCAGCAAAAATCTGGGGTATCGGCTAATTCGCCTCCAGCCGGGCAAGATGAGTTTCCCGATGCATTTCCACAACTTCGGCGAGGAAATGTGTTATGTGATGGAGGGTGCTTGCACGCTCAGAACGCCGCGAGGCGATGTGAGCGTGCGGGAGGGCGACTTCATTGCGTTTCCGCCGGGTGCAATCGGCGCGCACAAGTTCATCAACGAAACCGATGTGCCTGTTACGTTGTTCATCCTCGGCACAACCATTCCCCATGATGTGAGTGAATACCCTGATTCTAACAAGGTGTTGCCTTATGTCATCGGCAAGATTTATCGGAAAGATGAAAGTCTCAGTTATTGGGATGGAGAGGTTTGATTGTAAGGGCGGATTTCTATATCTGCCTGTCCCGCCTACAGAGGAGACACTCTCATGAACATCCACAAAATTCAACCCGCAAACCGGGTCGATTACACTATGAAGACGATTGACATCAATGGGCGCGTGCCAGGGACTGACACCATTGAGTTCCTGCGTGTAGAACGTCCCTATCGGCACGGAAAGAAATTCGGTCCGCTCGTGCGGGTTCGGTATGCGCTTAACGGTGTCGAACAAAAGAAGGGGTTTCCCTTAGATGTTGACAAAGGCATATTCCTTGCTATTTACGATGATGAGTTAGCAGAAACGCTTCGGCCGATTGCTCCGAAAATCGTTGCGTTTCTTCGGGAACATGCCGCTCGATGAGGGTAAGAGGAGAAGTGAGCTCTCGGTGGAGATTGTGGCCGCGCTTACAGAGGTGGCTCGTCGCGCTCTGTGGGGCGCGAGGACAAATTCGTCTTCGGCGGAATATCCCACGAAATGTGCCCACAGCGCGGGCACCGCATCTCAAATTCAACGAGATTCCGGACAGTGCCTGTCTTCACCGGATTCCGCCGCGTTTGACACTGCCCGCACCGCGCCGCGCGGAACTCATCAACATCGCTTCTGCCAAAGTGCGCGCCTATCTTAAACGCAACCACCAACAGCACAACGATGAAAAGGCAAACCACCACAAAAATGAGGAAGGGAAGAAAGGATACCACACTCACCTCTGTAGTTTGAGCTCTGGTGCTCTTAATTGAGTTAGGATTGACGCAGCACAAATCGCGTAGGCGCGGTTTCCAGCCGCGCAACCCAACCCGCGCGCGCTTGAAAAGCGCGCCTACCGGGTTCGTTCTATGTCTCACAAATCGCGTAGGCGCGGTTTACAACCGCGAAACCCAACCCGCGCGCGCTTACAAAACGCGCCTACCGGGTTCGTTCTATGTCTCACAAATCGCGTAGGCGCGGTTTACAACCGCGAAACCCGTGCGCGCTTACAAAGCGCGCCTACCGGGCTCGTCGTCAGGCCTGTCTCATATCAGAACCTAAGCCGAATCAGCGGAGCCCTCACCGCAGCCTCCCGATAGGTATCTTCTGTGACAATATCCGCAAAGAACGACGCGAAGAACGCTGCAGCATTCTCCAGAAATTCAGACAGGTCTACTCCCATATAAACACAGCGCGTGCCGTATGACTCAATCACAACCTGATGCAACTTCTTGCGCCCGGCAGTGGAGAGCGTCCGCAAAGGTCTGAGCATTCGTGAATGATACTTGATATGCGCCGCCGATATCTGAATTAACCCTTGCAGGAAAAGCCGATACGTATCCTCCGCCTGGTGCCACAGCCCTTCCCACGCCTCGTGCGCCTCCCACCAATACGCAAAGTTATAGAGATCTACGCCGTAGAGGTATTCCTCGTTTTCACGCCACATCTCTGGCGGAAGCGGGGCATCGGAGACATCGTGATGCGATGCCTCTCCTGCGGGTTCATAACTATGTCCAAGCGCATCCCGAATGGGATGCGGCGTAACACCGGGAATATGCCGATACGGTGGAAAAGGTCTCTGTGGGCAATATCGCGGCCATTGCGGTTCAAAAGGTTGCGGTTGTTGAATCATTGTTGTTTCTCTGTTTTGTAATATGAACCGGTAGGTTCGCGTTGTCAGTGCGCGGTTTGAAACCGCGCCTACCGGTGGCGGATGGAAACGCATCTGGTAGACGGGCGGTGGCAGCGCGCAGTTGAGCGCGTGCGCGGTTGGAAACCGCGCCTACCGGTGAAGTATGGAGACCTTTGCGTCCATCTTCTCGGTATCGGAACCGGGAGGTCCCTCCTACCGGCCTACTCCGACATAATGAAACCCCGCCTCGCGCGCTTCGTGCGGCGAATATACATTGCGGCCGTCAATCAAAATGGGAGTCCGCATCTGCTTCGCTAGTCTGCGCAACTCCAATCGGTGATAAATATCCCATTCGGTGACAAGCACCAATGCATCTGCACCGTGGGAAAGGCGATACACATCTTCCTGAAAATCCACTGTCGTTCTGTCCAGAGCCATTAAATCCTGTAAATCCTTCTCTGCATTCGGCATCGCAATTGGATCGTGCGCGCGAACGCTTGCCCCCGCTGCAACGAGACATCGGATAATATCCAACGCGGGTGCGGAACGAACGTCATCCGTGTTCGGCTTAAAGGCGAGTCCGAGGATGCCGACGGTTTTTCCCTGCATCGCGTTTTTTTCTCCACAGCAGGTTTTAAATGCGTCGCGCAGTTTTTCAACGATGACTTCGCGCTGCCGAAAATTCACGGCGCGCGCGGCTTCCGTAATTGGCATCGCATATTCCCATTGCGCCGCGACACCTAGCAACGCCGCCGTATCCTTCGGGTAGCAGCTGCCACCCCAGCCGAGTCCGGCCTGCAGGAATCGATGTCCGATGCGCGTGTCAAGTCCGATGCCGCGTGCGACTTCGGTTACATCTGCGCCGACCTTCTCGCAAAGCCCGGCGATTTCGTTGATAAAACTGATTTTCAGCGCGAGGAACGTGTTTGCGGCGTATTTGAGCATCTCCGCGCTGCTCGGGTCTGTCGTCATCATCGGTGGGAGATGATAGGTTTCTGGGCGCGGGAACGTGCTCGGCGGATCGAACGTTTGTTCAAGCAGCGGCTGATACAGGCGACGTAACGCATCAATAGCATCATCGCAGTGCGCGCCGACGACAATCCGGTCTGGGTAGAACGCGCCTTGCAATGCCAAACCTTCTTGCAAAAACTCTGGGTTGGATGCGACAGAAACGTTCCCTTGAATCCCGCGCGTCGCGAACACCTCATCGACAACTTCGGCGACGCGCAGGTTCGTGCCGATAGGCACCGTCGATTTGACGACGAGGGTATAGTGCCGATTTGGATGGCAGACTTGTGCAACTTCTCTCGCCGCTTGTTCAACGTGCCGCGTATCTGCTTCGCCGTTCTTTTTTGGCGGCGTGCCGACAGCGATTAAGATGAGCTCAGCCTCCGGCACAACTTCGGCGACGCTCGGCGTGAAACGGATAGTATATCCCACTTCGTCAAGAAGCGTTTGGATGCCGGGTTCATGGATAGGGCTTTTTCCTTCGTGTAAACGTTTAAGTTTGTGGGTATCTTTATCGACTGCGGCGACTTCGTGGTTGAGATAGGCGAGGACAACGGCTGTGGTTAAACCGACGTAACCTGTCCCGATGATTGCGATTTTCACATTTTCTCCTCATTGACTGTGGCATTGTGTCTACATGAATAGATTACCACCTTTTCCGTTTTTATGCAAGGACTATTCGGTAACGGAAGACCTCGTCTCTGTAGGGCAAGAGCGCCGGATCTTGACCGTTCGGGCTCAGGCGATCCCGAACTACAGAGGGAAATGTAGCGCGGGGGCCTGTCCCCCGCGATCGTGGCACGGCGAGGGACAGGCCCTCGCCCTACGGTGAAGGATGGCGTTTTTTTTCGTAGCGCGGGGCCTGTCCGCCGCGAGTCTAAAGTGTCTGAATCAGGATTTTCAGGATGTCCAAGATCTCCAAGATGAGGCCCCTCATGAGGGCGAGAGGCTTTTGCAAAGGACGACACTTCAGGTCCGCTAGGACCTGCATGTCTATAGAAAAACGGGCCTCCCACCGGTTTCAAGGTCCGTTAGGACCTTAATGTGCGGCAGATACTTGCGGCATAGTGTGAGAATTTGTCTCCCGCGGTGCCCATCCGACGCGGAATTGAAGAATTGAGGTCCTAAAGGACCTCGGTTTGACGGGTACCGACGGCACTATAGACATTTAGGTCTTACAGACCTAACGCGTCGTTTTCCATAGAGCTCTTTGCGTTGCAGCTGCTATAGACATTCAGGTCCTAAAGGACCTGAAGAGAACGAGGGCTGTTTTTTTCGTAGTGCGGGGGCCTGTCCCCCGCGAGTGTCCGGGGCCGCGAACGATGGCGAGGGACAGGCCCTCGCCCTACGGTGAAGGGTGATGTTTTTTTTCGTAGCGCGGAGGCCTGTCCCCCGCGAACGCGCCCCCTACTGCCCAAACGCACCAGATACCCACACTAAATCTTGAATGTTCACAACACCATCGCCGTTGACATCTTCTGGCACCGGGCCGCGCTGACCGAACGCATTCGAGACCTTCACGAGATCTAAGATGTTCACAATACCATCGCCGTTGACATCTGAGGCCTCCGGGAGGATAATCCCTGGATGCGCGCGGAGCAACGCGGCGATCTCGGCACGGGCACGCTGCAACGCTGCAGGGGAGAGACGCGAACTCTCTAATAACTGCTGCCGATGTTCTTCCGGCAACGATGCCCACAATTCTGGATGCTGCGCTTGGAAACTGGCATCACTGTCTGCGGCTGCTACTGCACCTCCCTGCATGGCTAGCTGCAATGGCGTGAAACCGGCATCGTTGCGGAGATTCGGATTGATGTCCTGATGCGCTAGCAACACTGTGACTATCTCGGTATGGCCGTTCTTGGCGGCTTCGTGGAGTGGGGTGTTGCCAGCACGATGATCCTTGATGTTTGGTTGGATGTCTGTTCGCCTTAGCAGAATATCCTTGACGCAGACTTCTCGCCCAAGCTTTGCAGCGTAATGTAAGGCCGTCTCCCCGTATTTGTTCTGATTGTTGAGTTGAATACCCTCATTCTCGAACACCTCAGATGTCCCTGCCGTGAATAGCAGATCAGCAAGCATACGAAAATTCCCAAACCATGCCGCCCAATGAAGGGGTGTGTTGCCATAATTGTCGGTGATATTAACGTCAACATCAGGGTAGTCGAAGATTTTCCGTAAAATCGAACGAATACTTTTGTTATCGAAATCAAGGTGCAGTGGTGCAAGATAGTGGAGGGCGGTATTGCCATGCTTGTCCTTATCGTTGATCTTGAGATTTTTGTCGTGGGCAAGCAAACTCTTTGCCCTGTCTAGACCCCTGTGTTGTCGAAGTTCGATAATCAGTGGTTGTTTGTAGACGCATCCTCCGACGGTACGATTTGTGTAATGATCGCTTGTATGGGTCAGTTCCTCGTAAACGAATTCTGGCGGGCAATCTGTTGGATCGAGTCCTTCCCAATGATAACGATAGAGCCATTGGATGGCTCGTTTATCATCCAGACAAAGACCTCCTTGATGGAAACAATAACCTCCGCTCATCACGGATTTTGGTTGGTTACCTATTGTTCTAAGATAAGTGCCAGAACTCGGAGGAGAAAAACTTAAGTTGCCAATGTAGGTATCGGCTAGATCAAAAGTGTGCCCTAGCTCGTGCAGAAGTGTGCTCATATTATAAGGAAGGTTACCGAACGTTGGAGAGTTCTGTCCGTTCGCCTTCTCCATCATAGAGAGAGCTCTTCCTTCTCTGTCTGCTGACGATCTTCCTGATTCACATATGAATGTTGCGGTAATCTCATGCCTAACGTGTGGGTCATTTTCAGCCCTATAACGGTCAGTCTCCGTACTCTTGTAGAAGACAAATTTATCGACGATAGGTCTGTCGGTGATTTCCCGCAGTGGTGCTAGCCAAATCCTGATTCCTTCTTCGAGTTTCTCGCGGAGGACTCGGTAGTTTTCCTCGGTTTTGCGGCTGTCTGGGCAATCCTTGTGGAATCGGTAGAAGATGTCCCAGTGTTCTTCGTGGACGCGTTTGATTAAGATATTCTCGTCGTTGACAAACCGTTCAGGATCGTCGTGTGCGACGGTAATAAATCCGTCTGCCTGTTTGTTGGCGTTGTAGAGGAGGATGCCGCCGAGAGTCGCGAGGAGGCATGCGAGGAAGATGCCGTCTGCGCGAGTGAATTTGCGGAGGATGTTGCGTGTTCTCATAGTCGTTGTTTCCGTTGCGCGATGCCCGGTTTGCGGGTAACGTGCGGTTAGGGTTTGCGGTTGCGCGTGTCGGGTGCAACCTATGCTTGTGACGTTATGTTTTAATTATATGATAAATGTGGAAAAATGTCAAATTTTATTTTTAAGCAGGATTTTCGGGATTTTCGGGATGAACAGTTGGGCCCTACTCTGTAGGTCAAGATCGCCAGATCTTGACCCGTTCGGGATCGGGCGATCCCGAACTACGGTCTCTGGGCCTGGCGAGGGCCCTCGCCCTACGGGAATCTACCGGTAGGCGCGGTTTGAAACCGCGCCTACCGGGGTTTTGATTTTCAATTTCATTTGACATAGGTTCAGTGGATATGTTATCATTTTGAAAAGGAGGAATTTCAGATATGCCTACACAGACTCGCAACGTCCTGATCACTGGCGGCACCGGCATTTTAGGTAGTGCTGTCACTAACGCATACATCGCACAAGGCGACACTGTCGCTGTCACATACCTCTTTGAAAATGAGGTGGAACGCTTCAAGCGGTTCAATCCCGATATCGGCGACAGGGTCCCTTTCTTGTTCGCAAACGTCACCGAGGAATCCGAGGTGCAGAAATGCATTGAACAGTTCCACGCTAGCGTCGGGCAGTTAGATATTCTGGTAAATATCGTCGGTGGTTTCGTCGGCGGCATTCCTGCGACAGAACTTGCGGCGGAAAGATGGGATTTCATGATGGAACTGAACCTCAAATCGGTTTTCCTCTGTTGCAAGGCGGCACTCCCGGAGATGACGGCGCGCGGTTCCGGCAAGATTGTCAACGTCTCGGCACGTGCCGGTTTAAAAGGCGAGGCGGGCATGAGTGCCTACTGCGTCTCTAAAGGCGGTGTGCGCACGTTGACTGAATCGCTCGCCGCCGAAGTGATGGATGCCGGTGTGAACGTCAATGCTATCATGCCGAGCGTCATTGATACGCCCGCGAACCGCGAATCTATGCCAGAGGAAGACTACCGCCGTTGGGTATCCCCCGCTGACATCGCTAAGGTGATATGTTTCCTCACTTCTGACGATGCGGCGGTGATTAACGGGGCCGCTATCCCTGTTTACGGCCGGGCGTAAGGATTGCTGATACACGGTAAGGACAGATGTCTATAGCTGTCTGTTGTAAGAAAACATGGACGGATATAGACATCTACTCTTACAATTTGCAATTGCCTTGAATTTGTGGTATAATGCAATGCTAACAGAAATGTTTGCAAGGGAGGAACAGATATGAAAGTCGGTATTCGAGACGGGATGTTGCCCGTTTCGTTTGAAGAATCGTTTCGGAAAGCGAAGGAGATCGGATTCGATGGCGTTGAAATCTGCATGGGAGTCAACTACCGCGAACATCCGCTTTGGCAAGAGGGCGGCATCGATAAGGTGAACAGTCTCGCTGATGCCGCTGGCATTGAGGTATCGTCGCTGTCGCCCGGTGGGTTCACCGCCTATTCGTTCATGCACCCGACTGATAGCACTCGGAGCGAAGGGATTGCGAAGCTGCAATATCTAGCGGAGACTTGTCCGAAACTGGGCGCGCGGGTTATCCTCGTTCCCTTCTTCGGAAACGGCCAGATTCAGGAGGCGCACATCACCGTGTCGCGCTTTCTTGATGGCTTGAAAGCTGCCGCCGAGACTGCTGAAAAACAGGGTGTCTTCCTCGCGCTTGAATCGACGCTGAGTGCGGAGCAACACCTCCAGATTATTGATGGCGTTGGTTCATCGGCTGTTGGTGTCTATTACGATATGGGCAATGCGACTGGATTCGGCTACGATGCCCCTTCTGAAATCCGAGAATTGGGCAGCGCGGTGACGCAGATGCACATTAAAGACACCGGTGGCAATCACGCCGGCGAAGGCGATGTCGATTTCCCCGCTGTCTTTGATGCGGTGCATGCTATTGGTTACGACAGTTGGTTCGTGCTTGAAACACCGGGGAAAGACAATCCGGTTGCTTCGGCAGAGAGAAACCTCAACTTCGTCAGGACGAGTTTCTGAATTCCACTGATGGGTATGGGCGGTTTCTATATCCGCCCGATACCTCAGGGATAGCACACCGAATTAATTGATGGAGGGGTTGCTCATGAACAATCCAAAGGCGATAGTCCCGCATGTCGAAAGCGGCAAATTGCTGGCATTGCCGACGCGCGAAGCGGAACAGTTGTTCCAAAGTTACGAGAAGCACCAGCAGCTTGAGATTATTCGCGCCACTCGCGACCCGAGGGAGCGAGAACAACTCTATTATCTCGTGCCGGATTGTACGGAACTCATCCAAGAAAGCCCAGCCGAGGAGGTGCTCCAGGTGCTTGACACGATGCTCGGCACGGGGCTCGCCTCCGGGTTGCTGCCCTGTCTCTCAAATGAGCAGTTTGAGAGACTGATGGATACGGCAATCTGGCGAGATGGAGAATTAGACGCGAACTCGCTCGATCTTTGGCTATTTGAACTTTCCGAATGCGAGAGGGATGACCTGGGCCGGCTCCTGTCGGAGATAGACATTCGGCTCATCGCTCAATTGCTTGAGAATAGAGTCGTCTTAAGCGATGGTTACGGCGCGATGCTCCTCGAAGAAGGGCTCCTTGACCCGGGTTCCCCCTCGATTCAGTACACCGATGAACGTGCCCGCGCCGTTGTCAATGCCGTTTGGGAGGCAGATGCGGAGCTCTTCGCACAGCTGCTCCGCGAAATTGCCGCAATTGGCGAAGAAGGCGAACTTGAGTACCTCCGTGCCGCCTCTGCAGCCGATGCCCAGGGAGACAGAGACGAACGGGTGATAGAACGCGATAAGGAATCTGGCATTGATGTCACCGAGGGAGACCTGGGCCAAGTGGTAGATTTAGGTAATCTGGAGCTCAGAGAAGACGAGGAGGACGATGACTACACCTACTATGATGACGACGAATAGGGCGGCACTCGTCGCCGCAACACCGCTCAGCCAGCATCTCTTCCTTGCGCAAGGACTTGCATACGGGGACACGCAGGGCAAATTCTCTACGAAGGAAGCAGATGCGCTCTACCAGAACATTGCGACGATTGCGCACAAATTCACCATGATGAAGTCAAATGATCTTTCCGATGAATCGCAACTCCGAGCACTGGTTCAAAACGCGTTCACACTTACAAGTTTGGGGCTGGAACACGGTAGCCAAGGAAACCTTGACAAAGCGGTGCGGTTGCTACTCAGGAATCGCACTGTCAAGTTTTTCCAGATTGGCAATACGCTGACTCGCCAATTGTTGGACAGGGCGCGCAAGCTCTTGGACAAGGGCAGGATTCTGCCCCATGTTCGCGGTGCACCTCCAGGCACTTCGGAGATTCGGATTTACAATGCGGCCGAGCAAGACTTTTTGGAGGCTATCCTAGAGTATCGCACGACTATTCGCGAGGCACAGGTGACGATACGGGAGGGGTTTCCTGCGCAACCGCTTTTTCGCTTGGCAGACACAGAAATCGTCAACAGGCAGCTGACCGGCATTGAAAATCGGCTGCGGTATGTCAAGGCTTTGCCGCTTGAGCATATCTTGAAACTCACGCCGCCGTTGAGTTCTATCGCGAATCCGATTGAATACATCACCCTCGGTTTGATGGTGAATCTGACTCTCCATCGGCGAATTGATTTTCAACTCAATGTGCACACGTATGCAGATTTCAATGCGATGGCTTATGAGGATGGCAAAATTTTGCCACCATTCCGCCAACGCTTGCTGGACTGGATTGCGGCTTATCTGGCTGAAGCAAAACAGCCGGAGGCAGTGCAGCAATATGCTGTGACTTATTGGGATGAGTGCCTGAAACCAGAGAGTCCGAAGCCGATGATTTTGTAGCGCAGGGTCACTCTGCCGCGAACCGTTTTTTCGCCGCCGCGATTGCCTGTCGCGCTTCAGGCGTGCCGATGTCGTTCAGCGCGCGTTCTGCCATCCCGCGCAGTTCTCTATCCGTTCCGTTGAGTGCTTCCGTGAGCGCGGGAACGGCTGGCGCGCCGATAGTGACAAGCGCGCGAACGACAAGTCTGCGGACGTTCCACTCCGAGTCGGTGAGGGAACGAATCAGCGCAGTGAGAATGTCGGGTAGATGCGATTTATCATCAAGTTGCTTGCCGATTTCGCCGAGGGCATAAGCGACATGAAGCCGCGTCTCCATTGATTCTGATGCCAATGCTTTAAGAAGGAACGGCACGGCAGATTCACCGAGTTGGGGTAGCGCGATTGAACCGGCGACGCGCACGTTTTCGGCCGGGTCGGACAGCACGGAGATGAGGGCAGGCACGACGCGAGCGGGAGGCGTTGCAATGTCGCTCAGCGTCCAGACGGCTTTCTCCCGAATCCGCGGCGGGTTTTCCTGAGACATTCCCCAGATGAGCGCGTCAATCGCGGCGGGCCCCATCGCCACGAGTGCCTTGGCGGCTTGCGCGCGGCGTTCCGCATGCGTGTCACCAAGCTGCGCGACAAGCGTTTTCGCCTGTCGCGTTTGCGAGTGACACGCCGACAGACATAACAGTAAAAGGAGGAGAAGGGCCCTCGGGGGCCGAAAAAGGTATTTCATCATTACCAATAGGGTAGCATAATTTCTCGATTTTTGCAATAAAAATGAATCGTCGCAAACTCGGAAGCGCGGTTGGAAACCGCGCCTACCGGTGACATTCGCGTCAGTTCCAATCAAAATTTGAGGAGGCACGGCATTTGCCACCGTGCAATGCCCGCGAAGAGAAAAATGCAATTAGCAACCGCAACCTTGGGCGCAGGCTGTTTCTGGTGCGTTGAGGCAGTTTTTCAGCAGCTCGAAGGCGTTCACGAAGTTATTTCCGGCTACACCGGCGGCACCACCGACAACCCGAATTATCAAGAAGTGTGCACAGGAACGACAGGACATGCGGAAGTCGTCCAACTCCGCTTCGATGCGAGTGTTATCACTTTCGCGGAATTGTTAGACGTTTTCTGGCAAACACATAATCCGACGACATTGAACCAACAAGGGGCAGACCGCGGTACGCAGTATCGCTCAGCGATTTTCTACCACGATGAGGCACAACGGCGCATCGCCGAGCAATCCAAGGCTGAAATGGATAACGCCGATGCGTGGGACGCGCCCATCGTCACCGAGATAACGGCGGCGGCAGCCTTCTATCCGGCGGAGGATTACCACCAAAACTATTTCCTGAACAACCCCTATCAGCCGTATTGCCAGTTTGTGATTCATCCGAAGATGCGGAAGTTCACAAAGGATTTTAAGGATAAACTCAGAACCGATTCATCAGAGCCTCGTTAATCTGCAGATGGGATGGCGCGGTTTACAACCGCGCCTACTGAGCTTTTGCATGTCCACCGGTAGGCGCGCTTTGTAAGCGCGCACAGGTGGAATAGCGCGGTTGGAAACCGCGCCTACCGGGGTTTTGCATGTCCACCGGTAGGCGCGCTTTGAAAGCGCGCACAGGTGGAATAGCGCGGTTTGAAACCGCGCCTACCAGGGTTCTGCTGCGGCCGCCCTCTCTGGACAAAATTTCGCGTTAATCTGCAGAACAGATGCAGATGTTCCTCATTTCCACCGGTAGGCGCGCGTTGTAAGCGCGCACAGGTGGGATAGCGTGGTTGGAAACTGCGCCTACCGGGGTTTTGCATGTCCACCGGTAGGCGCGCGTTGTAAGCGCGCACAGGTAGGGTTTCTGCTGTGTCAGTCCTCTCTGGACAAAATTTCCGCTTGACAGATTTTACGAAAATTGATAAAATACTCCTATCTTTATCTATAGGAGGAAATTCTCATGATGAAATCGGTTATATGCGTTTGTATCGCCGCGATGCTGGCGATGACTCTCTTCACAAAGGTGGGAGTGGGTGAATTTACAGATGGGCTCGTCCTCTATCACGCCTACGATGAAGGCAAAGGTGCTGTTGCGGAAGACCTTAGCGGTAACGGGCACGATGGCGAAATCGAGAGCCCTATTTGGGTAGACGGCAAATTTGAAAAGGCACTCGAATTCGGTGGTGAGGGCAGCGGCACGTTTGTTACTGTTGAAAGCACCCCGAAACTGAACGTTGACGAATGCACGTTCATGGCGTGGATTAACGCCGAACATTGGAACGGTACGCGTCAAATTGTCGGCAAATCTGTCCACGGCGGATGCGGCGGTAGGGTGCAATACGGGCTGTTCAGCGAAGCCGGTGTCTTCAAACTCCGTTTTGAGACAGAAGGCGGCCGCGCCGACATCTCCACCGATTTGCCGGATACCGAGAAGTGGGTGCATGTCGCTTTTACCAACGATGGGAAAAAGGGGATAATCTATATCGATGGCGACGAGATGATCGATGGAGCGGTGCCGGGGAAACTCGGTGCTAACGATGATCCGTGGCGCGTCGGACAGGATTGCGAACGCGAGAACTACATCTTCGCTGGGATTATTGACGAGGTGCGCCTTTGGAACCGCGCCCTCAGCGAAGACGATATTAACACCTTCATGGAGCAAGGTGCGAAAGAGGCTCTCGCCGTTGCTCCGAGTGGTAAACTCTCAACCACTTGGGGCAGCCTCAAAATGTCCCGCTAAACGTTCCGAGAGTGTAAGGGCGGATGTCGTTCAGAACCGCCCTTACAGTGCCTCCGAAACCAATTCGTTTTGCGGACAGCCCCGAACGGTTTAATTCTCTCCTTCTATCGTTTGCCAGGGTTCTCAAACAGGGCACGAGCAGCGATATCCCCTTATGCGAGGGAGAAAAACTGTTCATTTCTCATTTTCGCTTGACAAATTCTCACCTCAAAGAGTATAATGCACGAAAATATGCGCGAACCTATCAAAACAGTTGTCTGCAGAAATTGCAGTGCCGAAATCAACGCAGCGACATTCGTCAAAAATCTGAAAGTGTGCGATAGCTGCGGACATCACCACTATCTGACAGCTTACGAACGGCTTGAGCTCCTCATTGACGCGGGCAGTTTTGAGGAACATGACGCGGACTTATACTCCATCGATTCGTTGGAATTCCCGGAATATCCGCAAAAACTGGAACGCGATATTGCGAAAACGGGGCTCCGGTCTGAGATGCTATCCGGCATCGCCACTATCGGCGGATATCCGACTGCCCTCGCCATTGGGGATGTCGGGTTTATAGGCGGAACGTGCGGTTCTGTCATCGGCGAGAAGGTGACGCGGTGTATTGAACGCGCCCTTGCAAACCGGCTGCCGCTGGTGATTGTCTCGGTGAGCGGCGGGATGCGTATGCAGGAAGGCACCCTCGCCTTGATGCAAATGGCGAAGACGGCGGCAGCGTGTGCGACATACGCGAAAGAGGGCGTCTTTTATATCTCTGTCGTCACCGATCCGACGTTTGGGGGTGCGACAGCGAGTTACACTTCTCTCGGCGATGTGATTATCGCCGAGCCGGGCGCGCGCATTGGATTCGCGGGCCCGCTAGCCGTTGCAAGCCTACGCGAAGAACTCCCCGAAGACTTTCAGAAAGCGGAGTCGTTATTGGAACACGGCTTCATCGATTCCATCGTCCATCGCGCGGAATTGCGGCAGATGGTGATGGATTTGATTGAATTCGCGGTTTAAGAAACCTCTCGCATCGCTGGAATTTTCTGTAGTCTTTAATCAAAAACAAGCGTTAATTTTTGAAAAAGCAAAAGTAGGAACAGAACATGCCGAAATCACTCGTTGTTGTGGAATCGCCGGCGAAAGCGAAAACGATTAAAAAGATTCTGGGTAGGGATTACCTCGTCGAATCCTCTGTCGGGCATATCCGCGATTTGCCGAAAAAGGAGCTCGGTGTCGATATTGAGAACGCCTTCGCCCCCAAATATGTCCTCATACGCGGAAAGGGAAAGGTTATCAAGGCATTGACAGCATCGGCGAAGAAGGTGGATACCATCTATCTCGCCGCAGACCCGGACCGGGAGGGGGAAGCCATCTGTTGGCACCTCGCTGAGGAACTCAAAAAGGCGAAGAAACCTATCTATCGCATCGTCTATAACGAAGTCACAAAAGGTGCTATCTTGGAGGCGATTCAGCGTCCAGGGCAGATTGACATGGCACTTGTTGATGCGCAACAGGCGCGACGCGTCTTGGACAGACTGGTGGGGTACCAGATTAGTCCTATTCTGTGGCGAAGCGTCAAACCTGGGTTGAGTGCGGGCAGAGTGCAATCTGTCGCCGTGCGGCTCATTTGCGAACGCGAATCAGAGATTGAGGCGTTCAAACCGCAGGAATATTGGACGCTCACCGCCACGCTGTCCCCAGCTGAAGGCGCGTTCTCGCAGTCGCGATTCCTTGCCAAGCTACACCGCATTGGGAAAGACAAAGGAAAGATTAACAACTATGGGTTTCTCATTGATGAGACAAAGGCGAAGGAACTCGCCGCCGATGCGCGGACGGAAACCTATATCGTCGAAAAGGTGACGAAAAAGGAGCGGAAACAGCGTCCCGTGCCGCCCTTTATCACGAGTAGTTTGCAACAGGAGGCATCCCGAAAACTCCGATTTGCGGCGAAACGGACGATGCGCATTGCACAACAACTCTATGAAGGGGTGGAGCTCGGCAGGGAAGGTTCGGTTGGGCTCATCACTTATATGCGCACAGACTCAACGCGCATAGCACAAGAGGCACTCACCTCCGCGCGCGAGTTTATCAAAACCACTTACGGTTCAGAATATCTGCCGGCGCGTGCGGTGCAGTATCGGAGCAAAAAGGGCGCGCAAGACGCGCACGAAGCGGTGCGGCCAAGCGTTCCGTTGCGCACACCTGCATCGCTGAAGCCGTATCTCAGTGAGGAACAATATCGCCTATACGAACTCATCTGGAAGCGGTTCATCGCGAGCCAGATGAAACCTGCGGTGCTTGACGCGACGACTATTGACATCAAAGCCGGGCGGTATCTCTTCCGCGCAACCGGCTCTGTCATCAAGTTTAAGGGGTTCCGGACTATCTATATGGAAGGGCAAGACGATGTCCCTGCAGACAGCGATGCAGAGGAAGATGTCACGTTACCCGCTGTTAAAGAGGGAGAACTGCTTGAACTTCACAAATTAGAGCCGAAGCAACACTTCACGCAACCACCGCCCCGTTACAACGAAGCAACGCTCGTCAAGGCGTTAGAGGCGAAGGCAATCGGCCGCCCAAGCACCTATGCCACAATCCTCTCGACTATTCAAGAGAGAGGATACGTGGAGAAAGACCGGAGTCGCCTGCTACCGACAGACATTGGAAGACTCGTCAATCAGCTCCTCATCCACGGCTTTCCGAACATCGTTGATGTGGAATTCACGGCGAAGATGGAGGAGAAACTGGATACCGTCGCCGATGGCAAGGTGGGATGGGTGCAGGAGTTAAGCGAGTTCTATCCGCCGTTCCAAACCGCACTGAAAGAGGCACCCGACAAAATGTATGAGGCGCGCAAGGCGATGGAGACTGAGTCGGAGGAGACGTGTGAGAAGTGTGGCGGCAAGATGATTGTCAAGTGGGGCCGTTACGGACGGTTCCTCGGCTGCGCAAGTTATCCCGAATGCCAGAATATCAAACGTCTGAACGGCGATGATATCGTGTCCACCGAACCAGAACCCACTGATAAGAAATGCGACAAGTGCGGCGAACCGATGGTAATCAAGATGAGCCGTGCGGGGGCCAAATTTTTATCGTGTAGCGGGTATCCGAAGTGCAAAAACGCGAAACCGCTCCCGATGGGTATTGACTGCCCGGAGAAAGACTGCGACGGTTACCTGGGTGAACGCCGCACGCGCCGAGGGAAGATTTTCTACGGCTGCAGCAACTATCCGAAGTGCGAATTTTCGACGTGGGATAAACCGGTGCTACATCCTTGTCCCGACTGCGGCGCGCCGTTTCTCCTTGAAAGAACCCGCAAGGGAAAGGCGAGCGAAGAGGTAACAACGCACCTCGTCTGCAACTCGAAAGAGTGTGGATATACGAGCGAATAGGAGCGGGCCTGCAGCACCGCTCCGGTAGGCGCGGTTTGAAACCGCGCCTACCGGAAACATTCTGCGTAATTTCAGAAAAAAATGATTCAAGTCCATCAGGTTAGCTTCAGTTATGGCGAGCTCAGCGTGCTTGAGAAGGTGAGTTTCCGCGTGGAACGCGGCGAGTTCGCCTTCCTCGTCGGGCCGAGTGGTGCAGGGAAGACAACGCTACTCCGGCTGTTATTCCGCGATTTGGTGCCGACAGCGGGGGATATGAGCATCCTCGGACAACAATTATCGGAATTGACGCGGCTGAGTCTTCCCTACTTCCGGCAGAAAATCGGCATTGTCTTTCAAGATTTCAAGTTTGTGCCGCACAAAACCGTTCAGCAAAATCTTGCACTTCCGCAGAAACTGATAGGTGCGAAACCGGCGGCACTCCGCGAGAACGTCAACAAGCTCCTGCATCAGATGGGGCTTGCACACCACAAAGACGCGCGTCCAGCAGACATCTCCGGTAACGAACGGCAGCGGCTGGCTATTGCGAGAGCCGTGATTAATCGGCCGCTGTTACTGCTCGCCGATGCGCCGACAGGGGATTTAGACGCGCGTCTCTCGCTTGAGATGATGGCACTCCTTGATGCGCTGAACTTCCAAGGAATGACTATCCTCGTCGCAACGAGCGACAAACAACTTGCACAAAAATGCAATAAGCGGATTATTGAACTAAGAGACGGCAGTATTCGTTGATTTTGTATAGGTTCAGCATTTGTGTTGTGCCTTGCGTCACAACCTACGACAAAACATGCGCTATCATCTGGAAAACGCCTTCTCTCATATTGTGCACGCCGGCATCGCAAATTTGATGAGCCTCCTCAGCATCGCGTTGACGACGGTGCTGCTCACACTCTTATTGCTCAACCACACTTTCATCGCACGGCAGTTGGCATTGGCGCGGGACGAGCCGACACTCGTCGCATTTCTCAAGGATACCGTAAACGAGCCGAAAGGCCGCGCGTTTGTCAGCCAAATTGAGAAGGATAATCGCATTATCGACGTGCATTACGTCTCCAAGGCGGAAGAATTGGCGCGCGGCGAAACTGAATTTAAGGAATTAGGCAGGCTCATTAAAGAGGCGTTTCCCGGTGTCATCCCGTTTCAAGCCTCTCTTGAAATTTACATTGACGAAGGAATTGTATCGCGGCGCGACTTAGAACGAATCGCTCTGGAGATTAAAGCGTATGACGAGATTGAGGATGTGATGCTGAAGGGACAAGGCGTGCTGAACGATTTGTTGCGTGAGGCTGAGCGGATAGCGTTCGCCGCTATCGCTATCGCTATCGCTGGCTGCTGGCTGATTATCCGTTACACCGTCGGCAAGACGATGGCGACGCGCCAGGATGAACTCGCGCTTATGGAACTTCTCGGCGCGTTGCCGAGATACCTGCTCGTGCCGTTACTCACGCACGGGATTTTCCTCGGCGCGCTTGGAACAGGATGTGGACTCGGCATTTTCTATGGCTTGTTTCTTATGTTCAAATATCAACTCGGCGTGATGCGTTTTCTACCGATTTATCAACCTATTGTCATCGTTGTCGGGGGAATAACAGTTGGCATCATTGCAGGTTTTTTTGCACACCGAAAATTGATACGTCGATAAAATCAGCGCGGTTGGAAACCGCGCCTACCGGTATCGTTCTCTCGTATGCGCGCGTGTGGCAAGCGTGCGCGATGCGACGTGCGCGGTTGGAAACCGCGCCTACC
>PYJE01000137.1:35231-42910 GCA_003635305.1 Candidatus Poribacteria bacterium | reverse complement strand
ACAGGATGTGGACTCGGCATTTTCTATGGCTTGTTTCTTATGTTCAAATATCAACTCGGCGTGATGCGTTTTCTACCGATTTATCAACCTATTGTCATCGTTGTAGGGGGAATAACAGTTGGCATCATTGCAGGTTTCTTTGCACACCGAAAATTGATACGTTGATAAAATCAACGCGGTTGGAAACCGCGCCTACCGGATTCGCTCTCTCGTATGCGCGCGTGTGGCCAACGCGCGCCTATGAAAAGCGCGGTTGGAAACCGCGCCTACCGGATTCGTTCTCTTGTATGCGCGCGTGTGGCAAGCGCGCGCCTATGAAAAGCGCGGTTGGAAACCGCGCCTACCGGTATCGCGCGTCCTATGCGTGCGCGGTTGTAAACTGCGCTTACCGGATTCGGGCTTGACTCGTTGGAAACCGCGCCTACCGGGTTGGGGCTTGACTCGTTGTAAACTGCGCTTACTAGATTCGTTCTCTACTCGTAGGCGCGCTATTCGTTCTTTACTCGTAGGCGCGCTTTGAAAGCGCGCAAGGAAAACAGAAATGAAAAATAGCGATATCAGTGCCATCTTCAGAGCCATCGGCGCGCTTTTGCAAATCCGAGGCGACGATGCATTCCGAGCCCGTATCTATGAACGCGCTGCTGACATCATCGAAGGTTTATCCCATGAACTCGCTGATATGCACACACTGGCAGAATTCCGCGCTATCCCCGGCATCGGCAAAGCTATTGAAGACAAAACGGTAGAAATGATTCAGACCGGACGCTGCAAACTCTACGACGAACTCACCGATGAAATGGGGACAGAAGTGTTAGATTTGTTGGACATCCGCGGGGTCGGCGTGAAAACCGCCAGCAGATTCTATCACGAACTCGGCATCCGGAATCTCGATGACCTCGGGAAAGCACTCGAAAGCGGACAACTGCGAAGAATGAAGGGCATCGGCAAAAAAATCCTGAAACTCATTGCCGAAAGTCTGAAGTTTTACGCAGCCCAGGCGGGAACACGCCCGTTGCGCGAGGCACTAAAAATGGCGGAACGGATTGCCGAAATGCTCAAAAACGCTGGAGTCCAACGCCACGCATTCACCGGGGCACTGCGCCGACGCGAAGAGATTTGCCGCGGCATTGATTGCGTTGTCCAATCCGATGGAGAAATCGAGATTACCCGACAATCGCTATTGGCACTACTCGGAGAAAACGCCGCGGTTTCGGACGAGGATTCCAACCAAATCCAATTTCGCGTTGAACGGGATTTCCCGGTAACTCTCCATCTCTGCATCGCTGCCGAATATGAGGCGACGCGCTTTCGCACCACCGCTACCGAGGAACACCTCGTCGCGCTGCGGACAGCACCATATCCATCTGCCGCTGATACAGAGGCCTCCATCTATCAAAAAATGGGTTTGTCCTACATTCCCCCGGAACTGCGAGGCAGTGCCGAATCAATCTCTGCGGCGGCGGAAGGCACCTTACCGCACCTCATAGAATTCAGCGATTTACGCGGCGATCTTCACGCACACACCGACTGGAGCGATGGCAGAAACACCCTCCGAGACATGATAGAAGCGGCGAAAGCGGCAGGGTTTGAATACATCGCCATCACCGATCATTCTGTCTCCTCCACCGTTGCCAACGGGTTAGACAGGGAGCGGTTGTTGCGCCAGATTGAGCAGATTCGCGAGTTGGATGCGGAAATCGATAGCATCACGGTCCTTGCCGGTTCTGAGGTGGATATTCGTGAATATGGGTATCTTGATTTTCCGGTGGAGATTTTGGAGAGACTGGATATCGTCGTGGCAAGCGTTCACAGCCACTTCACGCTTTCGGAGGAGCGGATGACGCGGCGTATCGTTCGCGCGATTGAGAACCCGTTTGTCCACATTCTCGGGCATCCTACCGGCAGATTGCTCGGCAGACGGCCGATGTATGCCCTTAATCTTGAGGAAATCATCGCGGCCGCCGCAGAAAACGGCACAGTTTTAGAAATCAACGGTTCACCAAGTCGCTTGGATTTGGGGCCCGAATTTGTGCATCAGGCGAAGCGTGCGGGAGTGCAGCTGGCTGTCAATACAGATGCGCATGCGATTTCGCACTTGGAGCATCGTCATTTCGGCATCAATGTGGCACGTCGCGGTTGGTTGACGAAAACGGATGTCATCAATACCTATACTCTGGAAGAGTTGAATGCGACGTTCGGTATCGGGAGGGGACTCTTTTCCGGAGGCCGGTAGCCCAAGGCACAGTAACGGTTCGTAGTATCACTGGTTTTCTGATGCAGATTACTTCGCCACAAAAACTGAAAGATTTTGCCCAGAGACACCCGAATAGCAAACCGGGCTTGGAACGCTGGCGTGAATTAATGGCACAAGCCAATTTCAATTCAATCGTCGCGGTGCGTGAAGTATTTCCGCACGCCGATCTGGCGAAGAAGAACGTGCCTACGCCACCTGGGCAACCTGCGCGCGAGATGACATATACCGTGTTCAACATTGGCGGCAATAAAGCGCGCCTCGTTACAATCATTCACTATGAACGTCAGCAGGTTATCATTTACAAAGTTTTCACGCATGCCGAATACGAGGCCTGGCTCAAGAGAAGGAGGTAAAAACGGTGTTAACCCTTAGTCAAACGGCACAAAATGTGCTGCCTTTACCTATTCTTTCTATTTCCTCAGGTGTAAACTTACCTGACCCCTTTGTTCAACAGCAGCCTAACCTACCGGAAGAAAATCACGTTTCTGAGGAAGATCTTTTCCCAGAAGATTCAATTCCGTGGCTCCTACGCCTCCAAGGCCTGTTAACCGAGCTCGTGAGTCGGAACGCCGAACTCCGCTGCGTCACGGTAACAGAGGCTGACTACGAACAACTCTCTGCCATAATGGACGATTTATGCTGGAGCGTCGGGCAGGATGAAAAGCATCCTTTAGCTGCTGCAGAAGCATGCGTCGGGGATTTTATGCGGAATTACGAGGATAAAAACTTCCCTACAATGCGGGAACTCTGGCCTGAACTCCGCGAACAGGATGCGATTGTCCAAAAAATTCTCGAAAGAACTGGGGCGAATAAGTGGGACAGTTATGTCCCAACAGAGGAAGAGGTGGCTATTGATGCCTTCTTCGACCTTGGCGGCTTCTTGTGGGGAAAGGGGCTCGGTGAACAAGCCATTTCGGCTTACGACACGGCTCTCCGCCTGAAACCCGATTATGCGGCGGCTTATTGCAACCGCGGTAGTATCCATTACGCCCTCGGCAACCACGCGGCGGCGATTCAGGATTACAACGAAGCCATCCGGCTGCAGCCAGAGCGGGTGGAAGGCTATTTCAACCGCGCCGTGACGAAGTTTCAACTGCAGGAGTATGCCGATGCAATTCACGATTACGACGCGGTCCTCGCACGAAAAGCGGATTATGCGGATGCCTATGTGGGGCGCGCGCACGCAAAATTCGCAATGCACCAGTATGCCGATGCAACGCGCGATTACGATGAGGCACTGCGTCTGACTTCAGACGATGCGGTGTGTTCCTATCGAGACATCGCACAAGCGCGTGCAAAAAACGGAGACTCGCCGACTAGAGCAACAAACTAATAGGATGATGAAACAAAAAGCGCGGTTACAAACCGCGCCTACGGAGTTCGTTCAGTGCTCAGCCTATGAAACAAAAGACGCGGTTACAAACCGCGCCTACGGAGTTCGTTCAGTGCTCAGCCTATGAAACAAAAGACGCGGTTACAAACCGCGCCTACGGAGTTCGTTCAGTGCTCAGCCTATGGAACAAAAGACGCGGTTACAAACCGCGCCTACGGGATTCGTGCCGCGCTCAGCCTATGAGACAAAAGGAGAGAATATGAAAAGACAGACACACCTTGCACCCGCGAAACGTGCGATTATCATCGGCATGGACGGGGCAAGCATGGAACTCGTCAAAAATTCTATTGACTGGGGACATGCACCGAATATGAGACACCTTCTCAAGACAGGCGTGTATCGTTCAATGATAGGCGTGTTTCCAACGCTTACACCGCCGGGTTGGACAGCACTTTCCACTGGTTCATGGCCCGGCACGCACAAGGTGATGGATTTTAACATCCGCGCCCTCGGCGAACAATTGGACAAGACGGTGTGGGGTATCAACACAGGGCTCTGTCACTCCGAATACCTGTGGAATCTTGTTGAACGTGCCGGTGGCAAGCCGATTTTGGTAAAGTGGGAGATGTCCTGGCCGCCCACAGTCACGACGGGGATTCAGGTGGAAGGCACGGGCCCCGGTGTCTCCAACCACCATCAGATTGCGGGGTATCATCTCTTCGTTGCAGGTGAATGGGCACCGCGTCCCATTGGTGGCCAACGCGATCCGGAAACATTAGACCCGAGCGCGCTACAGAAAATTCGGCACATCGATGCTGTAACGCTTCAGCCTGCTGGAGCCGCCGAATGGCACGCGCTGCCAGATTCACAGGAGTCTGTGCTGGAAGTTGCGTTAACCATCCAACCGCTTGCGCGCGGTAGAGCGGATATGAACCGCGGCAAACACGGGACACCGAAGCCGTTTTACGGGCTCATCTACGCCGCTGGCGAAAACGGATACGACACGATTCGCATCTGCCGAACCCGTTCCGGTGATGATGTCATTGCCGAACTCGGCGTGGGAGATTGGAGCGACTGGTGGCTAGACGCATTTGAGATTGACGGGGCTGAAGTGGAAGGCTACGTGCGGATGAAATTGGTAACGCTGACACCGAACGCCGATGCGTTTGAGTTGTTTGTGCCACAAATCTGGCCCCGTGAAGGATACACGGTGCCTTCAACCGTTGCGACGGCAATTGACGAAGAAATCGGTTCGTTCCTTCAGAATCCGGCGCGCGACGCGCTTGGGCAGCTTGATGACGATACCTATTTTGAGCTGCTGGAGTATCATCACCAACGCCTCGCCGATGTGGCAGCACACCTTGCCAAAACCGAAGAGTGGGATGTGCTGATGGTAGAGACGCACGCGCCCGACTACGCCAGTCACTTCTTCCTCAGCCAAGCCGATGAGCTCAGCGGTGCCGCACCGGAAACCATCCACCGATGTCGTGAAGGTTTGCGCCGCACGTATGAATCTGTTGATAGGATGATAGGCCGGTTGATGGAGCTCGCCGATGAAGACACCGTCATCCTTGTCTGCTCCGACCACGGTGGCACGCCGAACCAATTCCGTGCTGTCGATATTGAGCAGGTGTTAGAGGAAACCGGGTTCATCGTCCGCACTGAAAACGGCGAACTTGACTGGACGAAAACCCGCGCTGCAAACGTCGGTCTGGTGCATATCTTCATCAATCTGGCAGGCCGCGAACCGAACGGCATCGTCGCCCCGGAAGACTATGAGGCGACGCAGCGCGAACTTATCGCCGCGCTCCATGCTTATCAAGATGCCGAAACAGGGAGACATCCCTTCACCTTAGCCGTGACGCGCGCGGACGCGGAGATGCTGAATTTACACGGCGAACTCGTCGGAGACGTTGTCTACGCGCTGCGTCCGGAGTTCGATGGCGCGCACGGGAAGCAGTTGCCTTCTGTCAGTTTCGGCATCGGCGGCCAGCATTCGACGTTTATCCTATCGGGAGCAGGTGTTCGGGAAGGTGTCGCTTTACAGCGGCAAGTCCGCGTCGTTGATGTCGCGCCGACGCTCTGCTATCTCCTCGGCCTGCCGATGCCAGCGAATGTTGAAGGCGGTGTCGTCTATGAGGCGTTGGAGGATGCGAATTGGCATTTGACGCGGTTGGCGGAACTGTCTGCCTGATAACCGTTTGGCGAGGGCTTGTCCCTTGCCATGCATTGATAATCTGATGCCGGTTGAAAACTCGCGGGGGACAGGCCCCCGCGCTACGGTGAGGTGCACGAAATCGTCCCTTCCACCGTAGGGCGAGGGCCTGTCCCTCGCCGTGCATTGATAATCTTATGCCGGTTGAAAACTCGCGGGGGACAGGCCCCCGCGCTACGGTGGGACGCACGAAATCGTTCCTTCCACCGTAGGGCGAGGGCCTGTCCCTCGCCATGCCAATTGTCTGAAGCAGGATTCCCAAGATTAGAGGATTAGGAACGCCTTCGACTCGCCGACGCTCTGCATCGGGAAAACGTCTCTTTAGGTTCGCTAGGACCTGAATGTCTATAGAAACCTGTGAAGGCCCCGTTATCAAGGTCCGTCGGACCTTAATGTAGGGAGTCCTTCTCTCGACAAAATCTCTCTTTGGGTTTGCCAATACCTGAATGTCTATAGCAGGCTGAGTCAAGCAGGAATTACACCATGATCGAATATAAAGGCTATATCGGGGTTTTTGAGTTTAACCCAGACATCAACCTCTACCATGGAACGGTGATTAATACGCACGATATGATCACGTTCTGTGGTGCCTCTACTGCCGAACTTCGCGAGGAGATGCAGAAGTCCATTGAAGTGTATCTGGAAGTCTGCGAGGAAGAAGGAAAAGCCCCGGACAAACCCTTCTCCGGCACTTTTGAGGTCTAGACAAGTCCGGCGTTGCACTGTCGGCTTGCTTGGCATGCGCAGCGGCATCACTTGGACCTGAACACTTACGTTCAAGAAGTCTTGGAAAAGGCAGTTCTGGCAGGATAGCATCGCGCGCCTACGTGTGTCCCAGCCCTGTAGTGAAGAGGGAGACCTGTCTATCGCTGTGCCTAACTCACTTCTCGTTACCTTAAGGCGGGGAAAACCTGTCTGCTGCCGTGCCCTGTGCTGCCCATGTCACCGTAGGGCGAGGGCCTGTCCCTCGCCAGGCCTCGCGACTTTTTCTTTCGGAATCAGGATTTTCAGGATGAGGGGATTTCCGGGATGATGCAGTCCTTCTTTCGACAAGAGTCTCTTTAGGTCCGTTAGGACCTGAATGTCTATAGAAAACCGCGCAGGCCCCGTTATCCATGTCCGTCTGACCTGAATGTGCAGGACAGCTTTGAACTGAACGCGTTTAAAATTTCTTGACAAATTCCCGCAAATAGGATAAAATAAATACGTGTACCCAACTTCCCCAATCGGAACGACATATAGAATAAATAGTCATCGTCGGGGATGGTTTGGTTGCAACTTTACACTTTTCCACAGTGCTGTCCGAAATACTGAGTCATCGCTTGGGCATGGTTTGGTTGCAACGCAAATTCTCTACCGTGCCAAAGACAATATCAATGAGGTCATCGCTTGGGCATGGTTTGGTTGCAACCAAGCGGGCGACTATATAGGTATCCTGCTTGCTACCGTCATCGCTTGGGCATGGTTTGGTTGCAACAGACAACCCGCGGTTAGAATGTTGCTTCTACGATATTGTCATCGCTTGGGCATGGTTTGGTTGCAACCTATCGCGTGCAAGGCTCCAGTGCGGATGTGGATTGTCATCGCTTGGGCATGGTTTGGTTGCAACAGGTGATTGGCCGACAGGTAACAAGTGCAGAAGAGGGTCATCGCTTGGGCATGGTTTGGTTGCAACCGTAATCTCCGAATACGGCGTGACTTTCCAGGCACCGTCATCGCTTGGGCATGGTTTGGTTGCAACCGTTGAAGCTGACGGCGTTCTTCATCGCCTCGGGGCAGTCATCGCTTGGGCATGGTTTGGTTGCAACCTGTCCGCAAGCGTTGGACAACAGGCAGACCTCACGGTCATCGCTTGGGCATGGTTTGGTTGCAACCGC
>PYJE01000137.1:0-35179 GCA_003635305.1 Candidatus Poribacteria bacterium | reverse complement strand
GGAGCAAGTCATCGCTTGGGCATGGTTTGGTTGCAACCCTTCCTTGACGAAGCCAGTTATCGGCGGTAACTTGCGTCATCGCTTGGGCATGGTTTGGTTGCAACTCCGAAATCGCTAAAAATATGGAAATCCCTTGCAAGTCATCGCTTGGGCATGGTTTGGTTGCAACCACTGTCCGTGCAGCCGATTCGCCTTGTCCGAAAACGTCATCGCTTGGGCATGGTTTGGTTGCAACTCAGATGACTCGGTGAAAGTCCACGCTGTTGGAGCAAGTCATCGCTTGGGCATGGTTTGGTTGCAACTCCATCCGCGATTTTTTCTACCAGCAACTGGACTTCGTCATCGCTTGGGCATGGTTTGGTTGCAACTTCAATCTGAAAGAATTGGCATTGACGGCGATGCCGTGTCATCGCTTGGGCATGGTTTGGTTGCAACACCGCATCTTCGGCATGAGGAGGTTCGCAACGTGGACGTCATCGCTTGGGCATGGTTTGGTTGCAACCCTATAGCAAAAGCCAAGCGTATCAATGCCTGAGCCTTAAGGACTTGCTGTCTATCTCTGGTAACGCAAGAGTTGCTGTCCGATTTTTGTGTAGGCGGTTTGTTACTACAAACCGCCGAAGATGCGTTGTTCGGTTTACCGAACAACGCTGCACAAAAATCGGCGGAGATAGACAGCAGGAGTGCAACCACTTGCCCAAGCGATGATAAAGTCAGAGTCTTTTCACAAGACTACGCTCGGTGGTGTGAAAACACCTTTAGTGTGAGGACACCTCCTCGTTAGTGCCATAGGGCATAGTTCGTCGGCGTAATGGTGTCGGCGAGATAGTAAGCGGGAGCAAAAACTGTCGTGGGTAGAAACAAAGCCGGTGACGGCCTCTCGCCCCCACCGCTACATGTGTCAGTATCTGATGCATGTGACAAAAGCACACGAGTTTTGACGATGCACACTTTACCTCCGGAAGGAGAGCTGATGCCGTGTTGTGTGGATTTTTCCTCCAACACGGCATGAGGAATATCCAATGTCGAAAAGAAGTTTTGAACCTGTTTTCGTTATCGATGCGGAGAAAACACCGCTTGAACCGTGTCATCCTGCGGTGGCGCGGCGGCTTTTGAAGTCGGGACAAGCTGCGGTTTTCAAAACGTATCCTTTTACGATTATCCTGAAACGTCGGATCGAAGACCCGCAAACCGACGAACGCCTGCTCTGTGTGGATCCGGGTTCAAAAATCACCGGTATGGCACTGGTGAATAGGCGGACAAACCAAATAGAGCGGGCATTTGAGGTTGAACATAGGCACCTTTCGATTAAAGATGGATTAACTATTCGGAAGGGATACCGTCGCTCTCGGCGACATCGTCACTGCCGATACCGAGAAGCCCGGTGGCAGCATCGCAAACGAGCGGTTGCAATGCCACATCTCGAAGGAAATCGGATCTGCTGGACATATCAACGTATCAGCGTCAAAAATGCAAAACGCGGCTACGGCGATGGCAAAGGGTGGATCGCGCCTTCCTTGATGTCGCGGGTTTTCAATATCACGACCTGGGCGAATCGGTTGCGGGCCGTTTGCCCGATCCGCGGGTTCGTGCTTGAAAACGTGAAATTTGACACGCAACTGATGAGGAATCCTGACATCAAGGGTGTCGCCTACCAACGCGGCACACTCTGGCACACAGAATTGAGGGAGTATGTTTTGCATCGAGATAAACATCGGTGCCGCTACTGCGGGACAAAGGAAGGCCCCTTCAATACCGACCATGTGATTCCAGAGTCCAAAGGTGGCCCCACTCGACATGATAACCTTGTTACCGCCTGCATCCCTTGTAATCGTAAAAAGGACAACAAACTACCTGATGAGCTCAAGGGCAAAATGGGCGAAGTTGTCCGGAAGATTGTCAACGATGGGATTCCGATTCTGAAGGATGCTGCCGCGGTTAACACGATCCGCTGGAAGATATTTGAGGCATTACAAACGACAGGGTTACCGGTTCACTGTGTGACAGGTGGGCAAACGAAGTTTAATCGCACGCGGGCAGGATTACCCAAAACGCATTATTACGATGCAGCCTGCACCTGTGGAACCCCTGCTCCTGTCAAAGGCTTACGTGTGATGCGTATCAAGGCACTCGGTTATGGCACGCGCGATTTGTTCAGTTTCCGGAGCCCTTTTCCAAAGAATCAAAACATGGATGCTGACGCGAGAAAAGCATGGCGCGCCGAATTAGATGCCAAACGGTCCAAAACACGTGAACGCATGGAGAAGAAACTCAAAACTGCGAAAACCCCTGAAAAGCGTAGGGAGATTCTTGCCGCGCAAGAAAAAAACCCGAATGCGAATTGGACGCTTTTCAACTACGGAAAGCGAAAACGGATTGAACGGATGGGTTTCAAAAAATTCGACCACGTCGTGGGTATGAAATCCTATCAAGGGAAAACAACGCGGGTTACCGGGACAATCAATTGCTTTAATAACACTCCAACTCAAACTGTTCGAGTGAAGTTCGGTTTAGAAAGCAAAGCTCGCAAGCCTTTTAAAACATCGGAACTTCGCAGAATTCAGCATCGGGATGGCTACGCGTATTTCTATGAAACGGCAGCACCGCAAAAGCATTTCGCACGGCCAGCACCGGAAACAGCGCAGCAGGCGGACGTGACGCAAATTTCTTCCGGAGCGGCACTGTCGCCAACGCTAACTCCCTTGTCGGAGACGACACTCGGTGGAAAACCTATTGTGTTACCACAGACAAAGCGGCGCAGACAGAAAGCGGTTGATGTAAGTCAGTTAAGATTGTGGTAAAAGTGAATTTACCTGAGCATCCCGAATCGTCCAGGTAAACAGAGTTACGGCACCCGATGAATATAAACATCATAATCCTCACCCCGCGCATCACTCCAAACGATGATGGCTTTCCCTTCACCGGCAGAAACCGCCTGTGGTGAGATTTGCTCTTTCTTCGCGGTGCAGACCGGGATGCCGTCTGTCTCCCACAACGGCTCGCCGTTCGCGCTGAGACGTTGCGCATAAATTGCATCCTCTGTCGTATCGCCGAAGTCTTCGCGGTAATCGAGCCAGTAAACAATCGCGCCGCCATCGCCAGCGGAGATAAGTTTCGGTTCGCGTTGGACACCGGCACCGGTGCAGACTGGCACTCCCTCTGCCGCCCACAGCACTTCTCCAGCCGCGTTCATCCGTTGCGCATAGATGTCGGCGAAGATATCGCGCTCATCCCACCAGACGACGATGAAGCCGCCCGCGCCATCAGGAATACAGGTAGGCTGTTGCTGATTGACAGCCAACGCACAGATAGGCATCCCATCCTTCTCCCAGAGTGTCGTGCCATCGGCGTTGACGTGCTGCGCATACAGCTGCGCTGTCGTGTAGAAATTCGGATCGTTGCGATAATCTGACCAGGTGAAGAACGCGCCGCCGTTCGCATCGCTGACAAGAGCCGGTCCTCCCTGATTTCCCATCGCCGTGCAGATAGGCACTGCGGGTGAACCTGTTGTAGGCGTGCTTTGGAGGCGCGCATCTAAACCCCACATCGGGGTGCCATCTGCAGACAAACGTTGCGCGAAGATGTTCCAATCCGGCGTGCTGATGTCCCACCATGCGAAAATCGCGCCGCCCGTGCCATCGGCGATTAAAACCGGATCATACTGATCTCCATCGCCTCTATAGGCAGGCACGCCGTTTTCCTCCCAGACCGGTTTTCCTTTGCTGTCAATTTTCTGTGCATAGACATCTTGATTGCCGTTTCGCCAATCTTCCCACGTCACAATCACGCCGCCTTGGCCGTCTGCGATGGCTTTCAGGCCGTCTTGTAAAGAAGGTTCGGTGCAGACAGAGATGCCTTCGGGCTGCCACAACTTCTCGCCGTTTGCGTCAATGCGTTGCGCGTAGATGTCTTGGTTGCCGTAGCGCGTATCTCCCCAGACGATAATCGCGCCATCGTGTCCATCTTCGACAATCAGGGGCCAACTTTGCGCCGCGGGGGTATCGCAAACGGGGATGCCGTCGGGGTTCCAGAGCATCTCCCCGGTTGCGCTGACGCGCTGTGCGTAGATGTCGCGGTTTGCGGTGCGCGCGTCACTCCAAGCGACGATTGCGCCGCCATCTCCATCGGCAATGAGGACCGGGAAGTGTTGTTCGTTTTTCGCTGTGCAAAGCGGCACGTTTTCAGTAGGTGAGGCGTTCCATTGTGCGAAGGTGATACTCGCGTTTATGAGAAGAATGAACATGCAGCTAGACAGCGAGAAAAATACACCGCGAAACGCGGTTTCAAAACGCGCAGCGGGGCATGCGCGCTTGAAAAGCGAGCCTACTAGAACTATGAGAAGGAAGCGTGCGCGCTTGAAAAGCGAGCCTACCAGAAACGTGAGAAGGAGGCATGCGCGCTTGAAAAGCGAGCCTACCAGAAACGTGAGAAGGAAGCGTGCACGATTGAAAACCGCGCCTACCAGAACCATGAGAAGGAGGTGTGCACGATTGAAAACCGCGCCTACCAGAACCCGGAGAAGAAGGCGTGCGCGCTTGCAAAGCGCGCCTACCAGAGATATGGGAATTATGCCACTAACGCTTAAAAGCTGGTTGCTGGTCGAGGATGTAGCCAATTGGGTTCACCCATTTTCGTTGGCGAGTATCGTAAACGCCGTAGTGGAGATGCGGGCCGGTGCTGCGTCCCGTATTCCCGACATAGCCGATGACCTGCCCGCGTTTGACTTTCTGTCCTACCTTGAGTCCATCGGCGTAACCCTGCAAATGCGCGTATAAGGTTTTCAACTGTTGCGCGGTGTGGTTAATCTCTACCATCTTGCCGAGATACGTCTCCCGTTTTACCTTGGCGACGGTGCCATCTGCGGCGGCGATGACCGGCACCCCGGGGCGCGTTTTGATGTCCAATCCGCGGTGAAATTCGCGCTTTTTCGTCAAAGGATGAATGCGCTGTCCAAACGGCGAAGAATACCAGAAAACCAGCTTCTCCTTTTCGCCTTCCTGCTCCAGTTGAACCGGCAGGAGTGAAGGATACCCGTTCGCCTGTTCTTGGTGTTTGATGACGTAATCGTAAAGCGGCTGAACTTCCTGTCTGAGGATGTCCGGTGCGAGGGTTTGCGTTTCGGTATTTCCGTTGTAGGATTCGGAGTTGGGAGCTGCGCCGTTTGCATCTGCCGGTTGCCAGGGTCCGGCATCGGTGTCGGTCTGCGATGTCGGTTCATAAGTGCCGCCGCCTTGCCCGAAGAGCCCTAATCCCTGTTTGACCTTTACGGCCATTTCGCGGATATCGTCCATCTCCGCCTCAACGGTTTCAAGTTCTGTATCGACGATGAGCTTCGCCTGTTCCAAGCGTTCGATTCTCTCCAATGAGTTTTGTCGTTGTTTTTCAGCAGTGATGGCTTTCTTTTTTTGGTGGAGCCCGTAGACTATCCCGCCGACTGTCCCCACAACGGCTAGGAGAACAACCAGCGCGAAGAGCACTAGGTGCCCCGGGCCGATCGGATGCTGGCGAAAGGTTTTACCGCCCGATGACATGATGATGAAGGTATACATCAATAGGTTATCCTTTGCTACTGCTACAAGACTTACGCAATGGCAAGTCGCTGCTGTCTTTTCTCCTCGGTAAGCATGGTTTCCAACCGCGCCTCTCCAAGGCACTGCTGCTCCTTGCCCTCGGTAGACATGATTTTCAACCGCGCCTCTTCAAGGCACTGCTGTTTCCTCCCCTCGGTAGGCGCGGTTTTCAACCGCGCTTCTCCAAGGTGCTGCTGCTTCCTCCCCTCGGTAGACATGGTTTTCAACCGCGCTTCTCCAAGGGGCTGCTACTCCTTCCCCTCGGTAGACATGGTTTTCAACCGCGCCTAGCCTAAGGTGGTGCTGCTTCCTCCCCTCGGTAGGCGCGGTTTTCAACCGCGCTTCTCCAAGGGGCTGCTGCGTAAGTCTTTTGCGATTGAAGTTACGGCGGCGGCAGGCGTGCCTCCCGCCCCCTCGATTAAATTAACAGTTCGTTCCCGATGGGGAAGAACTGGTCTGCGATGTGTTGTAAATCCATGGAGGTGTTGTGTTCAAACGCCACCACCTCCACCCGTTTGTCCTGCTGTTTGATGAGTTCGGCGAGGGGGCAAAAATCCCCGTCGCCACTGGCGAGGATGACGACATCTAGCGTGCCGAGCATGGAGACGACATCGACGGCGATACCGACATCCCAATCGCCTTTCGCCGAACCGTCACCGCGGAGCCGCAAATCCTTGCTCTTAATCGTGTAGCCGTTATGCCCGAGCAGCGATAGGAAGCTGGACTGGTCAATCTCCGGTATTTGCACGACGTATGCATACGCGGCTTCCAGGTGCCGGGGCCCGACAATCAGGTCGAGGAGTTTGATGTAGTCAACGCGTCGGGCGAACCGGTCCTTCGCGGCGTAGAACATATTCTGGACATCGACGAACACGCCGACGCGCGGCTGTGCGGGTGTGAGCGCGTTCTTGTCATCAGCGTCCGGCGGTGTATCCAAAAGGGTGAGCGTATCACGAATCCGGGTTAGCGCGCCGCGCGTGGTATCCTGATTTCTTTCCAACGCTTTAAAATGCGCGTCAAGGCTGGTTTGCAGTTCCTCCAGTCCCTGATTGCCCTTGTAAACCGCTTCTTCTACTAACGTCAAATCCACGCCGAAGGTTTCTTTTGCTGCCTTAATCCGGTCGTATTCCTTGAGTTGGGCTGCCGTGTTTGCGTGGGCTGCGAGGAGGCTTTCGTTTTCGTGTCTGAGCTGCTGCAGTTCCTCGTCCATCGCGGCGTACTGCGCTTCGCGTTCGCGGAAGAGGTTGTTTGCCTGCTGCAGCTCCTTCAACCGCTTCCGGTCTGCTTCAGATGCCTCGTCTTTGTCCCGCAGTGCCTCGTTTTCGGCAAGCAGGAACGCGAGGTGTTGCTCCACCTGCTTATGCTTCTTCTCAAGTGCAGTATACTGCCCCTGCAGGTCCTCCCGTTTCCGTTGGAGGAGCTCCATCTCCCGGGTCTGGTTATCAAACTCCTGTTTCGCGATTTCGAGGTTGTAAGCGTATTCGGCTCGGATTTTTTCGGTCTTTTCGGCGGTGAGTTGATTTTGAAGCGCGGCCTGGTCTGCCGAACGCGCATCCGCTTCAGCGTGTGAAGTATGCAGGAGACTATAGCCGTGCGTGGCGACAGCTGTCCGTTCGTCAGTTAAAAGGGCCCAGACGACTTCGGCAAATTCACCTGCCTCGATGAGTGTCTCGGAGGTATCAAAAAACATTTCGATTTCCGCCACCTCCATGTATCCGACGCGTGCTATCGCCGCTTCCGCTTGTTCCGCAAAGAATTCGCAGGTTGTTTCTTCAACGGCGGCCTCGACAAAGAATGCATCGGTTAAGCTGTCCAACAATGTTCGCTTTGATAATGAGCAGAGTCTGTCCAGATCTGGCACGAGTCCGGATAGGGTTACCAGTTGGAAGACGGCGCGTTCGTCTAAAAGCATGCTGAGGAGCCATGCCAGCTGGTCTCGGCGTATTTGCAATTTCGGGTTCAACTTTGACATTGTTCGTTTTCCTCCAAAGGGGAGGCTTAAATTCTGATAATTTTTTCTCGTCCGTGTTGGATGCCGCGCGTCGCGTTGCGCGTATCCACCACGACTTGCGCGTGGCGCACCACACACTCGTAATCGATGTCGCCGTGGTCTGTGAGAATTACCACACCGTCTGCGTTCGCTACAAGCGCGGGGGTTAGCGGTTGAGAATGATAGGTTTTGCGCGCATCCAACACAAAATCGGATACGTAAGGGTCATGATACACGAAATCCGCTTTTTTGTCAAGAATTAACCGAATAACTTCAATTGCGGGGGATTCCCGGATGTCGCCTACCTCTTTTTTGTAAGCAATTCCCAGGATGAGGAGTTTTGAGCCGTTGAGTGGTTTTCGTTGGATGTTGAGTGCGTGGACGATTTTATCCAGCACATATTTCGGCATGGCTTCGTTAATGTCGCTGGCGAGTTCAATAAAGCGGGCGTGATGCTGGTAGGCACGCGCTTTCCAGGAGAGATACTGCGCGTCTATGGGAATGCAGTGTCCGCCAGAACCGGGTCCGGGGTAAAACGGCATAAACCCGAACGGTTTCGTGGCGGCGGCATCGACAATCTCCCACACATCTAACCCCATTTTATCGCAGATGAGAGCCATTTCGTTGATGAGCGCGATGTTGACACTCCGAAAGGTATTCTCTAGCAGTTTTACCATCTCGGCGGCGCGTGGGGAGGAGACGGTGTGCGTTTTATGAATAAACTGCGCGTAGAACGCCGTCGCGATGTCAGTGCATTGCGGGGTGATGCCGCCGATAATCTTGGGGGTGTTTGCCATGAAGTAGGTGCTGTTTCCGGGTTCAATGCGTTCGGGTGAGTAAGCGAGGTAGAAATCGTGGCCCACCTGCGCGCGCCTCTCAAGCGTCGGTAGCACGATTTCTTCGGTGGTGCCGGGGTAGGTGGTGCTCTCCAGGAGGATGAGCTGCTCGCGATGCAGAGACTGCGCAATCTGCTGAACGGCGGCGTTAATGAACTGCATGTCCGGCGTTCGGTTCTCATTCAGCGGCGTTGGCACACAGATGTTGACGGTATCCAGTTCGCGAAGCACCGCATACTCTGTCGTCACCTGAATGCGTCCAGACTGGATGAAGTCGGCGAGGCGTGCATCGGGGACATCCGGCACATCGGAGGTGCCGCGTCGCAATCGGGCGACTTTTTCCTCGCAGGTGTCAATGCCTGTGACGCGGAAGCCGGCGTTCGCGATAGCCATCGTGAGCGGCAAGCCGACGTAGCCGAGTCCGATGACTCCAGCGCGAGCGGTGCGGGTTTCGATTTTCTGAAGAAGCGTATTTTTCATCGTTCGCCGGTTCCCGTTAGCCAACAGACTGCTGTATAGAGGTTCGTAAAGATTTTGTCGGGTTTCTCATCTGCGTTTTGGGAGTGGATATAGCGTCGGTAACTCTCGCGTCCATGTCCGGTTAAGACAAGTATCGTTGAGGCACCCGCGCTGTGTCCTGCCTCAATATCTCCTAGTGAATCGCCGATGAAATATGTTTTTGACACGTCAATGTTGTGTTCGCGGGCGGCGCGGCGCAACATCCCCGGCTTCGGTTTGCGGCACTCGCATCCATCGTCTGGGTGATGCGAACAATAGTAGACAGCGTGAATGTTACCGCCTGCCGCCGCTACCTCGGCAACCATCCGCCGGTGGGTATCCTTCAGGTTCTCTTCGGTAAAAATGCCTCTCCCGATGCCCGCCTGATTGGTAACCACAATAACACGATACCCATGTTGTGTCAAGTTTCTGATAGCTTTCCGCGAGTTCGGGAGAAAATCGAACCCTTCCCACGTTCGGACATAGCCGTAGTCTGGCGGATTTTGGATGTGGGGTGATTCTTCCGACGTTTTGTTGATAACGCCGTCTCTATCCAGGAAAATTGTTTTCATCGCGTCTCAATCGCCTCTCGTAGTTCTGTCGGCGTGACGGTAGCGCACCCCATTTTTCCGACGACGATGCCTGCGGCAAGGTTTGATAACTCGGCGGCACTCCGAATATCGGCGCGCTGTTTGCAGCTGAGTGCAAGCGCGAAGACTGCGGTTACCGTGTCGCCTGCGCCGGTGACATCAACTACCGCGCCTGATTGCGGCGGCAGGTGTGCCACGCAATTGCGTTGGAAGAGCGTCATCCCATTCTCATCGCGCGTCAGCAGCACTGCAGAGATGGAAAGCCGTTCTAAAATTTCCTTACCCGCGGCGGCGAGGCACCTTTCATCGCGCATTTTCTTCTTCACAGCGGCACCTGCTTCCTTCTGATTCGGGGTGATGGCGGTTACGCCAGTGTAGTGCCAGAAGTTTTTTCTCTTCGGATCGGCGATAATCGGGATGCCTAACGGCGATGCCTGCTGGACGACAGCGCGGATGAGCTCGGGACTGACAACGCCTTTATCATAATCGGCGAACACAATCGCGTCCGTTTCTGTAAGGCGCGAGGTGACAGCATCCAGCAGTTGTTGACGTAGTTTTGGCGAAATTGCATGCTTCGCCTCTTTGTCGATGCGGAGCAGATGGTGTCCTTGTCTGTTATTCGCTTTCTCGCCGACGATAGCGCGGGTTTTTGTGCTGGTTGGACGTTGTGCGTCGGTGTAGATGCCGGTGCTGCCAATGCGTCTCTCGGCGAGCATACGGCGCAACTTTTCCCCCGCGCCATCCTCCCCGATGACTCCGAGGAGTTCCGCTCTCCCACCTAAACTGACGACATTCTGTGCGACGTTCGCCGCGCCGCCGCAGCCTGTCGCCTCCGAAGTGATGTCAAACACCGGCACCGGTGCCTCCGGAGAAATGCGGTTGACATCCCCCCAGAGATAGGCATCAACGATGATATCCCCGATGATGGTGACTCGTTTGCCCTGAAATTGTGCAAAAAGCGTTTTTAAGTTCACGAGATTTATACTAACACACGTCTGCAGGTTAAAGCAAGAAGCATTTTTATTTGTCGGTATTTTACCCTATTTCATTTTTTCAAGCAAGAATTATTTTTTGGCGGATAGTTAATGACATCCGCCTTTACAATTTAGCCGCGGATTTTGCTTGACAATTTTGATAGGATATGTTAACCTATTAAGATGGAGGCGGATAACCACCGTAGACGTGGTTGCGCGCTTAGAAAGCGCGCCTACCAGTGGACGCGCCTACCAGCACCGTAGGCGCGGTTTCCAACCGCGCAAGCGTGGATGCACGCTAACAACGCGCGCCTACCGGTTAAGATGAAAGCAGCACAACCACCGGAGGCGTGGTTTCCAACCGCGCAGGCGTTGGTGCGCGCTTACAAAGCGCGCCTACCGGTTAAGATGGGGGTAGAACAACCACCGTAGGCGCGGTTTGCAACCGCGCAGGCATGGATGCGCGCTTAGAAAGCGCGCCTACCAGTGGACGTTGGGTAACGCCCACCTGTTTTAACGTTGGAGAATGGGAACGCGAGAAGGTAAGGAGGCGGCGCAAAAAGAAGAAGTGGAGGATACCAGACTTGAACTGGTGACCTCTTGCATGCCATGCAAGCGCTCTCCCAACTGAGCTAATCCCCCACATTGTTGATGTGATTGTTTTAATTATACCACAATTTTGCGCGGAATGCAAATTAAATTGCACTTTTTTTGCGGAAAATCGTCAAAAAATCGACCGAGGTGCTTAAAATGATAACAAAATCGGAGATTGACACTGAAAAATTGCGGGCGAACGCGCCATTTTTCGCGCGCGTGCTCGCCGCGGACACGCCGGAGCAGACACTTCTCTTCACGCTTGAGAACCTCGGCCGGCTGCCGAGAGGGTTTGATGGCGAGGTGTTTCTTCCGTTATTCGCGCATCCGAACCCGAAAATCCGCTGCCTCGCCGTGAAAAACGTCGGGAAATTGAAAGACGAAACGTTCTTAGAGGCATTGTCGGCGTTTGCGCGTGCCGAGAAAAACACGCTGGCGCGCCGAGAGGCAGTATCGGCAATCGGCAGGCTCAAAAGCGAGAAGGCGATTCCGGTGTTGAGACACTTCCTGACAGACACAGCACCGAAAATTATCCTGCAGGCAGTGCGCGGCTTGCTCTGCTTCAAGGAACATCCGGAAGTTCTGCGGTACTTAACGCCGCTGCGCGAACACCCGAATGAATTGCTCCGTGAACACGTCAGTCAGGCGTTGGCACCTGTCAGCGATATCGAGAGTGACGTGCAACGGCAGCCGCATCCGCTCAGTCCCGATTTCCTGAAAAACGTGGTTGTCTGTGCGGATGTGAGTGCAGTTTTGCGAGCGATTCCGACAGCGTCGGTGCATCTCACCTTCACGTCGCCGCCCTACTACAATGCGCGCGATTACACGATTTTTGAGAGTTACGAGGCGTATCTTGAATTTCTCGTCACCGTTTTCGCGGAGACGCACCGCGTCACGAAAGAGGGACGGTTCTTCGTGTTGAATACGTCCCCGGTCATCGTGCCGCGTATTAGTCGTGCGCATGCGAGCAAGCGGTATGCCATCCCTTACGACATCCACCCGCGCCTCACCGAAATCGGGTGGGAGTTTATTGATGACATCACTTGGGTGAAACCGGATTATGCTGCGAAGAACCGCAACGGCGGTTTCTTTCAACACCGTAAACCGCTCGGTTACAAGGCGAATTCTGTCACCGAATCAGTTATGGTATACCGGAAGAAAACGGACAAGCTGATCGATTGGAACATGCGGCAATATAACGCGGAAACCATTGAATCCAGCAAAATCGTGGGGGATTATGAAAAGACAAATGTCTGGCACATTAATCCCTCAGCGGACAAAGTTCATCCGGCCGTTTTTCCAGTCGAGTTGGCGGCGCGCGTCATTCAGTTTTACTCCTTCAAGGGAGATCTGGTTTTCGACCCGTTTGGCGGGAGCGGTACCGTTGGACAAGCAGCGATGGCCCTGGAAAGGTATTTTCTCCTCTGTGAAAAAGAGGAAGAATACGTGGAACGCGCGATGCAACGGCTTGACGCGTCCCTATTTTCACCTGAACAGCCGCCAAGGAGCCTCTCCTTGGCAGAACTTCAAACTGAAAAACGGAGGAATCACAAACCGTGACTGTTACCGGAATCGTCATCAAAAATATCATTCGCAAACTCATTGCGGGTGAAGATTACCGGTCGGAAGTCATTACCCTAATCGATGCCGAGTTTTTGCAATACGTTGTGGATTTTTTCAAACGCATTGCGCATGCGAAGTTGGATAATGAAGCCGTAACCGCCGATTGGTATAGAAAGGAACTCCTCTGCAATGAGGCATTGAGCAAGGAAGAGGTAGCCGTTCATTCGGGCATGAACATAAAGACTATCTCCAACATGTATAATTCGGCGAGCAAGAAAATCGTCCTAGAGGCATCGTTGGAACACTACGATGCTCTCTACAACGCGATTAACAACCTCACCGAGCAGGACGATGTTGACGTAACGTTAACCATAAAACTTCGTCACGTAAGCGTCGATCTGACTCTTAGCGAGAGTTTGGTTGTCATCAACACGCTGGCAGTCAAACGTTCGGCACTTCGCGGAGGCTTGTGGAGCACTGCTGGGAAACAGGTCGAAAAACCTCTGATGGCAACGCTTTGTGCTCTTTTCCGCGTGCCGAGGAGATTCTTCGATCAGAGCGAGCTGCCGGCATCATCGCGAGAAGCGGATTTTTATCTGCGCGATGCAACCGGCACGCAGCACCGCTGCGAAGTGAAACTCATGGGAAAAGGGAACCCCGAAAGTGCAGACGCGGTTTACGCGCGCGGAAGCCGTGTGCTGGTTGCCAATAAACTTTCTGCCCTCAACAAAGCGCAGATGGATGCACACAACATCCTCTGGATCGAACTTCAGGCATCCAACGGGTATCAGCGATTTGAGCAGGTGCTTAACGAACTCTCTATTCCCTGCCGCCCGTTTACCGGCGAACTGCAAGCGGCGTTGGACAAAATCTTGCCTGTCATACTTTCCGATGAAGTGCAAGACTCTGTCACGCCAGGAGCAATTCTACAAGAACAGGAGCAAGGGCTGAACCACCGTTCAGAACTATTGGTTGAATTGGAATGAAAATCCTTGGCATTGACACCTCAACCCCCATCGGAAGCGTCGCCTTAATCGATGGCGAACACATCGTCGCGGAGCATACGCTTAATATCGTGCAGGCGCACTCTTCCCGACTGATGCCGGCGATTGACACCGTCCTGAAATGGGGCGACATCACCGCTGCAGAACTAGACGGATGCGCTGTCGGCACCGGACCGGGTTCTTTCACCGGCATCCGCATCGGCATCGCCACAATCAAATCCCTCTGTTACGCACTCGACAAACCGATTGTCGGCGTTTCAACGCTGGAGGCAATCGCCTACAATTTGCGCTGGAACGAAGGGCTCATCTGTCCCATCCTCGACGCGCGGCGGAACGAAGTCTACGGTGCTATCTTCCGCGGCGGAGACGAATGGCAACGCCTCAGCGATGATAGCTGTTTGCCGATTGAAACGTTCCTGGCAAGCATCACCGAAAGCGGGAGAACACGCCTAGCAGAAATCGAGAACGGGAAAGCGCACATCGCAGAAATCGAGAACGGGAGGGCTCTCCTACTGCAGTGCACGTTCGTTGGCGATGGACTTGAGACATACGCGGATGCGGTGCGGGCTGCACTCGGCGAAAAAATCCGCTTCGCCGATGCGATTTTCAATGTGCCGCGCGGTGCCACGGTCGCGCACCTCGGCGCGCAACGCTTACAAAATAGGGACAGCGATAACTATTGGACTTTAGTGCCGAACTATGTTAGAATAGGTATCTACTGAGGAGGGAAATAGCCTTGTTTAAGGAATATCTCAGAAAAATAGAGCAGAAGTGGCACAGCAGACGCGCAACCGAACATACGTATCGCTCAAATCTTGAGCGGCTGCTCACCGATTTTCTGAAATCCGACGAATGGACGGTAATCAACGAACCGACGCATCTCGGACGCAACGCGCCAGACATGCTTATTCTCAAGAATCGGCAACCAGTCGGTTATATTGAGGCGAAAAATATTGGTGCCAACCTTGACAGAATCGAGGAGACAGAGCAGCTCCAAAGGTACCGAAACGGATTGGAAAATCTCATTTTGACGGATTACCTTGAATTCCGCCTGTATCGTCAGAGTGAGAAGCATCAAAGCGTTCGGCTTGGCGACATCTCGCCGCAGCGGAACATTCAGTATCTTCCAGAAAATGCATCCGACATCCGGGATTTGCTGAACGCCTTCATTTACGGGTATCAACCTCTCGTCGTCATCAGTCCGGAAGATTTAGCGGCGCGGTTGAGCCAGAAGGCACTTCTCCTTCGGTACGGGATAAGCCGTATTCTGGAGAACGACAGTGCCTCGAAACTCGGCGAACTCTTCGCGGCGTTCCGTGAACATCTTGTTGAGCGGTTATCTGCGTCGCAATTCGCGGACATGATTGCCCAAACGATGACGTATGGGCTGTTTGCCGCCCGTGCTGAACACAAAACAGGCCCGTTTACGCGGGAGAGTGCCGTGAAAGGTTTCCTGAAAACGAGTCCGTTTCTGCATGCGATTTTCACGCGCGCCGATAAGGGACTGCAGGAAGATGCCGCCCTCCTGCAAGAACCCAGGTTTTCACAAAAAATATTGCTTGACGCAGACCTGAACTGGATTGTGGATGATCTGGTTGCGTTCCTTGAGGAGCTTGATATCCATAACCTTCTGAAGGACGCTGCCCAAGGCGATGCCATTGTCCATTTCTATGAGACGTTCTTAAAGGCGTATAACCCGAACGAGAAGAAGTTGCGCGGGGTACACTACACGCCGGATGCAGTGGTATCCTATATCGTCCGGAGCGTCCATCAGATTTTACAGAGAGATTTCGGCATTCCCGATGGGCTCGCCGATGCCGAGACCGTCGCGCAACACAGCGGTGCGGCGCGAACGCAACCGCGGGTGACAATTCTTGACCCGGCCACCGGTACCGGCACTTTCCTGCGGCATGTCGTTGACAAGGTGCACGATGCCTACATCACGTCGCAAGGCAATTCGCCGGGAACCTGGCCGGATTACGTTCGGAAACATCTTCTGCCGCGCCTCTTCGGTTTTGAATTGATGGTAGCACCGTATGCGATGTGTCACCTCAGTTTAACGCAACACCTCGCCAGAATGGGTTACCACTTTACGCAAGACGAACGACTGCGCGTTTACCTCACCAATACGCTGGATGAACGCGACTTGCAGCTCTATCTCGCGGAAGAAAACCCGATTGCGAAGGAAGGCGACGCCGCCATCAAAATTAAAAAACTGTATCAACTGATGGTTATCCTTGGCAACCCGCCTTACGCTGTCCACTCCGCAAACAAAAGCGATTGGATTTACAATCTGCTGCGCGGCTCCGATGGCAGCGATACCGCGACAGCGAACTACTTCCAAGTCGATGGGCAGCCGCTCAATGAGAGAAACCCGAAAATGCTCAACGACGACTACGTCAAATTTATCCGCATCGCGCAGTGGCATATTGAACGGACAGGTTATGGCGTGCTCGGTTGCATTACTAACCACGGCTACCTTGATAATCTCACCTTCCGGGGAATGCGGGACAGTTTGCTGAACGCATTTGACGAGATTTATCTGCTGAATCTGCACGGAAACCTCCGAAAAAAAGAGAGAACTCCCGACGGTGGGAGAGACGAGAACGTGTTTGACATCCAGCAAGGCGTTGCAATCGGTTTCTTTGTCAAGAAGGAAGGAAACGCGAAAGGGCCTTGCCGCGTTTTTTACGCAGCTCTCTGGGGGAACCGCGCAAGCAAAATGGACTGGTTATCGGAAAACGATATCCACACCACGCAGTGGCGTGAACTTTCTCCGATGTCGCCTAACTATTTCCTCGTTCCCAAAGAGGGAACCTACCGGGAAGAATATGAGAGCGGCATAAGCGTTAAGGACATTTTCCCTGTCAATTCGGTGAGTATCTCTAGCGGCAGAGACGACTTAACGATTCACTATACGCGAGAAGATGTGCTCCAAGCAGTTCGTCAATTCCGGACCCTCTCAGTAGATGAGGCGTGTCAACAATTCGGTTTAGCCGAAAAGACAGTCGCGCGTATACAAAAGGATTTGAACGAGCCGCCAGTCCTCGGAGATACCTTGAGTCCTGACACTACTAAGCATACTGTGCCGATTTGCTACCGGCCGTTTGACACGCGATTTACGTATTACACGGGACGCTCTGGTGGATTTCTCGACAGGCCTAGACGTGATGTGATGCAGCATTTCTTCGCGACTTCAAATGTCGGTTTGATTACGGCTCGGCACAATCCACAAGCGTCTCGGTGGTGTCACGCCTTCGTTTCTAACAATATGTTGGCCATCTCCAACCACTACTACTTTTTTCCACTCTACCGCTATCCTGATGGTAGCGAGGCACCTGAACCGAACTTTGCGGCGGGATTTGCCGAAAAACTCGCGCAACATCTAGATATGCGTTTTATCGGATGCGGCTGTGGCGATTTGCGCGAAACCTTCGGCGCAGAAGACGTTTTACATTATCTCTATGCCGTGCTTTACGCGCCTACCTATCAGGAACGCTATGCAGAATTCCTCAAAACCGATTTTCCGCGGATTCCGTTCACACGTCAGCCAAATCTTTTCCGCAGGTTGTGCGAATTTGGCAAACGGTTAGTCCATTGCCATATCCTATCTCCAGAGGGCACGGTTCACAAAAATGAACCTCGCTTTGAGGTGGCGGGCAGCAACGTTGTCGGACAAGTTCGCTATGATAATTCAGATGAGCGGGTTTGGATAAATAAGCATCAGTATTTTGAGGGAGTCGCGCCAGAAGTTTGGGAATTCCAGATCGGCGCGTATCCACCTGCGCAAAGCTGGCTGAAAGTTCGGAAGGGACGCATCTTGCAACCGGTGGATATTCGGCACTATCAGGCCATCTGCCAGGCCCTGCACGAAACCCTGTCGGTGATGCCGGAGATCGAATTGGAAATTCAACAGCATGGGGGCTGGCCTTTGTAGAAGTCCCCTAATCGGCTAGGCAAAACGACAAAGAACTCGTATCAAAAACCGAGACATCGCCAACGGCGATGACGACTTCACGAGGAGAAATGTCCTCGCACCAAACAACCTATCCGAACGCCTTGCGGACAACAAAAAATCCGAACGCCACGCGAACAACAAAGAAATAGCATCGAAAACCGAGACATCGCCAACGGCGATGACGGCTTTACGAGGAGATACCTCCTCGCACCAAACAATCCATCCGAACGCCTTGCGAACAACAAAAATATTCCAAAACACGTCGACGCTTTTCGGCGCACACCTCCTCGGTCGGCTCGGTGCGCTCGTGATAACCATCTGGCTGATGCCGCGGTATTTCCCCCAAAACGCGCTCGGCGGCTACTTCGTCGCGATTAGCCTAACGAACCTCATCGCAAGCCTGACAGAGTTGGGACTCCAAAACCCGCTGATTCGAGAGATGACGCTGGATTTGCCGCGCACTCGGCAATTTCTCGGCAACGCGCTTCTCGTGCGCGGAGTCCTCTCGCTCATCGCTTATGCCATCATGGTAGTGAGCGGTGTGCAACTCGGCTACGCCTCGTTTATCGAGATGATAGTCTTTTTAGGGCTAGCAGAGATTGCCAATTCCATCGCGCAGTTGTATCGCTGCGTCTTCCGCGCTCACGAGGAGATGAGATATGAGGCACTGACCGTGGTGGCCGAGCGCGGTGCTTTCGTCCTCATCGGCGGCGGCGCGATTTTACTCGGATACGAGCTGGTGTTCGTCTGTTACGTAATGCTGGCGGCGAGTTGCATCAATCTAAGTTTGAGTGTTGCAGTAACCCGCTATCGATTTACGCCGCTCCGTTTTCAGTTGAACTGGCAGATTATCTCGGTGCTGTTGCGACAGGCACTGCCGTTCGCAGTCGGTAACCTCTTCAACCTGCTTTACTTTCGGATTGATGCGATTCTGTTGTCAAAACTCAGCCCAGATGGCATAGAGGCGAACATGTGGTATGGTTCAGCATATACGCTTGTCAACGCGTTCACGATTCTGCCGGGCGCGTTCATGATGGGCGCGATGTTTCCTGTCCTCTCCCGCGCGTTCGAGAAAGCACCGGACGATTTCCCGAAGGTCTACACGTTCGGCGTGCGATGGATGCTGCTGAGCGGCATTCCGTTCGCCGTGGGACTTACAACCCTCTCCCGCGAGATTACCGCGGCGTTATTTCCCGTAGAGACGGTAGATAACATCGCGATAGCGTTGCAATGGCTCAGCGGTTCCGGCGGACTTATCTTCTTAACGACGGTAGTCCTGACAGTGCTTCGCGCCGCCGATAAACGCCGTGCGTTCTCGTTTCTGATGGCGACAACGGCATTGCTGAACATCGGTTTGAATCTGTTCCTTATCCCGCGCTTCAGTCACGTCGGCGCGGCGATAGCGATGGTGCTCAGCGAGGTGTATCTGCTCATCGTCGGGTTCGGTTACATCTCAAAGCGGCTTGCCAAACTCACCGAGACAGGATTTATTCTCAAGGCGTTGCTCCTCTCGGTTTTGATGGGAGTGGGTTTAGTTTTGACGAGAGGTTCTGTGTCGGTTTGGGTGTTGATACCGTTAGCGATAGGGTTTTATGGGGGAGGGCTCGCCGTTTGGGGAGAATTCCGCACGCTAAAAAACTTGACATTAACCAGATGAATTAGGTATCATATTTAATAGGGCAGACGCAAATGCATCATTTTCCACTGGTATGCGCGGTTTCAAACCGCGCATACGGGATGCATGTCACCAACTTCAGAGAGGAGAGTAGACATGAACTATAGAGACATTATCACCATTGAACCGGACAAACGGAGCGGGAAGCCGTGCATCCGCGGCATGCGCATCACCGTTTACGATGTGCTCGAATATCTTGCTTCGGGGATGACGGTAGCGGAAGTGCTTGACGATTTTCCGTATCTAACCGAAACTGATATTCGGGCATGTCTCGCTTACGCGGCAGACCGGGAGAAATCACACTCCTAGAAGGACAGGATGGACGCAGCACGAACCCAGTAGGCGTGCTTTGTCAGCGCGCCATCTCACGCGTGCGCGGTTGCAAACCGCGCCTACCGGTGGAGGGCACCTGCGTCTGTCTTCATATAAGAGGTAACCCAATGGCAGCCCAATCCTCAAAAATCGAGTGGACCGAATCCACCTGGAACCCCGTGCGCGGATGCACGCGCGTCTCGGAAGGATGCCGCTTCTGTTATGCCGAACGGATAGCAGCACGCTTTTCTGACGATGGCATGGCTTATGAGGGCCTGGCGAAGAATACCAAAGCCGGTCCTCGCTGGACGCAGGAAGTCAGGGTTGTTCGAGAAGTGTTTGAGGCACCCCTGAAATGGAGAAAACCGCGCCGAATTTTCGTCAATTCGATGAGCGACCTTTTTCATGAAAAGATTGAACTATCAACGATTCAAGAACTTTTCGCCATCATGGAGAAAGCGAATTGGCATCAGTTCCAGCTCTTGACAAAACGCGCCGAACGGCTATTAGAATACAATTCAGAGTTGCCGTGGCCGCCGAACGTCTGGATGGGAGTGAGCGTGGAAGATGAGCAGGTCATGGACCGGATAGACGCGTTACGTCAAACCGATGCGCAAATCAAATTCCTCTCGCTTGAGCCGCTCATCGGGCCGCTTCCGGATTTGGAATTAAGCGGGATAGACTGGGTTATCGTTGGTGGAGAATCCGGCCCGGGCGCGCGTCCGATGGATAAAAAATGGGTTATCGACATCCGAGACCGGTGTGCCGAGGCGGATGTGCCGTTTTTCTTTAAGCAGTGGGGTGGCGTGCGCAAATCGAAAACGGGGCGCGAATTGGATGGGCGGTTTTATGATGAGATGCCGCACACGTCCCTACAGCAAATGAGATAAAAAATCTAATTGCGCGCCCATCATAGCATCGCCCGTATCCGTGCAGGGCTGGGCTGTCTCAGGCGCAGGCGTTTTCGGTTCACGGAACTCCATGTTTGCAACAAGGTTGCCGTAGCTATACCCATCACGGTGTTGGAGTAATCGTAATTCGCCAGTATGTCCAGACTTCCTCGGGTCTTTCACATCGGGTGCGAAGTATTTTACACGGACTTTGCGCGGCTTGCCTTTGGGGGTTTTATCAAAGCAGTTGAGAACGCCGCGCCATTTCGTGCCATTGGCTTTCGTAAGTTCAACATGGCTAAACTTGCGGAAGCCTGCACTCGCCGCGCGTTTCTCAGAAGGTAACACGAAGCCGGGTGCCTTCATTGAAAACTTCTTGCCGATGTTATCACGTCGGCCGTAGCCGATAGCCTGAATCACCTGAACACTTAGCTGTGCTGGGTGTTTCGGAATGCAAGCAACCGAGGCGGCATCGTAGTAGTGCGTTTTCGGTAAGCCTGCAAGGTTTCGGTGATAAGCCGTCTTCCCGCCGGTGCCGGGACGGACATCCAGTCCGGTTGCCTCCAGCGTCTCGTAAATCTTCCACCGAATCGTGTTAACTGCGGTGGCATCCGTTAACCGCTTTGTGGACTTCCGTTTAGCGGCTTCAACCTTCTTCGCGAAGTCTTCCCCACACTTCGCCGCCAACGCCTCACCGACGAGGTTACCCTTCTTTTCATTACACGGGCGACACGCCATCGTGAGATTGTCCGGGCGACTTGAACCCCCGCGCGCTTTGGGAATAATGTGTTCAACCTCAAGGCGAACCTTGTTCTTTCCGCAGTACGCACATTTGCGCTTCGTGAGTTCCAATAGGTATTCACGGATTTCACGCCCATGCAATGTGCCCTGTTGGTACTGGATACCGTGAATGTCGGGGTCCTCCATCAACTGCAAATCAAACTTCACGGTTTCAATCGCAAGTCGCGTTATCGGATAGACAGCGCATAACCGCCGCGTCCATGTCTCCAAGTTGAAGACGCGGGACATGAGACTTGGCGCAACCCAACCGTTATCTGCGCGCTTCTGATGTTCGACGCGGACGCGCTTCCAGCGTTGCTTTTGTCGTCGGTTTGTCTTTGTCGGGGGTAGACGTTCCCACCGATACCGCTTATCCCGAAATTGGGACCATGAAACGCGATTGAAGGTATTCTGCGTTTTACTCGCATCGTTACCTTCCTCTTTTGCGGCGCGTTGATACGTCCAACCCGCGTCAGTCAGCACAGGCACTTTTCGCGCGCGGTTTGCCCAACGCGCGGGGCGATACCGCAAATTCCGGGTACGCCGACCGCGGCGAAAGCCCGCTCTGTCAGACAACGCTTTCTTAACCTGCGCGCCACGATGGTGGAGTTCCGCCGCATACACTATCTCGGCATCTTCCGTTGTGATGGCGAGCCCTGTCACCTTGGAACCCGGATCCACACTCAGCGTATAGGCCTGGGTGACAATCTCATCGGCAGGCACCGCCTTTTGCAAAATAATCGTGAATGGATACCGTTTCAAAACCGCGGCTTCACCACGTTTCAGTAAACGCCGCGCGACTGCAGGATGACACGGTTCCAACACATTCTTGTTCGTATCTAAAACGGCTACTTTTGACATAAATGTCCTCACCTTTCGGTGGTAATGTGAGCCTCGCTAATGTTATCTCTGCTTACTTCAGGGTTGACCGCCTCACCTTTGCAAGAGACTTTTACAGTGCCCCCACATTGCTCCAGACTGGCCCTACGCCCTGCGGGGCGTATCTACGTCCTACGACGCGTATCTGGAGGTGTGATAACAGAGATAACGTAGTTAATGAAAACGTAAGCTAGATTCCGATTAATTCAGGAAAGAAGGCATTTACCCAAATCCCTGCTCCGCGAAAGCGGAGATAACATGGCTTTATTGCAACTTTGCAGTCAACCTACCGCCTTTTTTGCGGCACTAGAGGTCGACTGCAAGTCCTTAACGCTCAGGCACTGCGGCACTTGGCTCGAAACCCAGCGTTGCAACTTTACCATGCCAAAGCGGAAACCTTAATCCGACAATCGACGACGCTGTCGGGCAAATCCTGGTTGCAACTTTACCATGCCAAAGCGGAAACAAGAGCGTCGTCGGAATAGTTTCCATTCACCAAACGCGTTGCAACTTTACCATGCCAAAGCGGAAACGACATCCATGAAGTGATCGAACTCTTTTTTCGGGTTGGTTGCAACTTTACCATGCCAAAGCGGAAACCGCGAGTTCGGTTTTCTTTCGCGCGAGCCTGTCTGGTTGCAACTTTACCATGCCAAAGCGGAAACCATAGAACGCAGTCGCAAATGCATAGAAATCACTCTGTTGCAACTTTACCATGCCAAAGCGGAAACCAGTGAGTGACGTGCCAGCCGGCGCGGAGTATGTCAGTTGCAACTTTACCATGCCAAAGCGGAAACTTGTCCTCGCATATTTGGCGGGGTGGGTTAGACTTGGTTGCAACTTTACCATGCCAAAGCGGAAACCGCAACTCCGGGAAGTCAACCTGTCTCGGACGTATCGTTGCAACTTTACCATGCCAAAGCGGAAACTCCGGTGAACCCTCACAAAATAGAGGCGATGTTTTCGCGTTGCAACTTTACCATGCCAAAGCGGAAACGTGGATTCAGATGGCGACGAGCGGGCGCAACATGCCGTTGCAACTTTACCATGCCAAAGCGGAAACTCTATTGCCTCGGATTTGCAACTTCTATCTGAAATAGGTTGCAACTTTACCATGCCAAAGCGGAAACGCCGTTATCTTGTTCGATGGTGTTAAGGATGCCGTTTGTTGCAACTTTACCATGCCAAAGCGGAAACCACGATGTACAAGTCGATTTAGAAGAACGATATGGCAGTTGCAACTTTACCATGCCAAAGCGGAAACGCTTCTAATTCGTCAGCAATCTGACGCACGCGACTGCGGTTGCAACTTTACCATGCCAAAGCGGAAACAATCCTGAAACCGAATCCCTGACGCTGCAACCTCAGGTTGCAACTTTACCATGCCAAAGCGGAAACATTATCCTGAATGACCGGGTAGTTGACGAACTCTTTGAGTTGCAACTTTACCATGCCAAAGCGGAAACAGCACCCTATCAGAATCTTCATTAGCATTCCACCTCCCGTTGCAACTTTACCATGCCAAAGCGGAAACGAACCGCCGTCAATGGATGCGCTTGCGAAACTTTTCAAGTTGCAACTTTACCATGCCAAAGCGGAAACGCGTCCACGTATCCGTTGCAACCTCCCAGCTCCACAAAGTTGCAACTTTACCATGCCAAAGCGGAAACTCAATTCCCCCCTTATCATCGCAGGCAGCGCGGTACGGGTTGCAACTTTACCATGCCTCAGCAACTATATTAAGTATACCACCCTTTTTTCTTTATTGCAAATTAAATTCAACCTATAGGGACACTATCCAGTTTTCTCATACCATCGGTGCATGAGCGCAGCGTCGCGATAACCGGACACCGCAAAGGCAATACGAAGCAGGTAACTGAATGTCCGCGCATCCTTATTCCTTAATTATACACGAAAGTGTTAGGAATGTCAAATTTTTTGATGAACGTGCAAGAAACATGGTTCTTTTACCCATGCTTTGCACATTAAAGCCCTAGCGGACCTAAAGAAACGTTTCAATATCTCGAAACCTCATAATCCTGCAAATCCTTAAAATCTTGTCCATCCTGCTTCAGACAATTAACGCGGTTAAGCATACAACCCCTGCAACACCCTAAAAAAATGCGGAAACGTCTTACTCACGCAACCCGGGGCGCAAATTTGAATCCCAGGGACTCTCAAACCGATGAGCGAGAATGCCATCGCTACGCGATGATCGCGGTAGGTATCAATCGCTGCGGGAACAATAGGCGCAGGCATAATCTCTACGCCGTCGCGATGCTCTACCACCGACACACCTAACTTGCGCAACTCTGTCACCATCGCATGAATCCGGTCTGTCTCCTGCCAGCGGGTATGTTCAATGTTTCGGATAACGGTTTTGCTATCGGCGAAGGGTGCAATGGCCGCCAAGGTCAGCGCAGTATCGGAGAGTGCGTTCATATCCACGTCAACCCCGTGCAAACGTTCCGGTCCGATGACTTCGATGCCATCGGCAGCGGCGTTCACCTGACATCCCATCTCTTCCAAGACGCGCACGAATTGGACATCGCCTTGCACCGAATTGAGATGCAAATGTTTCACCTTGACGCGCCCACCGGTAAGTGCAGCGGCGGCGAAAAAATAGGAGGCACTGGAGGCATCCGGCTCAATCTGATACTCGCGAGGTTGATACGACTGCTGCCCTGCGATGCGGAAACGCCGATACGTGTTATTGACGAAGGTCACGCCGAACGCGTCCATGACAGAGGTGGTAATGTCAATATAAGGCGTTTTGAGCGTGCCAACCACCTCAATCTCCATATCGTTTTTGGCGTAAGGCGCGATGAGGAGGAGTGAGGTGAGGAATTGACTGCTCTTGCTGGCATCCAGTCGGGTTTTTCCGCCTTTCAGGCCGTTTGCCTGCACGATGACTGGGAGATGTCCGTTGTCAAATTGCGAACGCGCGGCAACACCGATTTGTGTCAGTGCGTCCAACAAATCGGAGATAGGACGACTGCGCCGCATCGGTTCATCACCATCAATGACAAATTCGCCGTGTCCGAGCGAGACATAACTGACGAGGGAGCGCGATGTGGTGCCAGAGTTCCCGATGTAGAGTTGCGTGCTCTCCACTGGGATGTCTCCACCGTTGCCGTTGACATGGAAAGTTGCTTGTGCTTCATCTGCCTCGATTTGGACACCGAGTTTTCGCAGTGCGTTGCACATGTAGCGCGTGTCATCGCTGAAGAGCGCGCCGGTTAACGTTGAGCGTCCATTCGCCAGCGCGGCGACTAACAACGCGCGGTTGGTATAACTTTTAGAGCCCGGCACCTCTATCGTGGCATCGACTGGTTTGCGAAGGGGTTGAATCTCGTTCATTCGGAAATCCCCAAATCCGTGAGCAGCAGCTGAATTTCTGCTTTGGCGGCATCGTTCACCGGGAGCAGCGGGCTCGTCGTATGCGCTTGGCAGACTCCGAGAATGTCCAAGCACGCCTTCATGCCGCTCACGCCTTGTCCATAGGTGTAAATTTTGCTGAGTCGGAGCAGCCATTTTTGCAACCGATGGACTTCGTCAATATCGCGTGCCTTCCCGGCGTTGTAAAGCGCGACGGCTTGCTTCGGCGCGACGTTTGAGATGGAGACAACTCCGCCATCAGCACCGAATAATAACGCCGCCCCCAAGGCGGTATGCGAACCGAGTAGGAGGGAGAAATCGTCTCTGTCTCCAAGCAGTGCCAAGAGGTTCAGGCAGTTAGTCCAGTCGCCGGAACTATCCTTCATGCCGATGATGTTATCACACCGGTCGGCGAGTTCGGCGACTATCTGGGGTTTAATCGCCGTTTTAACAGTAGACGGGATGTTGTAAATCAGCACCGGCAGGGCTGTGCTGGCGGCGATAGCCTCGTAGAATTCGATTAAGTCTGCGTCGTCGGTGGAGGGGTAGTAGTAACCTGGTGTTGCGGCGACAGCATCCACGCCGAACTCTTGCGCAATCTCAATGTTTTGGATGACGCGTTGCGTGCTGGTATCCATGACTCCGCTGACAATCGGCACGCGGCCGTTAACCACCTTCACGGCAATGTCAATGGCGCGTTCGCGTTCCATGTTAGTCAGCGTGGTAAATTCACCGGAGGTGCCTAAGAGATAGATGCCGTGAACGCCGCTGCCGATGAGACGGTTAAGTTGCTTGGTAAATCCGAGTTCATCAACGCGTTCTTTTGCATCAAGTGGCGTTACCGTGGGCGTAAAAATTCCTTCAAAGCGGATATTCATTTCGTCTCGCTCCTGAGTCGGTTTGGCTAAGTGCTTTAGAGTTTAGCAAATTATGGTTTGATTGTCAATCATTTTTTTCTGCCTCCAGTGCCTCAATTTTCTCCAAAATGCGCTCAATTTTCTCTGTGGCAGTTTTAATCTTGCGGGAGATAATAACAGCGGATACTCCAACCGTGAGCGGAAAGACGAACTGAATTATTTCAGTGGGGACAATTGGGATGACAGATTTGCCCTTTTCTGTCAGGTACCCAATCACCGGGAGGATGAGCCAATTCCATTCCTTCACAAAGGTGATGTATTTACGGATGCGGCCGCCTTTAGGAGGTGTCGGGATGGTGCTGATTTCATATTTACCAGAACTTTCATCAAGCAGAACGCGGGTATTCTCTTCCGGTTCTGATGAAATTTCTAGTTTTCCAGTCCTTTTGTTGTATTGAATGTTCACGTTTTTTCCTAGGATTACGGTTACAGCAGACGAGAATGTGTGTCTACATCGTGATGAACACACCTTCGCCTGCTGCGCCCGCGCGAGTCTGGATTGACATAGCCCGCGCAGTGAGTTCCGCAACAAATCAACGGGCAGGCACTGTCGTATCGCGGACAGACTTTACCATAAATTCTAGTTTCCCGTCTTTAAAATAGCGGCGGATTTGCGGGTCTTTCAAATCAACCTCGGCCTTCCGCCCTCCGATAACTTCGACAACCAACAAGTCATTTCGATTGTTGGGATGGACGATTTTCGCGTTTCGGTGGCGATATTGCTTTTCCATGCGTCTCCTCCTTGTTTTCTCCCGGCGGCCGCCACGTGCACCCTCGGGGATAAAACTGACACTCTACCTTAAGTTTACCACATTTCCGTTCCGGTGTCAAATTAATTCAGCATCCGAGGGAAGATTCTGTTCTGCCTACGTGGAGGCTACCCCTAGCCTTTGCAAATGCCATTTGAACAGCGCGCGACAGTCAACAACTATTTCGTGAACCTGTCTTTTGGTCGTATTTAATGTGCACGTTTTTCCTGACATTGCAACTGTAGCAGGCGATAGTGCCTAACAGTCTTGCGCTGATAGGACACTCTCGCCTACTTCGCGCGCGGGTGTAGATTTCTATGCCGCGCGGAGAATCCTATAGGTTAACCAGCCCGAACAGTCGTTTCAGGGACAGGTTTTATCGTAAATTCCAATGTTCCGTTTTTAAGATAGCGCAGGAGCTGCGGATCTTTTAAATCCAGCGCGAAATCCGAGCCGCTGACAGCCACAATAATCAGCGGGTCCTTCGGATTGTCGGGATGGACGATTTTTGCGTTTCGGTGGCGATATTGCTTTTCCATGCGTCTCCTCCTTGTTTTCTCCCGGCGGCCGCCCCGCGCGCCCTCGGGGATAAAACTGACACTCTATATTAAGTTTACCACATTTCCGTTTCGATGTCAAATGAATTCAGCGTCCGAGGGAAGATTTCGTGAAACCTCATCAACATTTACCAATAATTCCGCGAGGTATTCGCCGCCCTGGTCTTCCGGGGTTTCCTTGACACATTCTTGCAGGACGTTCTGCACAAACTGGATGCCGGCTTCACTTAACCGATGCCCATTTTTCATTTCGGAACCCATAAAAACCAAAAACGAAACGGCTCTTTTTCCCCTATCCACTCCGCTTCAACCTGCCCACGCGCTTGGCATATTTCTCGCCGACATGGAATACCCAGAATCCGACCGGAATCAGCACTATCCCGATAATCAGCAGCAACAGTAGATTGCCTGCCTGACTCGCAACCGATGCGTTTTCAAGCATCGCCGCACGGATGGATTTGAGGGTGTAAGTCGCCGGGGAAATCCAAGAAAGTGGTTGCAACCATTCCGGTAGCACCTCAATCTCGTAATAAATGCCGGAGACTAACAGCAGCAGCGATTGGATAATCCCTGTCGCCGCCTGTCCTTTTTCTGGTGAGAGCAGTGGAAAAATCGCCGCCATCAGCCCAATTCCGATGAAAGAGAGGCTGGAAACGGCCACCGTAATGCCCATCGTGAGCCAATTAGCGCGCCCGAGGTCGATGTATTCACCGAAGAAGTGCGGCATTATCGCCAAAACGAGCCCTGTCCGCAAAAGTCCATACAAGATTGCGAACAGGCAAGAACCGACGAGATGCGTGATGCGGTGAATCGGTGCCATGAAGGTATACTCTATCGTGCCTTCCCACCGTTCCCACGTGATTGCGTCGCTGACTTCGCGCATCATAACGGAGAGGAAGCCCCAGACGAGCGCGCCGATGACGAGGTAAAGCACATCATCACTCGTGCCGCGGCCTACCATGATTAAACCGATAGTCAGCGCGTTAACGATGGAGTAACTGAAAAACAGGATTTCCCAACTCAGATACCGCTTCACCAAGTTAAAATTGCGTTCAATGAAGGCGTAGGAAACGACGGTTTCCCGCACGAGATTCAGCATTGGTTTAGTCCTCCTCGTCTCCGATTTCTTTGCCGGTGAGTGCGATGAAGACCTCTTCCAACGTTGCCGGCGCGCCATTTTGCGATGGAACCTGAGCGATGAGCTCTTTGACAGTGCCTTCGGCGATGAAACGTCCCTTATCAATAATGGCGATTCTATCGCACAACCGCTCCGCTTCCGCCATATCATGCGTTGTCAGGACGATGACAGCGTTCCGTTCGCTGCGGATGTCCTCAATAAACGTCTGCACATCGCGTTTGGATTTCGGATCGAGGCCGGTTGTCGGTTCGTCAAGCAATAGGAGCATGGGCGAAGTGAGCAAGGCGCGTGCAATCGCCACTTTCTGCTGCATCCCGCGCGAGAGGTTCTCCATTTCTTCGTTCATCCGCTTGGCCTTGAAACCGAGGCGTTCCAAAATCGCGCGTGCTCTTTTCTCCGCCGTTTCTGCAGAGATGCCGTAGAGCCGCGCGGCGTAAATCAGGTTTTCGGCAGAGGATAGCCGCTTGAAAAAAGAAGCCTCAACGGAAACGCGGTTCATCACCTGTCTCACCTTCAGGCTCTCCTTAACAACGTCGTCGCCGAAAACGTGAATGTCGCCTGCATCTGGCAGCAGTAGCGTTGAGATACAACGAATCAGCGTTGACTTCCCCGAGCCGTTAGCCCCAAGGATGCCGTAAATTTCGCCGATGCCAACCTCAAGCGAGATGTTGTCAACGGCGCGGATAGTCTCTTTCTCCCGCTTAAAAAGTTGGGGGAGCCGTTGGTAAAAACGCGGGTTTTCCGCCTGATGTGTCCGCTTCGTTCGATGAAAATCTTTCGTAACCCCGCGGACGGTTAATCCATGGATTGGGTGTTCCACCTCTTTTTCCTCTTGACATTTTTTGTCAACTTTTATAGAATATTTTTAACAAGTTTCGGGAGCGTGCAGTTGGTTTAAACAACGCGCGCGTCACTGTATTTTAACCCAGAAGGAGGAAAATTCTTCGATGTATCGCTATTTTCTTTTTTCACTACTGGTGCTATTTTGCGCCGTTCAAGGGGCGGCAGCCGAGGGAGAAAAACTAGTGCTTGTCGGCTCCGGCGCACCAGATGCGAAGGACGCGCTCCTCATAGAATATCTTGAGAAGTGGGGCTACGTCGTTGAACCCCATGAACATCTGGAGAAGCATCCTGTCAAACTCACCGGCATCGATTTCGTCTTCATTTCGGAATCGACATCGAGTGCAAACATCCTCGATGCGTATAAAGATGTCAACGTCCCTGTCATCAACGCGGAGACGTGGACGTATGACGACATGGGATTTGCCCCGGATGGCACGTTCAACTCCGACGCGGGCGACAAAATCACCATTGTCAACGACGAGCATCCGATAACAGAAGGATTCAAGGGCGACATTACCGTCAGCAAACCAGCAGCGCAGCTGATGACATGCAACGGCTTTGAAGGCGAGATCGAGGTGCTCGCTGTGCGCGAAGATATGGACGATTTCGTTGCGCTCTCGGTTTATGAACAAGGCGCGAAAACCTTGAAAGGCTCAACGAAAGCACGCCATGTCAATATCTGGCCCCACTCAACCGGCTGGAATATGGTAACCGATGACGGGTGGGAACTTATCCACCGTTCGATCCTCTACGCCATCGGCGCGATTCCGTTTGATGTTGCGCCGCAAGATAAACTGGCTGTCACATGGGCGCGAATTAAGGCATCGAATTTCCGGTAGGTAATACCAAGAACCGTTGAGGAAGAACCCTAAGGTCTGGAAGCCCTTAATGTCTATAGTACTGCCAGCATGCCAAGAACCCTAAAGGTTTCCGTTTTGAGGGATAGCCTCGTTTCCAGACAACCGCTCAGAAATCACCAGATTTCTTTTTCAACCTTCAGGTGAACTTGCCCTACAGGAGCAAGACGAATCAAATGAATTTGGTATAACATGCGCTGCGGTGCGCAAGTGCCTACCGGGCTGATGCGCGGTTGGAAACCGCGCCTACCGGGCTAGTGCACGGTTGAAAACCTGTTCCACGAAGCGTTTTGCGCTGCGGTGCGCAAGTGCCTACCGGGCTAGTGCGCGGTTGGAAACCGCGCCTACCGGGCTTGGGTTGAGTCAAGTAACGAAGCTGAACCCGCGTCCAAAAATACAGCGCAATCCGGGTGCGTCTGCAGGATAGACGCGGGGTGCATCGGCGTTATCTCACCGGTAAGGCAATCGCGCACCGCCGCCGCTTTGCGTTCATCGGGGACGGTGCAAATAATCGCCTTCGCCTTCAGAATCTGGCGGATGGACATCGAGATGGCTTGCGTTGGCACCTCGTCAAGGCCAGCAAACCAGCCTTCGCCTACCTGCTGAAGCCGACACGCCTCATCCAATTCAACGACAATATAGGGCGATTCGGTCTTGAAGTCAGCAGGCGGATCGTTGAAGGCGAGGTGTCCATTCTCGCCGATGCCGACGAACGCCACGTCAATCGGGTGTTGCGCGATGAGTTGGTTGAGCCGTTCGCACTCCGCCTGCGGCGCGTCCGTATCGCCGTTCAGGAAATGCACTGTTCCAGGATGCACGATATCCACAAGCCGTTCCTGCAGATATTTGCGGAAACTGGCAGGATGCGTCTCTGGTATCCCGATGTATTCGTCCAGATGGAACATCGTCGTCTTGTCCCAGTCAATGGTGGCATCGGCGGTGAGCGCGGCGAGGAAATCAAACTGCGAAGCACCCGTTGCGACGATGAAGTTCGCGTGTCCGTTGGAGGCAATTGCCGCTTGGAGTTTCATGCTTGCGGCGTGTGCCGCCGCTTCGCTAGTCTCGCGTTTGGTTGTCGCTTTAAAAATTTTCATAACAAATTCCAATTGCTCTACTCATTTCCAGCGCGTTCTCCCGCTTGCGATAACATGCGGGTAAAATCGCGTTTCCAACTCGGCGAGAGGGCCGGCAGTTTGCGGGCTATCGCGATGTCGGCGTGGTTGTCCGTATCAAAATAGCGCAGGTTCACGATTTCCGTGACGCTCATCGATTCAGCGGCACGCTCAATTCGCAGAATGGCATCGCCAGCGGTGATGTCGCCTTCCGCAAGCACCCGAAAGTAGAAACCGACGCGGCGGCTCTCCAAAAACTGTTTTATGAAACCCGGTGTTCCCATCTTGTATTCTAACTTGAAACAAGGAACGCGCGGCTGCGTGACTTGCAGTTTTGCCGTTTCGCCTATCTGAAAAACATCGCCGATGCGGACATTGTCTTCCACCATGCCTTCGACAGTCAGGTTTTCTCCGAATTGACCGGGGGATAAGTCCTCTCGCCGCAGCACCTCTTTCCAGTGGGCGTAGTGCTCACTCGGATAAGCATAAACCGCTTTATAGGTGCCGCCGTGGACGCGAAGATCTCCCTGTCCATCGCCATCAACGTTTTTCTTTCGGAGCATGACGGTGTCGGTTACGGGCTCTTTGAAAATCCCTGTCATGACGGTTTTCCCGCCGTATTGGATAGGTTTCGGTTTTGAGACGTTGATAGATAAAAGTTTCATCATGACAATGAGTATACCGATTTTTCAGCGTTTTGTCAAGATTTGAAAATAGCGATGTTTCGGGGAGGGGAGAGTTATGGTTGTCCGCAGGGTTTTGTGCTGGGGTATGGCAGCGTCTTGTAGGTGTAGCACATACGCGTGGGTGTCCTCCTCTGTTTCGCGTCGTGTTGTGTATTCTATCACAACCTCAGAACTACACGGAAGGATTGATTTAAACGGCGCATTTTGGTATACTCCCTCACAATAGAGAGGAGTTCTGATGAAATGGCGGCATGCCACCAGATTCAACCTTTAGGAGAGAAAAATGCACCAAGGATACCTGAACTCCCTCCAAAGCAAAGCCGATTCAGATACGCGAGTTCTGGCAGCTTGGCTTGAAGGAAGTTTCGCCAAAGACACCGCTGATAGATACTCGGACATTGATATCCACCTCTTGGTTGCGCCAGAGAATAAGGAAGCCTTCCAGCAAGGGCTTGAATCGTGGCTCTCCGATATTCAGCCCTTAGTCCTTTTTAGGGAGACATTTCCGGAGCAAATGATAACCGGTATTACCGTGGCGGGACTGCGTATTGATGTCTGGATGCATTCAGGGATAACGATTTTACGAGACCGGGCATCAGTTCGCGTGTTGCATGCCGCTGCAGGAAGCATTCAATTCACGGATGCACAGGGAGACAGTGAACCGAAAGATGTTGCTTCAGAATTAGAACGGCATTTCAACGAGTTTTGGCGATTGCTCGCCATTTTGCCCACAGTCCTCGGCCGTGAAGAATACATCGCGGGGCTCATGGGAACGACATTTGTGGTGAGGTCGCTAACAGAAGTGCTCATCATCGGCGGCGGGAAACAACGCGATAGAGGCGTGAAAAACGTCAACGTTTTCTTGCCGCAAGAGTTGCGGAAAGAAATTGAGGCGGCGTTATCAATGCAAGGAGTTGAGAAAGAAAGTCTGGCAAAAGCGCATCTTCGGTTGGCGGCGATGATGCAACGCCGTGGCCCGAGCATTGCCACGCAGCACGGATGCAATTATCCTTTCGCTTTGGAAAAGGCTGTCATCGGTTATGTTACGAGGGAACTGCAATTTTTAGGGCTTTCTGGATGTTTAAACGAATTACACAGGCGTTAACCGCAACCTATATCCCAATTGTCACCAAATTCCCCTCTGTAGCACGAATGTCTACAGAGGGGAATTGAGTCGTCTTCGCTATTCAAAACCACCCACTTTCGCCGCTTGCGGCGCACGTGTGGGCAGCTCCTTATTCGCCAACGTATCCGCAGGCACATAATCGGAATAATCCGAAATTCCACCGTGCGTCAGCGCATACACGACAACGTTCGTCATAAAACGATACACACCCGGCGAATAGTGCACACTCCGCGTCGGAAGACTCACCGACTCCATCGCGCACATATAATCACGACGGACGATGATGACAGACAACTTCTCGCCGACAGAAATACCTTCGAGGTAGTTCCGCTTCGGCGGACGTGTCCCCCACCAGAAGATGTCAAAGCCAACCGGCGGGCCGCCCATTTCATAGAAGTTGTTGTAAACCTCGTGATGATTTGGGATGCGCTCAATTTGGTATTCGGGCATGACGTACCGCATCTGCGCGAGAAAGAGGCGCACCATCGCCTGCGCAGGCGCGTTCACACCGCAATCGTCAAAGACGAGGAACCCACCTTTCTCAACAAGATACCGGCGGAGCCCTGCCGCCTCTGCCTCAGAAAGCCGACTATCCATTTTCCCGCCGCCATACTGTCTGCCGAGTAGGTTCCGGGAACGCGTGAGCGAAGGGTCGTGCCCTGTCATAAAGGCGAGCGGCATTTTTAACAGGTTGGCATCAGTCAGTTTCACCGCGCCGCCCTCAACGTTCATGTCTGTCTTGATCTTCGTGCGTTCGTTGAGCCATTTCGTCAAGGCGTTCAACGAAGACGCATCTGCCCACCAGTCGGAAAGAGTATGACGAATGCGCGTGAAACGGAAAACACCGCGGATGTCGCGCCCTTTACCGACGACGTAGCCGCAGGGTTGCCCTCTGGGCGGAACAGGCAGTTCACCGCCGAGTGGGATGCTTCTCACTACATCATCCAATCCGTTGTTTACAGCACCGACGTGCCGAACCATCGCAAGTCCCGGCGGCCGCTCAAATGTGACTTTGAGTTGGACATGGCCCGCTGCTCCCCGATTGATATGCGCCGGTCCAGCAGAAGGCGCAGTCGCAACGGGAGATGAGAAGACTAACGCCCCAGGCGCATCGGATACCGGCAATTCTGCCTGCGTCCACACCTGCGGGTGCGTATTTGACACGACAACACTCGGCACGTTCGGGTTCATCGGCGCGGCTACCTTGACAACCAGATTTGTGAATTCCGACACCTGCTGCGGCCGGAAAACGGTAGATTTATCAAGTGCCTTCGTAACGTGCGGTTTCACCTGAACAGGTTCAGAGACAACCGTGCTCTGCGGCGATACGGATGGCCTAACTGGTTCTCGGATAACGGGCTCTCGCACTATCGGCGGTTTCGGCGGCTCCGTTTCAAGAAACCCAATATCAAAAACATCCACAAAATAGTCGGTTTGACTGATGAGGTAGAGCCCAGCGATAAGCGCGATGACGAAGTGTAGCACCAGTGATGTCATCAGCGCGCTTGAAGTTCTTTTCGCACTCATGCTTTTGTCCTCCAAAAGAGGTTTGCGCGTCTTAACGCGCGTGGTTATAAAACTTATTGCAAAACTATTAGCAAATTCTATGCCAATACATTCCTGCCGAAAATCGGTGAAATTACCCCAAAAGGGGCAAATGCGTTTTCACGCTGCACGAAAATGTGCGATGTGGACGAGATGCT
>PYJE01000136.1:5108-22029 GCA_003635305.1 Candidatus Poribacteria bacterium | reverse complement strand
ACTCCAAAACATGATGGATATCCCCGGAATCGAGCAGTGGGACGACGACACGCCGATGAAGGTGACGAAGGAAGGAAAGGAACTGACTCCATCGTTGGACGATTACAACACGGACCGGCCTTTCCACCTCGATGATCTTGATAACGATTGGGAATTGGAAATCGCGTTCGCTACAGAGACGGGAAAAGGGGATAAAGCCACACGTTGCGATCCCTGTATCGTCCGGAATACGAAGACGGATGCACGACTCATCCAAGTCTACCAAACTAACAATCAGGATGATCCGAAGGGTGAAGTCATCGCGGAGATTATCCTGAATTACTATCTTGAAGTCACGGGCGCACTTGATGTGGATGCCCAGGATAAACTGCCTACACTTTGGGCAGACATTAAAACTCGGAGGTAACAATTGATGCGAAACGTTTTTATGATTCTAACCGCCATGGCTCTCATGGCACTCCCCTTGGCACCGCTGTTTGCGGCGGGCGAAGTGGCAATTTATACCGGCACCGTGCAGTGGATCGGCAAGGCCCCCGCGGACGAGCAGGCGCAAATCTGCGTGGACATGCTCAACGATGCCGGCATCTCGAACACGTGGTTCGATAGCGATGGCGATATGGATGCCCTCGCCGATTGGATGGACAGTGTCACCGGCGACCAGGGATTGGATGTCTGTGTCCTTTACGGAGATCTGCCGCCGCCTGTCTATCCCGAAGGCAACTCGCAGACGGATGGTTCCATCGGTGAAACCTTCATTGAGACTACCGATGGCGATACGTTCATCAACCACGCCGACTATATGTTCTGGGGGCTCGGCGGCCGAAATGAGGTAGGCGGTTTACAGAACATGATGGACATTGAAGGCATCACGATGTGGGACGATGATACCGCGATGACCGTCACGGACGATGGCAAAGCCATCGCGCCGAGTCTGACTGATTTTGCGTCAGACCGCCCGTTCCACGTCGATGAACTTGATGGCGATTGGGAAGTTGAGGTATCTCTGGCACAGAGCGATGATGGCACGCGTGCGGATCCGATTATCGTTCGCGATGGCAACCTCGGCAGACTGATTCCAGTCATTCAAACGAACGGCGGCGATGAGCCGAAAGGCGCAGTCGCGGCGGAAATCATCATCTGGCTGATGTCCACCACGCCTGTTGAACCCGCTGGAAAGTTATCTACAACATGGGGAGACTTGAAGGCAGTCCGATGAGTGTTTTTGTCAGGGTGGCGATGATGAATCGCCACCCCTACCTATTGATATACACCCTCCTCTCATTGCTAATGTTGATTGCCTGCAATGAGAGGGTGGATTCTCCCATCGTTGGCACCCTGCCCATCGAAACGCTCACAACAGACAAGGATTCGGCCGTGATGGTCTTCGTGCCTGCAGGCGAGTTTTTGATGGGCACCAGCGATGCAGACATTGAGCAGTATAAAGTCCTGTTCCCTCTCCGCGACATCTCCCGGTTTGATAACGAACGTCCGCAGCGCACCGTGTTTGTCGATGCGTTCTACATTGATAGAACCGAGGTTACCAATCGGCAATACAAGCAGTTTCTTACCGAAACAGGTTACGAACCGAAGCACTATCTAGATTACTTGCCCTACAACGCGCCCGATTTGCCTGCAGCGGTGTTAGAATGGAAGGATGCCCTCGCTTATGCTGAATGGGCCGGCAAACGGTTGCCCACCGAAGCGGAATGGGAGAAAGCGGCACGCGGCACAGATGGACGCTTCTGGCCCTGGGGGAACGAATGGGATGCCACAAAACTGAGCGGCAACGATGGCACCGGACTCAAAGACGGCTACAAGCAGACTGCGCCGGTCGCGCAATTTCCGCAAGGCGCGAGTCCCTACGGCGCACTAGATATGGCAGGCAACCTCTGGGAATGGGTATCGGATTGGTATGATGCCGACTACTATCGCAAAAACCCGAGCAATGTGAATCCACAAGGCCCCGAAACCGGTGATGGACACGTTTTGAAAGGCGGCGGCTGGGCAGAAAATCTAGACTTCACCCGGTGTGCAAATCGGCTAGGCGGGAATCCGGGCTCACTTTTGCGCGGTTTTCGTTGCGCGATGGACGCGCCATGAAACAAATCGTTACGCACGCAAACCCAGACCTCGATGCCATCGTCAGCGCATGGCTCGCACAAGATTTCCTCTTTCGCGGGCAACCGACAGAGGTGGTGTTCGTCAGCCGCAAAGTCCCCGAAAAAGTGAGGCAGACAGCCGACTGTCTCGTTGATGTCGGCAACACTTACTGTCCCGCACGTTATCGGTTTGACCACAAGCCGCCGGCATTTGCGAACCGAAACAGCACGTGTGCGACGCGATTAATTTGGGAACATCTGCGGGAGATAGGTGTGCAAGTAGAACACCTTGCACCGCTCGTGCAGGTGACTTATGAAGGGGATACGCATCGGAATTCGGCGGCTCTCAAACAGAGTCGCATTGATGGCCCGCACGCAGAGTTGGCGCGACTAAAACGGCAATATCGGAAGGCGACGGATGTTTATCAACGGATGGTTGTCTGGTTGCGCCAGCATGCGCGGCAATTACGGAGATAAAACCGGTGGCATTTAGTGATTTCAAGTCTGTCCCGGAAGTCTTAAAAAGATTCAGAATCGCACACGCCGAAGATGTCTTTGTGAGGGGTGAGGCGTTCTTAGAGCCCTCGAAGCAATTTCTCCAAGAATTGGAGTTTAGCCAACGGCACCTTAACATTTTCAGATCTGAGGGAGCGCGGTGTGAGGCGGTTATCTATCCGATTTTACGGGAAGTCTACAAGGCCTATGCCGATGACTACGTCCTCTGGATTAAGGAGCCTCTTGCCTACGATGCAACCTTGAGCGGCACGCCGGATTACTTCGTCGCCACAAGATCTGAGTTAGGCAAACCCGTTATCGGAACGCCTCTAGTCATCTTAGTAGAGGCGAAGAAGAACGATTTTGAGGTAGGCTGGGGGCAATGTCTCGCCGAACTCATCGCCGCGCAGAAAATAAACGCCCAGAACATCAAGGAACATGCGGCGTTGCCGGTATATGGCATCGTTACTGATGGCGTGATGTGGCAATTCGGGAAACTTGTGGGTGATACCTTCACCGAGAACCTCACGCCGTTTAGTTTGGGGGATATGCCGCGGCTGTTCGGTGCAATCGATGCAGTCTTCAAGGCTGTCCAAAACGGCTGCACCGCATCCGCGGCACAGTAACGTCCCTAGTTCTTTGTCCCACTCGGCAGTGCCGGGAGAAGCGCGGTTTTGCCTTATCAAAAGAGGAGTTGAACCGATGGCATTTAGTGATTTCAAAACGCTTACTGAAGTGCAAAAAAGGTTTGAGATTCGAGATTCAGCAAGTGACTTTGTTAGCGGTGACAACCTCTTAAACCCTTCAGAGCAGTTCCTGCAAGGACTTGCGTTCGCCCGGCAGCACCTCAATGTTTTCCGATCCGAGGCTGCACGGTGTGAAGCGATTATCTATCCGATTTTATTGGAGAACTATAAAGCGTATGCCGAGCGTTATATGCTCTGGATTCGCGAACCGCTCGTCTATGATGGAATTTTGAGCGGCACGCCGGACTACTTTGTCGCTACCCGGTCGGAATTGGGAAAAAACGTTGTCGGAACGCCGGTGGTGATGGTGGTAGAGGCGAAAAAGAACGATTTTGAGATAGGCTGGGGACAATGTCTGGCGGCGATGATAGCCGCCCAGAAAATCAATGCCCAGGAAATCAATGCCCAGAACATCAAGGAACATGCGATGTTTCCGGTGTATGGCATTGTCACCGATGGGGTGTTATGGCAATTCGGGAAACTTGCCGGCGATACCTTCACGGAAAACCTCACGCCGTTTAGTTTGGGGGATTTGCCGCGGCTGTTTGGCGCAATCGATGCAGTCTTCAAGGCCGCCCAAAACGGCTACACCGCGACTACAGAACAATAACCCCGCGGAGGATTTATCGGAATCGGCATTTTCGGGACAGGCACGGGTTTGCATTACGAGAAGAGGAGTGGAAGCTATGGCATTCAGTGATTTCAAGTCTATTGCTGAAGTTCAAGCCAAATTCAGCATCAAGGCTTCAAAAGAAGGTCTGATTGGCGTTGATACGGTTTTAACGCCTGCGGACCAGTTTCTGCAAGAATTTGAATTTAACAGGCAGCACTTTAACACCGTCGGTTCTGAGATGGCACGATGTGAGACGCTTATTTTCCCTGTTTTACGGGAAGTCTATAAGACTTACGCCGAGGACTACGTGCTCTGGATTGGCGAATCCCTTGCATACGACGCGATTTTGAGCGGCACGCCGGACTACTTCATCGCCACAAAATCTGAACTGGGGGGACGTATTCTCGGAACGCCGCTGATAATCGTTGTTGAGGCGAAGAAGAACGATTTTGAGGTAGGCTGGGGGCAATGTCTCGCAGAGCTCATCGCCGCCCAGAAAATCAATGCCCAGAACATCAAGGAACATGCGGCGTTGCCGGTATATGGCATCGTCACCGATGGGATGATGTGGCAATTCGGGAAACTTGTCGGCGATACCTTCACGGAAAACATCACGCCGTTTAGTTTGGGAGATATGCCGCGGCTGTTCGGTGCAATCGATGCAGTCTTCAAAGCGTTCCAAAACGGAAACACCGCACCACCGGAAAGGAAATCATGAAACATTTTGCAACGCTATTCACGACGCTGTTTGCGGTATCGTTCCTATTTATCGCGACTGGAAGGGCGCGCCTACTCGCCGATAAATGGCCGCAGTGGCGGGGCACACATCGCGATGGCGTATGGAACGAAACCGGAATCATTGACGCATTTGAAGGACCGGATATCCCCATCCGCTGGCGCGTGCCAATCGGCAGCGGCTACAGCGGCCCCAGCGTCGCCGAGGGACGCGTCTACGTCACCGACCGGCTCACGAAACCGACGCAAGTTGAACGCGTCCACTGCTTTGACTGGAAGACAGGCGAACAACTTTGGACTTTTACCTATGAGTGCGCTTATCGCATTGACTACACCGCCGGTCCGCGTGCCACTGTCACCGTCCACGATGGGCTCGCCTACGCCTTAGGCGCGATGGGACATCTGCACTGCTTTAATGCCGCCACCGGCGAAATTGTGTGGCAAAACAACCTCGGTGCAACGTATAATATAGATATGCCGACGTGGGGCATCGCAAGCGCGCCGATTGTCGACGAAGAGCTCCTCATCGTGCAAATCGGCGGCACTCCCAGCGCGTGCATCGTCGCATTTGACAGAAAAACCGGCGCAGAAAAGTGGAAGGCGTTGGACGATAAGGCTTCTTACTCCGCGCCGATTCTCATCACGCAGGCAGGACAGCGCGTCTTAATCTGCTGGACAGGCGGACACGTCGCCGCGTTGAATCCGCAGACAGGCGAAGTGTTATGGCTCTATCCGTTTAAACCAACGCGCATGGAAATCGGCATCGCTACGCCGGTCTACTACGACAATGAACTCTTTATCACCGATTTCTTTGAGGGCTCTCTACTGCTGAAACTGGCACCCGATAAACTTGCGGTGGAACTCGGCTGGCACCGCAAAGGCAAAGACGAACAAAATACCGACGCGCTCCATTCCACAATGGCTACGCCGATTCGCGAGGGCGATTACATTTACGGCGTGGATAGTTACGGCGAACTCCGCTGTCTGGACGCACGCAACGGCGACAGAATCTGGGAAGATCTTTCTGCTGTACCGAGGGCGCGCTGGAGCAACATCCATTTTATCAGAAACGATGACAAGGTCTGGATGTTCAACGAACGCGGCGAACTCCTTATCACTGAACTTTCGCCGGAAGGGTTGAACGTCATCAGCCGCGCGAAGTTGATTGAACCGACGCGGGACCAGCTGAACCGGAGAGGCGGCGTAACCTGGGCGCACCCAGCGTTCGCCTATCGGCACGTCTTCGCGCGGAATGATAACGAACTCGTCTGCGCAAGCCTCGCGAAAAATGAAAACCCAAACAAAGGAGACTAAGATATTGGAAACGACTCAAACGCCAACCGTTGATTTGCGTCCCGGCCAACAGCTGCACGGGTTCAACGTGAAAGCCATCACCCCGATTGATGAACTGCGCGCGGTGACGATTGAATTGGCACACCCGCACAGCGGCGCACGGCTGATGCATCTCTATACACACGACACGGAAAACCTTTTTTCCATCAATTTTCCAACACCACCGCCTGACGATACCGGGCTGCCGCACATCCTTGAACACGCGGTGCTTGCCGGTTCACACAGATATCCGGTAAAGGAACCGTTCTTTGAGATGATTAAGATGAGCATGGCGACGTTCATCAACGCCATGACCGGCTCAGATCACACTTATTATCCGGTCTCGAGCAATGTCAAGAAGGACCTCTTTAACCTCGCCGAGGTCTACTTTGACGCAGTGTTTCACCCGCTCCTAACCGAGGATACCTTCCGCCGCGAAGGACATCACCTCGCGCCCGCGAACCCGGAAGAGCCGACCGGGGATTTGAAAATCACCGGCATCGTCTATAACGAAATGAAAGGTGTTTTCTCCGACCCCGAGTCGCGGTTGTATCGTTCCATGACAAGCCGACTTATGCCGGATACAGTCTACGCGCGGGAATCTGGCGGCGATCCGGTCGCGATTCCTGAGTTAACTTACGCACAACTCAAGGCGTTTCACCAAACCTATTACCATCCGAGCAACAGTTACTTCTTTTTATATGGTGACATTCCGACGAAGGACTATCTCGGCTTCCTCGCCGATAAGTTGGATAACATTCCGCAAAATGGGGGAGGTTCGGCACTCCGGCCACTCTGTCCCGAAGTCACGCACCAACCGAAATGGACATCGCCACGGACGGTGACAGATACCTATCCGGTCGGTGTGGACGAGCCGCTCACGGAGAAGACGTATCTGATGCTGAGTTGGCTCATCGGGGATGCGACGGACCCGGGGGAAGTCGTCTTATGCCGCATTCTGAGCCTGATATTGCTTGGCAATGAGGGCGCACCGCTCCGCAAGGCGATTATTGATTCCAAACTCGGCGCAGATCTGATTTATTCGGGTGCCAGCTCCATCGGGCCTGCTAGCACCTTTTACGTCGGGCTCAAAGGCAGCGAAGTGGCGCGCGCCGAGGCGTTTACGGCGTTGGTGATGAAAACGCTCACCGAGATTGCGGATACCGAAATCGACAGCGCGAGGGTGGAATCGGCGTTCCAACAAGCGACGTATCACTATCAGGAAGTCGCGTCAATGTTTCCGCTTCGGATGCTCTACCGCGTCATTGAAGCGTGGATTTATGAAAAGGATGCGGACACTTTCCTGAAGATGGGAGAAAGTCTCGCCGCTGTCCAGCAACAGTGGCAGAAAAATCCGGCGATTTTCAATGAACTGATTCGCGAACGACTGATTGACAATCCGCACCGTTTGCTGAGTGTGCTGTCACCCGATGCGGAGATGCAGGCGAAGATGGACGCTGAATCGGCGGAACGGACGAAGGGTATCCGTGCGCAGTTGACAGACGCACAGGTTACCCAGATTGCCGCCGATGCGGCCGAATTGGAACGCCTCAACGGGCAACCTAACTCACCGGAGGCATTGGCGAAACTGCCGCAGCTGCAAGTCAGCGATTTGCCCGAAAAGCCGCGGCATATTCCGACAACTGTTGAGAACGTTCACGGGCGTGACTTGCTCCGAAACGATGTCTTTGCCAACGGCGTGAATTACCTCGTCCTCAACTTTGATTTAGCTGGGTTACCATCGCACCTGTGGCAATATCTCCCTCGCTATGCCGAGGCGATAGGTAAACTCGGGGCCGCCGATATGAACTACGAGCAGATGGCTCAGCGGAAATCGGCGGTTACCGGCGGGATTGGTTGCACGCCTGACTTCGGCACGCACGCGTTGGATAGAAGCCGTTCGTTGCAGCACCTGCGCTTTCAGTTGAAAGCACTTGACGGTAAGATGGATGCCGCGCTGGATGTGCTGCACGATGTGGTGTTTTCGGTGAACCCGCGCGATACCGAACGGCTTCGCGATGTCCTGACGCAATCCGTGGCGGAATATCGCACCGAGATGATTCACGACGGCTCGAACACCGCGATTCATCACGCCGCGCGCGGGCTCTCACCGGGAGCGCATTTCTCTGAAATCGTCTTCGGGCTGCCGCAGTTGCGCGGGAGTGAGCAACTGCTCAGCGATTTTGACGAACTTAATGCCGAGTTGATGCGTCATATTGAGCAGATTCGCGATTTCTTGTTGGTGCCGGGACGGGTGACTGCCAGTTTCACTGGTTCCGATGCTGCTTTCGATGCGACGCGCGCACGTCTCGGCGAGTGGCTCAATGCGATGAAAAGTGACGATGTTGCCACCGAGCCAGTCGCCTTTGAGCCTTTTGACACACCGCCGCGCGAAGGATTAGCCGGGCCGATTCAGATTGCGCATTGTGCGCACGTGATACCGGCACCGCACTATTCGCACCCGGATTCAACACTGCTCAGCATCGGTGCACACATCATTCGGTTGGACTATATCATGAGCGAGATTCGCTTTAAAGGCAACGCTTACGGTGCGTGGTTTACTTACAGTCCGCTTGGGGCTAATCTGTATCAGGCTTCTTACCGGGACCCGCACGTGGCGCGCACCCTCAACGTCTTCGAGGAAACTGTCGACTATGTCAAACAAGTAGAGTGGACACAGACAGACATTGACAGGGCAATCATCGCCACGGCGAAGAGCGGCGAGAAACCGATTCGTCCGAGTGGCGCGGCGAGCCGCGCGCTCAGTCAACATCTCACCGGGCAGACGCGCGAGATGCGGGAGGAACGTTACGCCGAACTCCGCCGTGCAACCCCGGCGGCGGTGAAACGTGCCCTCTTGCAAGTGTTGGAAGAAAATCGCGATAACGCCGCGGTGTGCGTTGTGTCAAGTCGTGAGAAACTTGAGGCAGCGAACCAAGAATTGGCGTTACCTCTCGCTATTGAGGATATCCTTGCATCCGTGTAAGTGTGATGGCGGATTGCTATATCTGCCTTTCAAACAAACTATTAGGATGAACGCAGCACGAACCCCGTAGGCGCGGTTTCCAACCGCGCTTCTCAGTCGAGGTTCCCGCACTTCGCAGACGCGGTTTCCAACCGCGCCGCCCAGTGGTGAATTCCCGGCTTCCGTAGGCGCGGTTTCCAACCGCGCTTCTCAGTCGAGGTTCCCGAACTTCGCAGGCGCGGTTTCCAACCGCGCGGCTTGATGGGGAATTCCCGAAGTTCCGTAGGCGCGGTTTCCAACCGCGCGGCTTGATGGGGAATTCCCGAAGTTCCGTAGGCGCGGTTTCCAACCGCGCCGCCCGGTGGAGAGTTAGAGGATCTGCGTAATTCCAAAACATAAAATAGGAGAGATAATCATGAAAAGCATTGCGTTTTTAACCCTCTGTGTCTGCGCTTTGGTGGCGATAGCAGCGAGCGCGTCGCAGCCAGTCGATTATGAAAAAAATTGGCATCAGTGGCGCGGGCCACATGCAACCGGTGCCGCCGCCAGCGACGCAAATCCGCCGCTGACCTGGGATGAAACCGAGAACGTCCGATGGAAAGTCGCCATCCCCGGCATGGGGCACGCTACACCGATTGTGTGGGGAGATAAAATTTTCGTGCAAACCGCCATACAAGGCGAGGCACCGAAAACAGAGGAGTCGGATGACGACAATCCGTTCAGCGGCTTTTTCCGACAAAGAGGCGGCGATTCCACGAATGCGTATCAGTTCGTCCTCCTCGCCATTAACCGAAGTGATGGCAGTATCTTGTGGCAGAAAACGTTGCGCGAGGAAGTCCCGCATGAAGGAATGCACCAAGATGCCAGTTTTGCCTCAAATTCACCGGTTACTGACGGTGAACATGTCTACGCCTATTTCGGTTCGCGCGGGCTTTACTGCGTGGATATGGATGGCAATGTCAAGTGGGAAAAAGACATCGGCGTAATGTATAAGGCACGGGAATTTGGCGAAGGCAGCTGCCCCGCGCTCTATGGGAATACCCTCGTTATTGTGCAGGACCACGAGGGGCCTTCCCGTTCCTTCATCACCGCATTAGATAAGCGTAACGGCGATGTGCTGTGGAAAACCGAACGCGATGAACGCACCACCTGGACAACGCCGCTCGTTGTTGAACAGGATGGGAAACCGCAGGTGATTGTCCCCGGAACGAACCGCACTCGGAGTTATGATTTGGCAACCGGCAAACTTTTATGGGAATGTGGCGGGTTAACCCGCAACGTTATTCCCACGCCTGTTGCTGATGACGGATTCGTTTATGTCACCAGTGGCTTCCGCGGGAATTCGCTGCAGGCGATTCGGCTAGAGCTCGCCAAAGACGATATTACCGATTCCGATGCCATTGTGTGGCAGTACGACAGAGATACGCCTTATGTCCCATCGCCGCTCCTCTATGAGGATGCCATTTACTTCCTGAAGAGTAAGGACGGTATCCTCTCCGCCTTCAATATCAAAACAGGGGAGGCAAACTACGGGCCGCAGCGGTTGAAAGGCGTTGGCAACGTCTATTCGTCTATCGTCGGTGCGGCGGGGCGCGTCTATATCACCAGCCGAAACGGCACGGTGTTAGTCGTCAAACACGGGCCAACCTACGAGGTATTGGCGACGAATAAACTAGACGACAGTTTCAATGCTTCGCCGGTGATTGTCGGTTCAGAGTTATACCTGCGCGGGGTGGAGTATCTCTACTGCATCGCCGAATAATCTCGCAGCTTGTAGGGCGAGGGACAGGCCCTCGCCCTATCCGGTAGAACGAATGTCTGTTTCTCGTCTTAACAAAAAATGTTGGGATATTGGGCGAATTAATTTGATTTTTAACTCTATATATGGTAGAATTAATCTGTCATGATTGGAAACCATCAGTTTTGTTTCCGCATGCAAATACCTTAAACTGACTATCTCCTAGAGAGGGAAAACAAATGAAACTGAAACAGGATAAGGAACGCCTTGAAGAGATTCAGGAGTTCTATCGCACTCTGGAGCAGGTGTCTGGGCCTTACCGCGCGTATTTCGCGGCTTTGGCAACTTTGCCGCCAGAACCGCCTCCGCCTGTAGTTTACAGAGAGTACCGGAACACGTCGGTTCCGCGTGGAGAATCTACGAATGCCAGACTCCAGCCCAACTCCTAACGGATTTCAGTGAAAACCGATACGATATTGATGGGCATCGTCGTGAAACGCCTTCGCCTCGCAAGAGGTATAAAGGAATTTTTCGCGCGTCGCGACAAGGCGAAGGCCTGGCCCTCGCCTTACCGGGCTGCGGAACAGTTTAATAGGTTGCCCTACCCCCACTCACATCGTAACACTGCCCCGTAACAAAACTCGCCTCATCAGAAGCGAGGAAATTGACGACAGCGGCGACTTCCTCCGGTTTCCCCACACGCCCCAACGGGATTTTGCTCACCATATAATCGACGGTTGACTGCGCCATGCCCGCCAAAATCGGTGTCTCAATCACCGCGGGCGACACGGCGTTGACGCGGATGTTATAGTCTGTCACCTCCTTCGCCAATGCCTTCGTCAGACAGATGACACCGGCCTTGGAAACCGAATACGGAATAAGCGTCGGATTGCCCTCCTTGCCCGCAATGGAGGCGATGTTCACGATACGGCCGTAGTCCTGCGCAATCATCGTATCAATCACCGCCTTACAGCAGAGAAAAACGCCGGTGAGATTAACACCCATCACCGCATGCCAATCTGTCTCCTCTAGTTCGGTTAAGGGCAGCGTTCTCCCTGCAATGCCGGCGTTATTCACGAGAATGTCCACGCGGCCGAAGGTTGAAAGCACCTGTGCGACAGCAGTGTTCACCTCCGAGGCTTGCGATACATCCGCTTGAAGAGGGAGCACCTTGCGTCCAACGCCTTCAATCTCCTGTGCTGCCGCTTCCGCCGCCGAAAGGTTGATATCCATAATGGCGACATCGGCACCGGCGTTTGCGAGTCTGAGTGCAATGGCTTTACCGATGCCTTGTCCCGCGCCGGTTACAATCGCTATTCTATCGTCCAATTTCATCACAAGCCTCCTTTATTCGCCGATGACGACTCCATATTCCCCGACGACTGCGCCTTTGTGGCCGCTCTGGTAGTGCATGTGTCTCTCACCGATAATCGGTTGTGTGCTTTGCACCTCCACCGTGCCTCGCACATTCCCCATCGCGCCTTCGTCTATATCGGCGCAGCAGAGTGGTTTAATTTGGCGATGCAGCTGCCGCTGGATATCCCCCTGTTTATTTCGGAGGATAATGTTCACAAACGCGTCCGCCTCGCCGACGTTGAGAAAGCGGAACCAATCCCGCGCACCGGCCGCAACTTCAGGGAAAAAGAGGCGTAGCCCAATGTGTCCGCCTTCCTTCGATGCCCCCGGCAAATCGACAATCGCCGTTCCATCGTGCATGTGGCGTTCCGCCACAATCGGCTGATCGCTGTTCACTTCTACCGAGCACTTCACCTTAATATCCTCCATATCCGGATTCCACCACTTGAAAGGTTCCAACGGGGAGTGTGTTTTGCTCCAGAACGACTGCGCGTTGTCGTCCTTACGTGCGATCATCTTCACTCGCGCCGGTTCATTGCCGACGTTGACGATAACCACCCAGTCATTCCACGCCGGGCCGACTTCGGGAAAAAAGAGGGTGCGCGGTGCCTCCGAAATGACTTGTCCGAACTGGCCAACGCTGGTTTTTCCACCCTGATAGTGCAGATGCCGTTCACCGACGATTGGCTGTGAACTTTGCATCTCAACCGTGCCGGTGACGTTTCCCATCACGCCTTCGTTGAGGCTCCAGCAGCAATGCGGACGGACGACATGGTGGCGTTGCCGCAGCACATCCCCGTTTCTGTTTCGGACGATGATATTGACGTGCGCATCCGCCTCGCCGACGTTCAAGACCCGGAACCAATCGTGCGCGCCGGACACCAATTCGGGAAAAAAGAGCCGCTGCCCTACCGTCTCATATTCCTCCGCTGCGCCGATACAGTCGATGATGTTCGTTCCCTTATGCATGTGGCGTTCTGCTACAATCGGCTGGTCCGCGCTAATTTGCATGGATGAATTAACTTTGATCTCCTCCACCGGCGGTGTCCAGCACTCAAAAGAGCCGATGGTTTTCTCGGCAGACCAGGTGGGGGTTCCGTTGGCGGCGTGCCGTGCTATCGCCGTGACGCGCGTCTCTTCTGTCCCGACGTTGACGACTTGGACCCAATCCTGCCACTGCGGTCCCACTTCTGGGAAATAGAGGGTTGTTGCTCCTGCCATAATTTTCTCCTATAGCCATTAAAGTCCTAACGCATCTATATGTGCCAAGCGTTTATCAATATGCCTTCTTTTCCTCTCCGATAACTCGTCTCAACGAGGCGTTATCAGCATTGGAACTTTTCAATCACGTCTATTTTAACTTGACTTTATATGTAATTTCCACTACAATTTCACCATAATCCACAGGAGGAAACATTATGGCAGTCAAAAAACTTGCAGATGCTGATATTCAGCAGAAATTGGAACAGGTGAACGGCTGGACGGTGCAAGATGGGAAATTGCACAAGGAATTCCAGTTTGACACCTTCGTTACGGCGTTCGGTTTCATGACGCAGCTCGCCTTAATTGCCGAGTCGATGAACCATCATCCTGAATGGTTCAACGTCTACAATCGCGTTACCATCGATTTGATGACGCATGACGCGGGCGGCATTAGCGCGTTGGATTTTGAATGGGCCGCGCGCGCCGATGCCTTGAGTAATTGAACGATTTTTCGGTAGGCGCGCGTTGGAAGCGCGCCCCTGCTCTATAACGACAGAGCGCAACGATAGGGAGACGAATCTCATGAGCGAAAAAACGTATCGTGCCGCGGCAATCGGACATACCGGTGCCGGCAACTTCGGGCACGGTTTACACACCGTCTATAATAACTTGGACAATGTCGAACTTGTCGCCATCGCAGACCCGGGTGCAGCAGGCCGCGAAAAGGCGATGGCGGATACCGGGGCCGCCCGCGGCTATGCCGATTACCGCGACATGTTAGACAAAGAAGAACTTGACATCGTCAGCGTCTGTCCGCGCTGGGTGCCGGAACATCTCGCAATGGTAACCGCCTGTTTGGAAGCGGGATGCAACGTCTACTGCGAAAAGCCGATGACGATGTCCCTCGCCGATGGCGACAAAATTGTGGAGAACGCGGCCGCGCGCGGCCTCAAAGTCGCCGTAGCGCATCAGGCGGTTTACCTCCCGGCGACACACGCTATCAAGCAGATGCTTGACGATGGCAAGATTGGCACCGTGCAAGCCATCTACGCCTCTGGCAAGCAGGACCATCGTGGCGGCGGCGAGGATATGATTACCCTCGGAACGCACACGTTCAATATGATGCGTTTCTTTGTCGGTGATGTCGCATGGATGCAATCCCACGTGACAATCAACGGCAAGGAAGTCGCACATAGTGACGCGCATGAACCCACCGAACCAGTCGGACCGGTCGCCGGTGACTGTGTGAATAGTTATTTCGCCTTCAAAAACGGCGTTTCCGGCTTCTTCTCTTCCAGACGCGATCAGGCTGGCACCGGGCGTTACGGCATGGAAATCGTCGGAACCGAGGGCATCTTCTCCCTCCGCGGAGACGTTGCCAACCGACTCATGGTTTATCCATATCCGGTTTTGTTGCCATCAAATCCAGCGCAGGAATGGCAGGCGCTTGAACTGGACGACACGCCGTTCTCTCAAGGCAACGAATTCGCTATCCGCGACTTGATTGATGCAATTGAGAATGACAGGAAGCCTATCTCTGCCGCCGAAGACGCTGTCGCCGCGCTAGAGATGATTTTGGGGGCATACCACTCCCAACTCACGGGCCAGCGCGTCCCTTTCCCAATTGCAAACCGCGAGCATCCGTTAAGCCGATAAGAGACGCGTTTTCCGAACACCGTTTTCATAACGGACTTCGTAAGGAGCGGCTGGCACATCCATTGCCCGCACAGCCAATTCGCCGAACGTGATGAGCGGCTCCGAAAGCAGGAGCAGCTCATCCAGCGATTCCTGCGGTGTCTTCTCTGTCGTGTCCAAAACGATCTTGCGTCCTTTTTGCGTAAACAGCGACTTGCCAATCTCCTCATCAAACAAACGGTTGAGTTCTGGAATATCCGCCGCCTTGATAATCTGATACTCGTGCGGGGCCGCCGCCATCCGTTCCCGAATCGCCGCGTCGCTGGCGGTAACGTGAATCAACACCACATCCGGCAACCGCGCTTCAATAACCTGCGTCTCGTAGCCGCGCTGCGCGTTGTAGTGGTAGCCGCCGTAATAGGGACTCTCCGAATCATCGCCGTAGAGGGAGGTGTAGACAGCCTCCTCAATGTGCCAGCCTGCGATGAGCGTGTTCGGATAGTTCTTGATTACCTCAACGTGATATTGGAGTTGCATCCGTTGCATCCGCTCCTTCACATCGTCGGGGAAATTCACGTATGCCGCCCTAGATGTCGGACTAAGCGTTGCATCGGGGATAGTAAAATGGTCATCGACGTGCACCGCCAGTTTGCGGTGACGGTAATAGTTTGTCAACAACTCGATCAGCGTTGATTTACCCGCGTATTCTAAACCGACAAAAATGCATCTCATGAGAAGTTACCTCGTTTGATGAATGTGTTGTTACCCGATAGGACAGACGTAAATGCCAGAAGCCCCATCGGTAGGCGCGGTTTGAAACAATCCCCCACCGGTAGGCGCGGTTTGCAACCGCGCACATGTGGGATTGCGCGGTTTGCAACCGCGCACATGGGATTCGTGTTGCGTTTGTCCTAACTATTTTGCATGAATCTGGAAAAATGTCAAGAATTTGTTTTTTTGGCAGGCAGCTCTATTGAGGTTTCATTTTCCCTTGACAATCGCCTCATTATCGGGTATAATAATTCTAATCTCATGCAAGGAGACAACCATGACAAAAATTCAGACCGCGGCCATCTACGACGCGGAAGATGAAATCACCTATACCGCCCGCATCCAACGCAACGGTACCGGATGGATGGGGTGGATCGAAGAACATCCGAAGGTGAAGTGTGAAGGGGAGACGAAAGCGGCGTTGCTGGAAACCCTCGAAACCACGCTTTACGAGACCCTTGAAGCGGACTGGGAGGCGTGGGACAAAGAGATTGAGGAAGACATGAAAGCCGGCCGACTAGATTGGCTCATCGAAAAAGCGCAGGCGAATTTTGAAGCGGGCCGTTACACAAGCATAGACGCGCTTCAGAAATTTTTGGAAGAGTGAGATGGAGCATATCCCTGATGAAGATTTCTGGGAATTTGCGGAGAAACTTCCCCGGAAAATCCAAAAACGTATCCCTCAGAAATTTGAACTGCTACGGAGACATCCGAGACATCCCTCTCTCAATTTCAAAAAAGTTGGGCCGCGGCTCTGGTCTATCCGCATTACCAAGGGGTATCGCGCGCTTGCACTTGAAAAGGACGATACCTTTGTTTGGAATTGGGTCGGCAAACATGACGAATACATGCGGCGCATCCCATAACTGACCGGACGGCCGCAAATGCCAGAAGCCCGCACCGGTAAGCGCGGTTTGACTTCTCACTTTTTGATAAGGCTCTGACAGGTCTGCGCGCAGGGAGGTGCACAGATTTATAGCGCGAGTCGCGAGTTTTGGGCGTGTTACCGAAACCTCCCACCGGAAATCCAACGGCTCGCAGATCGGAGACACACATGACACAGATTCAGACCGCGGCAATCTACAACGCGGAATACGAAACAACCTATATCGCTTGCATTCAACGGAATGGCGATGGATGGCACGGATGGATTCAAGAACATCCGAAGGTAAAGTGCGAGGGCGAAACGAAGGCCGCCTTGCTGGAAACCCTCGAAAAAACCCTTTATGATAC
>PYJE01000136.1:0-5088 GCA_003635305.1 Candidatus Poribacteria bacterium | reverse complement strand
CGGATGGATGGGGTGGATCGAAGAACATCCGAAGGTGAAGTGTGAAGGGGAGACGAAAGCGGCGTTGCTGGAAACCCTCGAAAAAACGCTTTATGATACCCTTGAGGCAGACTGGGCGGCCTGGGATAAGCAAATTGCGGAAGACGTAGAAGCCGGCCGACTGGATTGGCTCATCGAAAAAACGAGAGAGAATTTTCGGGCGGGCCGGTGTATGGACTTAGACGAATTTCTGGAATTGGCAAAGCAGCATTCCGACGCGCCTTTCACCGATTTAACGCAATCTTCTACACAAAAATGCTAACAATTGGCAACCTCCACATCCCCGATTTTCCGTTGTTGCTGGCACCGATGGAAGATGTCAGCGATCCGCCGTTTCGCGCCGTTTGCAAGGAGAACGGTGCTGATTTGATGTATACCGAATTCATTTCCTCCGAGGCACTCATCCGCGATGCAGCGCGGAGTATGGCGAAACTTGACATCTTCGAGGCAGAAAAACCCATCGGCATCCAAATCTTCGGGCACGACATCGCCTCTATGCGCGCAGCAGTGGAGATAACCGAGCGCGTCCAACCCAATATTATTGACATTAACTACGGCTGCCCTGTCAAAAAAGTAACGTGTAAAGGGGCTGGAGCAGGCATTTTGCAGGACATCCCCAAAATGGTAAAGATGACTGCCGAAATCGTGAGAGCTACCGATTTGCCGGTTACTGTCAAAACGCGCCTCGGTTGGGACGAAAATACCAAGTATATCGTTGAGGTGGCGGCACGGCTTCAGGATGTCGGCATCCGTGCTATCGCGATTCATGGACGGACGCGGAAGCAGATGTATAAAGGCACAGCGGATTGGACGCTCATCGGGAAAATTAAGGATAACCCGCGCATCACCATCCCAGTTTTTGGGAACGGCGATGTGGATAGCCCGCAAAAAGCGGCGGCGATGCGCCAAAAATACGGCGTTGATGGCATCATGCTCGGGCGCGCTGCGATTGGATACCCTTGGATTTTCAACGAGATCAAACACTATTTCGCCACGGGCGAACTGCTCCCGCTGCCCACCATAGACGAACGCATCGCGGTTTTTCGGAAGCACCTCGATTTTTCGGTTGAGTGGAAGGGACTGAAAGTGGGACTCGTTGAGATGCGCCGTCACTACAGCAACTATTTTAAGGGCATCCCGCACGTAAAGCCGTTTCGCACCCGTTTGGTTCAGGCGGATAGTTATGATGACGTTTTGGCAATCGTCGAGGAACTCCGCGCGCATGCCAAAAAACTGCTTGACGAAAAGTCGGAATGATTTTATCATAAGAAAAAACAACATTCAGGAGATGGCTCCGACGATGAACAAAATTCCCTTTATGAAATTCAGCGGTGCAGGCAACGATTTTGTAATCATCAACAATCTCGAAAGCATCGTGGATAGCACCGATACAAACTTCGTGAAAAAAGTGTGCGCTCGCCGGATGTCGGTTGGGGCAGATGGGGTGCTGCTTGTTGAAAAGGCATATGGTATCGGGACAGGGATGTCCCGCCTACCCGAAGAGACAGCCGATGTCGATTTTCGGATGCGCTACTTCAATGCCGATGGCGGCGAGGTGGAGACGTGCGGCAACGGCGCGCGATGCATCTCTAAATTCGCTTATCTGAACGGTATCGTCTCTGAAAAGATGCGCTTTTTGACGAACGCCGGCATTTACGAAGCCGAGATTGTCGGCGATAATGTAAAAGTTCGCATGAGCGATGCGACAGACATCCGACTCAACGTCCCGCTGCAATTGAAAGACGGGGTGCATACCGTCGGTTTTGCGAACAGCGGCGTGCCGCACGTCGTCTTCTTTGTCAATGACTTGGAAGGCACAGATGTCTTTGACATGGGACAGCAGACGCGCTATCACGCCGATTTCAAACCTGCCGGCACCAATGCCAACTTCATCCGCATTCAGTCGTCGGAACGGCTGGATATTCGGACATACGAACGCGGCGTTGAAGATGAGACGCTCGCCTGCGGCACCGGTTCAATCGCCTCCGCCATTGTTGCCGCCGCATTAGGGAAGGTTACATCGCCTGTCTCTGTCAAAACAGCGAGCGGCGTTGTACTGAAAATCCATTTTGATATGTCAAATGGCGAACCGAAAAACGTCTATTTGGAGGGTGATGCTCGCGTTATCTACGCGGGCGAATTGACAACCGACGCGTGGAATTATTAGCGGTGCGCGCTCCGGCACCTATTGCAGTCGGGCTCGCTCGGTCCGACTGTAGGCGGGACCGCCCGGTCCCGAAGGAGGATTTTATGTTTCAAGGTTCTTATGTTGCACTCGTTACGCCGTTTCAGAACGATGAATCGCTTGACGAAGCGAAACTGAAGGAACTCATCCAATTTCAGTTGGACGGCGGCACACACGGCATCGTGCCGTGTGGGACTACCGGCGAATCGCCCGCGCTCACTGAAACTGAGCACGACCGGGTGATCGAACTCACCGTGGAGACGGTAAACGGACAGGTGCCGGTTATCGCTGGCACCGGCTCTAACTCAACTACGCGCACTTTGCGCGCAACACAGCACGCGAAAACCGCGGGGGCGGATGCCGCGCTGATTGTTACTCCCTATTACAATAAACCGACGCAGGATGGGCTTTATGCGCACTACATGAAAATCGCCGACACGGTGGACATCCCGATTATTATTTACAACGTCCCGGGGCGCTGCGGCACGGACATCCTCTCTCCGACGATTGCGCGCCTCGCCGCACATCCGAACATCGTCGGGCTCAAGGAGGCGACAGGCGAACTGAAACGCGCCAGTGAAGTCGTCAACCTCTGTCCTGATGACTTCACTGTCCTCTCTGGTGACGATGTCAACACGCTGCCTATCCTCGCTGTTGGAGGCAAAGGCGTTATCTCGGTTGTTGCGAACGTCGCACCGGCGGATGTAGCGGAGATGTGTAACGCGTTCCACGCGGGCAATTGGGAGCTCGCGCGTAAGTTGCACTATAAGACGCTGCCCCTCGCCGTGGATCTGTTCATTGAGACGAACCCGATTCCGGCGAAAACAGCGTTGCAGCTGATGGGCAAACTCAACGGGAAGCTGCGGCTGCCTCTCGCGCCGATGGGGATACAGAATATCAATGTCCTGCAAGCAACGCTTCGAGAAGCGGCGTTGATTGCGTGAGGTATCCGCCGCTGTCGTTCGGGATTGCATGAAGATGGAAAGAGTTCCGTGCAATCCCGAACGCCGTGGGCGCAATAGCGGATTTCTAACCCCGAAAACCGCACCCAAATTCCTCAAACGCGCCAATCCGCGCCGCCCGCACCACAAAACGGAGAATAGGATGCCCAGACAACAAGAAAACCCTGTCACCAGTCAACTCGTCCTCTTACTGCGACACATGAGCCCCGGCTGGGAATTTGAAGAACAGCAGCAGCCCTTGGAAGGCAGCCAACGCCAGCCCGATGTCACGGTGACACGCACCGGACACCAAACCGTGGCAATTGAGGCAAAATGGAACGGTGCCGCCGCCGATGGACTGAAACAGGTGCGCGCCCGGTATCTCGGACGAAAGTTATGCCCCGACTTCGTCGGCGTGAGCGACATCTTACGCATTGCCATGGTAGTGCGCTACCCCGCGCGGTTTCGCAACAAACGCGGCGCAGCACTACAAGCATTGCTGAAACAAGCCGCAGACCTGGAGTATCTCCTCATCGGCGAAACCGGCGGTGAACTGTATCAATTCCCACGTCACGGCTATGCCCGCGGCACACTCGCCGATATCGCCACTGCACTGCAAGTCGGCGCAGTGCCAAGTCAGCGACTCGACGAAGCCGCCGCTCAAATGGAATATGACATCCACGTCGCCGCCAAATGGCTCGATGCATCTGTCGCGAATCTTCCGGCTATCGGGCAAACACTACACGATATCCTCGAGCAGGCACCGGGGGAGCAGTCCTCCCGGATGGCCTGCCTTATCCTCACCGATGCCTTTGTCTTCCAAAACGCACTCGCAGGGAAAGCGGGGATGGAAACAGTCCGGCCCTTATCTTACTACAAAGTCCACCCGATGGAGTGGACAAAGGTTGTCGCCGACTGGGAGGCAATCTTGGCTGTCAACTATCAACCGATTTTCCAGGATGCAAAACGGATGGTGCGCGAGGCGTTCCTCTACGATGAAGCCATGGCGAACAAGGTGCTGGAAAAACTCTGGGAAGCCGCCGACACGTTGGTAGCCTCCCATCTACCCCAACTCCACGAACTCGCTGGCGAAGTCTTCCAGAAACTAGTCATCGACCGGAAGTATGTGAAAGCTAACTACACGCTGCCGACAAGTGCCGCCCTCCTCTCCGCACTAGTGTGTCCAAACCTCCCTGACGATGGCACGCTCCCGAACGTCGCCGATTACGCCTGCGGTACCGGTGCATTGTTGAACGGTGTCTACAAACGCATCCAACGCCTCTATGAACAAAAAACCGGGAAGAGCAGCGTGGCTATCCATCGGGAGATGCTTGAGAACAACCTCGCCGGGACAGACATCTATTCGCACTGCACGCACCTGACATTCGCGGCGATGGCGAGCGCGCATCCGGCAGTGACACTTGGCGCGACGCGGGTGATTACCGCGCCTTACGGGCTCCAAGCCGATGGCACCTACAAAACCGGTGCGTTAGAATTATTGGACAGCCAACTGCTGTTCGATCCGCTGGAAACGGAAGGGGAACAGGTTGGTGGTGAGCAGAGTGCAGCGGCAGAATTGAAGCGCGAGTTTCCCGATGGCGAGATGGACATCGTGATTATCAATCCGCCGTTCGCGAAGAACGCCGATGCAAATAAAAATGATGGGAAAGCGCATTTTAAAGGGCGCGACCATTCCGATGAAGACGAGAAGTTCATGCGGAAGGCGTTAAGACAGAAGGATACCCGTGTTGCCAATGGGAATAACGGCCTGGGTTCGTATTTCGTGGAGATGGCTCACCGGAAGTTGAAAGACGGTGGGACGATGGGTTTCATTCTGCTGTCAACGATTTTGACCGGGGTGAGCATGCGCAAATTGCGGCGGATGCTGGCGGAGGAATACCACGATGTCATCGTGATAACCGT
>PYJE01000135.1 GCA_003635305.1 Candidatus Poribacteria bacterium | reverse complement strand
CCCCTCCCCCGGTAGACGCGCTTTGTAAGCGCGCAACGGATGTAGGCGCGCTTTGTAAGCGCGCAACCGATGTTTCAACAAAGAGCTCCACCGGCACCAAACCTTTCTCCTTCAGAAACCAGACAAAGAGCAGTCGGGTAATCATGCGGATGACTTGGGTTTCTGTCTCGCCATCTGGAAAACGGCATTCCGATTTTGCCCAGTCATACCACTCATACAGTTCGCGATAAAACTTGCGGTTGAGGGTTTCGGTATTGAGGACACCTTCCCATGCCTTGTGTAACGTATCAAAATTACGCACCGCTTCGGTTTCAAGGAGGGATTCCAGATGCAATTCGGCAAGGATATCGAGATGCGCGCGATGGGGTTCGCGCAGATTGATATCCTTGATTAGCGTTACCTTTTCCAGTACCCGCTTCGTTTCGTCGCGCTTGTGCCGTCGGCGGTTGATGATTGCAAGCGTTAGCACATCGCCGTATCGGAACATCACCATAACCGGCACGCTGTAGTGTGTGTTGATAAACCGTGTGATGTCGGCGAGTTGCGTGCGCGTATAGTTCTCTCCACTGAGTTGCAAGGCGACGAAGAGATAGGAGAGCGTCAGATGCTCGTCAAACGTTGAGGGTTCAAACAGCGTTTCCTGCAGGTTAATCTCGTCATCGGCAATCTGGAAGATGAGGTGGAAGTTCGCCCAATCGTCAATGCAAAGTCTATCAGGGGCATCGATGGGTGCTTGCGCGCGGCGCGCTGCTGCGGCTTCTCTGAGAGAGTGGAACAACTGGGTATCCATCCCTTTGTTCCCGGTCCTTCTGCTATGGTAACCGAGGGTGTTGAGGAGGCGTGTTGATGCCTCACGCAGCGGCGTTTCCGCGAAAGTGTTGATGCTGTTTTGAATTGCGTTTAGGTTCATAAATTATCAGAACTCTCTTTGCGTTTGCGTCGCGAGAGGGACAATCCTCCGAAGCCGCTGATTACCGCGATATAAAATCCGAAGTCGTACCACCAGCCTGTATTGAACGGTTCATAAACGCGGATATCCGAGTTGAAGATGCCCCATATCAGCGAGAGTGGTGCGAGCCAGCCGTGCCAGATGCCCCAGAGGAAGCCGGCCGGTTTTTCTATCGTGTGTTTCCCATCGCCGGGAAGACAGCCGATATGGAGCATCAGAAATATCAAGAGGAGAATGCAAATAAAGCGTTTGCGCATGGGTTTCTTTTTTCCTATTATAGCTGCAAATGTTTTATTTTTCAAGAAAAAAAGGGTCTCTGGCAGGCCGATTCAGTCCAGAGAGATGCCACGTTGTCAACTTCCGAGATTGAATAGTGCTGAGGTTTCCGGTTGCGCTGCGTCGACAATTGCTCGTGCCAATGCCCAATCCAACCGCCGCCGGTACTGTCCGTCGCGGCGTAGTCCTTTGAACGCAGTGAGAAAGACATCGTGCGTCTTCTCACGGATGTTCGCGAGGTGTGCATTGAGCTCTGCCATGTCCACCTGCCACGGCACGTTGAGTTTCGTGATGGAACGTCCCTGATAACGGACAGGATACCCCTCTAACTCCGCCGGCGGACAAAAACGGATGGATGCGGAGACGGTGTTATCTACCGCAATGAGTCCCACATTTCCTGTGGGTTCATTGAAAACAATCTCGCGATTGCGAGAGGGCATCGGCAGATGTGAACGGAGTTCTTCAAGTTCGCCGAGGAACTGATTGTTGCGCCAGATTTTCACGGAAAGCGCGCCTACCTGCAGGGCAGGCCCGAACAGCGCGAGCCCGACAGGATGTTCGGTGTCCGCAAACATAAAGGGTGCCGCTTTTCCGCCATCCCCCGGTAGGCGGGCCGTTTCCCCATCCCCCGGTAGGCGCGCTTTGCCAGCGCGCCCCTCTACGTTCCCCGGTAGGCGCGCTTTGTAAGCGCGCACCTGTTGCTTTCGCGGCACGAAGGGTGCCGCTTTTCCGCCATCTCTCGGTAGTCTCGCTTTGCCAGCGCGCACCTGTTGCTTTTGCGGAACTAATGAGACGAAATCGCGCAACCGATGCAGGAACAGCCCACTCCGAATGAACGCCTCCGGGATAATCGCCGCAACCCATTTACAATGTGTTAAGCATTTTTCCAATGCGTATTTGTAGATATCATCGTGTTGGGTATCGCTTGGAAACGGCAGGAGCCGGCGCGTCGCCGAGTTGCGCGCTAGCCACGGCGGGTTTGTGATACACACGTCAAACCCTGTCGGAAAGTCGGCGAGTGTATCGCGCTGTTGAACCGCTGCTGCGGCGGGCTCAATGTCAAAAAGAGCCCAGTCTCGGCACTGCAACTGTGCTTCCCTTATGAGCCTCGGAATGCTGTTATCACCGGCGAACGGTTCCAAAACGGTTTGCTGGTTTAGGTTGAGTGCTGCCGCCCACGCGCGGAAAGGGGTTGACAGAAACGGATTTCCGCGGGTGTAGTAGCGGCCTGTTGCGCGTTTTTCGTCTATCTGCATTATTTCTGTGGAATCTCGGACCAGTTGTGTGCCGGTGCATCTGGCAATCTTCACCGGTAGGCGCGCTTTCCAAGCGCGCAATCTCGGGGCCATCGTGTGCCGGTGCATCTGGCAATCTTCACCGGTAGGCGCGCTTTCCAAGCGCGCAATCTCGGGGCCATTGTGTGCCGGTGCATCCGGTAATCTTCCCCGGTAGGCGCGCTTTCCAAGCGCGCAATCTCGGGGCCATTGTGTGCCGGTGCATCTGGCAATCTTCCCCGGTAGGCGCGCTTTGCAAGCGCGCAATCTCGGGGCCATTATGTGCCGGTGCATCCGGCAATCTTCCCCCGTAGGCGTGCTTTGCAAGCGCGCAATCTCGGGGCCATTGTATTCCGGTGCATCCACCTAACTGGGGATTTCGGGACAGGGATGTCCCTCCTATATCTCGGGCCAATTGTGTTCCGGTGCATACCCTAAATCTGATTCTGCCTGCTTCCAATCAAAACGTGCATCGGCGCGGCCGGCGACAGCATGATACGCACCATACTTCACCGTATCTGTCTCAATTGCCCTTGCAACGCACTGTGCCACATCTCTGGCATCGACGTAGACGAACCACGGGACTGTGACGACATCGGGTGCAGACGGCCCCGGATTATGTCCATCGCCTGCGATGACACCGGGACGGACGTGAATCACGTTGAGCCCGTGCGCTTGATGATAGGCGTGACAGATTTGCTCCCCGAGTTGTTTCGCCAGCGCGTAATGGATGTCACCTTTGCTGAAATGGATGGCATCGCCATCACGATACGGCAACTCTCCATCAGGTGCCGGTGGACACGCCGAGATGCTGGAGATGTTCACCAGTTTTTGCACGCCTTGATGCACGCATGCTTCCGCTATATGCCATGTGCCTTTCACCATGACATCTGCGTAAAGCGAGGCAGGTTTGCCGTGTCGCTCCCGCACCAAAGCGACGAGGTGAACGACAGCGTCTTGTCCTGCGCACGCCGCTTCCACCTCGGATGCCTCTGTCACATCGGTTTTGATGAAGCGATGCGCATCGCATCCTACGGGTTCAACAATGTCCGCCAGCGTCAGTTGATATGTGGGTTGCAGCCGTTTGATGATAAACTGCGCCAAGTATCCTGCCGCACCGGTGATGAGAATTTTTTTGATTGCCATCGGTTTTTCCTTCAGAACGATTTCGTTTTAACATGCTCCCCGATATCAAATCCCCATCCTTTAGGTTGGGGATGTAGATATCGCAGTCAATTGAACGTAGCGTCACTTGACAAAAAAGTGAGTCTATGTTACAATTGTTATCAACCTGTGGATAGGAGTTCCACCGTGGGCTCTCCAAGCCCACATTCCTATCCGTCCCCGTGGAACGGGACGTTGCAGGTTGCAGGTGATTCCTGTAAAACATCACGAGAGGCGAGCCGCCGAAAGACTGGTACTGCGGCATCGGCATCCGCTTGTCTCTCACCAACATCTTGTGGGCGGGGCATCGTCCACTGTGGAGAGTACGTGTTAGACTTGGCTTGCCGAGCATCGTGCGCGTGGTACGGCACCACACATCCCAGAATTCAGTCGCACGAGAGCTTGGGGAGAGCCGTCAAAAGAATCCCCACGCTTCAGCGTGCGGGAGTATGTCAATGATAGGGAACCGGTCCATGGCGCGTAGCGCGGGGCCTGTCCCCTGGCCGAGGAGTTGCCTTAGCACGTAGCGCGGGGGCCTGTCCCCCGCGACTGCTCACGCTAGAAACTACCCCTTCGGCACCTGGCCAGCCCATCGTAGCAGAGGCCCTCTCATCCTGAAAATCCTGGAAGTCCTGGAAATCCTGCTTCAGACAAGTTCTCGGTGGTGTCTTCCCCGCGCGATTGTGCATGGCGAGGGACAGGCCCTCGCCCTACAGACTCATCCGAGCTTGATTTGTTTGAGTTCAGACGCGCTCAAACGACAGCATCGGATAACTGACTGCCGAGCGCGTCGTTGTAACCGACATAAAAGACATCGGCGATTTGCACTGTCGGCGCGCGGAGGTTACCGCTGCGTCCCATGACTGCTTTCAGGATTGCATCCTGCGCGTCTTCCGTTGGAACGAAGGTTTCCACGCGCTTTCCCTTCGCTACCACGACGCGCGTCGCAATGCCGATGCGTTCCCAAACCGCTGTCGCATCCAGTCTCTCTTTCCGCGCATCGGAGCGATTCGCTATCGCTATGTTCTGTGTGTCAAGAACCTCTTGCACTTTTCTGCACGAAGTTCAGCTGTTCCGCAAATATGCCCAATCTACCATGACAATTCCTCCACGTTAACAATATTAACAACGTCAATGCGCTCTGGGGAGTGACGTTCAACAGGAAGGCTCAACGCTAGCCTCGCGAACAACAAAAAATTTGCCGGTGCCTCTACTTTTGACAGCGGCATCGATGAGTGCCAGCGTCTCCAATGCATCGGCGAAATCGGAACGGATTAGTGTTCTGTCACCTGTTGCAATAGCGCGCAGCCACGCGCCTGTTTTATCTAAACCTAAACTATTCTCTGCAGCGGCAGGTTCGTCAATTTCCTTGCCGTTGAGATACCCACGGACCTGGTTCTCGGAGAGAGTCGCCTGTAAACGGAGATGCGGGCCGACGACTTCAACGTCAAAACAGAACCGTTCGGTGCCGCAGTGGTTGAGGTGCGTGCCGAAAACGCCGTTATCCAACTGATACGTCATTTGGACAGCATTTTCAGCGTCAAACTCGGTGCGTTCCAATGCCATGTTTTTGACAGCGAGCGCGTGTGCTTGCACCGGCTTTGGATTTCCCATGATGAAACGGGCACAATCCAGCACATGCACCCCCTGTTCCGCCAGCGGTCCGCCGCTGATTTCAGATTGCAAAAACCACGGCGACATGCGGAAACTGAGATAGTAATCGCAGGTGCAGACTGTGCGCACCAAATGCACCGTCTCCGAAGCAATTAACGCCTTCACACGTTCATAGAGAGGGTGATAGCGGAGTTGAAAACCTACCGCGGCGATTACGTCTGCTTCCTGAATGTAGGCGAGGCATTTCCTACCCTCTTCCATGTTCAGCGCGGGCGGCTTCTCAATCAGCAGCGCGATACCGAGTTCACACGCGCGTTGGATAGGCTCCAACCGAACGGGAGGCGGCGTGGTAATCACCACGCCGTCCATCTCCGTGTGAAAAAAGGTGTCCAGGGCATCGGTTGCGATGTTCGCGCCAGCAAGCGTTGCAAGTTGTTGCGCCGCTTCAGGCACAACATCGTGCACCGCGACGACACGCGCGCCGTAGTCGGTAATCGCTTTTGCGTGGTGCCTCCCCATTCCGCCTGCACCGATAATGCCGATGGACAATTGATTCTCAGACGTGTTCACTGTTTCAGGGCTCCCCATGTCACAG
>PYJE01000134.1:33862-44073 GCA_003635305.1 Candidatus Poribacteria bacterium | reverse complement strand
GAAGCGTCGGTAAGAAAACCGAGTGTTCCGATATTAATGGCGAGGAGCGGCACGTCCTCGATGCCGGGCGTATGCGCTGCGCTGAGCAACGTGCCATCTCCGCCGAGGACGAGGAGCATGTCGGCATGCGTGACGAGTGCCGATGTCTGCATCCCGCTCTTCGGGTGTCCGAGTGCCGCAGCGTGTTCATCGGCGAGGAGCGGCGTGACATCTCGTTGCTGCAGCCACTGCGCCACTTCCGCGACAATCTCGGCGGCGTTCGCTTTAGTGGTGTTAACAAAAATCCCAATTTCTGTTATTCGCATTTTTGTTGTTCGCAAGGCGTTCGACGTATGTCCTTGGTGCGATGACGTATCTCGTCGTAATGCCGAAATGGACGTTGTCCATTTCTACTTTCTATCAAAAACTAAGAAAACGACAACGTCGTTTTCGGGTTACGTAGAGGGATGTTGATGGACTAACGAACGTATCCGTTCGCTTTGCGCCAGGACAGAAAAGCCGCAGCCTACGGAAAACAGCACTAGTGTGATGAGCAGGCTCGCATCGAACTGCGGGAGAATGTGCGCCGTATCCACGCGTTCGCCGTCAACTATCGTAAATTCGCGAAAGGGCCACAGCCCGTAAAGTGAACCTACCATCAACCCTATCAGAAAGGCGATAGTCAGGTTGCGGTATCGGTGTAGCAGATAGTTGAGCAGCCGTGTGAACGCCACTACCCCAAATAGGCAGCCCAGCGCGAAGGCGGCAAGCGTGAGGACATCTCCCCACACCGCGGCATTCGGCATTTGGCGCGTGGCGACGAGTGCGGATGCACCTGCCGTGACACCGTTAATTGCGTTCAGCAACGGAAAATAGACACCGAACGCGAGCATAAGAAACGAGCCGCTGATACCGGGCAGAATCATCGCAGAGATTGCCAACGCCCCGCATGTCAGCATTGCACAGAGACTTTTTAGACTCGGCAATGCATCGCGGGCAACAGGCCCCCGCGCCACGTTCGCGGGATTGTCGATGCCAACGTTCTCTTGGCTCCCTGTTCCAATCGAAATGCCAATGATGAGGGCAACGGCGATAAGTAACACCAACAACTCTTTGCCGCCAAACCTGTCGAGCATCCGTGCCGGTATCAGGATAGATGTCAAAATCAACCCACAAAAGAAGCCGTAGGTTGCGTCGTGGTGATGATTCAGCAGATAGACTATCAGTTTTGAAGTGAGCAACACAGCGGCAATCGCGCCAAGGCCTAATAAGGCGAGGAAGCCGGCATCCACGCGGCGCAGTTCTGCCAATGCCCCCTTGAAGGCTCTCTTTTTGAAGGTGAGCGCGCGAAGCCCCGTTTTGACAGTGGGGAGCCCGATGTTGCGCAGCGCGGCGATGAGCCGTTCATAAATCCCCAAAACAAGTGCCAGAGTGCCGCCGCTCATACCGGGGATGATGTTTGCAACGCCGATTAGAAAGCCGTTCACCGTGTGACGCAGGATGTTCATATTTCTTTTCTGTTAAAACATAGGGCGGCGGTTAATGGCTCATAAACTGCGAATCAATAATTTCGTAAAAAGCCATATCTCGCGCAGCGGTTTGATGTCACTGCGGTAATCGCCATATCGTGCAGCGATAGGTAACCTCTCGATGCGAAACCCGCGCCGCCCAGCTTGAATCAGCAGCTCTGATTCTGTCTCATACCGTTCTGTCTTTAACTGAATCTTCTCTAAGACTGTGGCGCGGATGAGCCGATACCCGGACTGGAAATCCGGCACCGTTTGCCCACATAATTGTGAACCAACCCACGAGATGAAGGCGTTGTTAATGCGCCGATGCAATGGCATCGTCTCTCGCGCCCGGACGCGCGCGCCGATGAGAATATCAGGTTGCGTGCGTGCAAAGTGTTCCAAAAAGCGAGGGATATCCGCCGGGGCGTGTTGTCCATCACTGTCCATAGTAAAGACTGCGTTATAGCCGTTAGCCAGGGCATACGCAAAACCTTTTCGGAGCGCGAACCCTTTGCCGCGATTCGGTGTCTGCGTTAAACAGAACGCCCCATTATCCGCCGCAATTTCGCTGGTGCTGTCTGTGGAACCGTCGTCAATCACGACGATGTCGCTGATGAAGGCGGATGCCTCCTGAATTACCTGTCCTATCCGTTGCGACTCGTTGTAGGCTGGCAGAAGCAGACAGATTTTTGTTGTTCGCATGGCGTTCGACGTATGTTGTTGGTGCGATGACGTGTCACCTCGTAAAGCCGAAATCGACGTTGTCGTTTTCTTGGTTTTTGATAGAAAGTAGAAAAAGACTTTCTGTCCTGGCGCAAAGCGAAGCAGGATTTGCAAGATTTACACGATGAACAGGATAAGAGACTTAATCCAGAAAATCCTGCTAATCTTGAAAATCCTGCTCCTGAACGCCTTGCGAACGACAAAGAAGCACCAACCAACGTACCCGAACGCCTTGCGAACAACAAAAAATCGGGTTACGTAGAGAGACTTTCAGTTCGTTCGGCGGCATGGATTGGTTCATTGATATACTCCCAACGCTGAAGCGTTGGGGAGATTCCATGTCAATTCTCCCAGCGGCTACATGTGCGTTGTTAGGATTGTGGGATGTGTGACTACCGATGTCACGCGTGCGATGCCCAAGCATTTCAGGTCTTACACGCACTCTCCGCAGTGGTGCGATATCCCGACTACGGCCATTTCTGGCGCAAACTTTACACGATGTGTAGAGTGAGAGACAAACGTTAACCGATGCAGCATTACCCGTCTTTCGGTAGCTTGCCTCTATAGACATTAAGGTCCTAACGGACCTTTATCGGAATATGGACTTTTCAACTCGGCGATGTTTTACAGGAATCACCTGTCACCTGCTACGTCCCGTTCCACGGGGACGGATAGGAACGTGGGCTTGGAGAGCCCACGGTGGAACTCCTATCCACAGGTTGATATTCATTATAGCATGTGTCGACTTTTTTGTCAAGTGACGCTACGTTTTTAAATTATACTACAAAAATCGATTTATGTCAACAAAATCTGAGAAATGTGATACAATTTCTTTGTCGTTCGCAATGCGAAGCAGGATTTTCAAGATTTTCAAGATTTGCAGGATTTTCTGTTGTTCGCGAGGCGTTCGTGGGATGTGGTTGGTGCGAGGAGGTATCTCGTCGTAATGCCGAAATTGACGTTGTCAATTTCTACTCTACTTTCTATCAAAAACTAAGAAAACGACAACGTCGTTTTCGGGTTACGGGGAGGGATGTTCGGGTACTAACTGGCTTATCCGTTCGCTTTGCGCCAGGACAGAAATGCGCCAGGAGGGAAACATGAAATTTCCAACGTTATCGGAGACAAAACGCCTAACGATGCTACAGCCGCCTACCGGGCGCGTCCGCATGGTGCTTGATACCGATACCTATAACGAAATCGATGATCAGTTCGCTGTCGTCCACGCGCTGTTATCGCAGGAGTGCCTTGCCGTTGAGGCGATATACGCCGCGCCGTTTCACAACAACCGCTCCTCCGGCCCCGAAGAAGGCATGGAGAAGAGTTACGATGAAATCCTACGGCTTTTGGACTTTTTAGATGTCCCTACCGCCGGATTCGTCTATCGCGGTTCAACGGCATTCCTCTCCGATGCCGAGAACCCAGTGCCGAGTGAGGCAGCAACCGACATGGTGGCGCGCGCTCTGGCAACTAATAACACAGACGAACCGCTCTACGTCGTTGCTATCGGTGCTATCACGAACGTCGCCGCCGCGATTTTAATGGAACCGAAAATCATTGAGCGGATAGTCGTTATCTGGCTTGGCGGCAATCCGTTGTATTGGCCGCACACGCGAGAGTTCAACTTGCAACAAGACGTGCTGAGCGCGCAAATAGTTTTGGATTGCGGCGTGCCGTTTGTGCATCTCCCCGCGCGCGGCGTTGTCTCGCACCTGCTGACGACTGTGGCAGAGATGGAACGCTACGTCCAAGGCCAAGGCAAAATCGGCGATTATCTCGTCAAGATTTTCAAAGATTACCACAGCGAGCACTACGCCTGGTCAAAGGTAATCTGGGATATTTCGGCGACAGCGTATCTCATCAACAGCAGTTGGGTGCCGACAGAAATTGTCCACAGCCCCATTTTGACAGATGGGATGACGTGGAGTTTTGATAACAGCCGGCACTTCATGCGCGTTGCAACGGGAGTTAATCGGGATGCCATCTTCCGCGATCTGTTTCAGAAATTGCAGTTGGCCCATTCATCGCCGCAAATTACCTCCAGCTGAGCCCGCGGTTTATAGTAGTCGGTTGGCTGATGGTTTTCGCTTTTTTGTTGTTCGCAAGGCGAAGCAGGATTTACAAGAGAAGACACGATTTGCAGGATGAAGAGTCATCTGTAGGTGAACGGAAGTCTCTTCTCCTGTTCATCGTGTAAATCCTGTGAATCCTGCTTCGATTTGCAAGATGAACAGGATGAAGAGTCAAAAGTAGATATCGGCAATGCATCCGAGGGCCTGTCGGAGGCCGCTTGACAATAGCGGGCACAAACTTGCATGCCTGACGCGAATGCCACAATTCTCCACCGATAGGCGCGGTTTTCTGTTGTTCGCAAGGCGTTCGTCGGATGTTGTTGGTGCGATGACGTGTCACGTCGTAAGGCCGAAATCGACGTTGTCGATTTCTTGGTTTTTGATAGAAAGTAGACATAAACAACGTCGATGTCGGGTTACGTAGATGGATATCATAGCACCAACCAACGTATCCGTTCGCTTTGCGCCAGGACAGAAATACCTTTTCTAGTTAACCTGTTTCAGCCGGCCCCATGTGGTTGCCAACTTTTGACGCGCCTCAACGGCAAGCGTATCTTTGACGTTATCGCCGGTAATCGTGACATCGTCAAAACTCGCCCCGGTTTCCCATGCCCACACGCCGATCTTGCCGGTTTTGTAGGTGCCGTCTTCTTTCTCATCCTGCAGTTCATCGTTGATGTGCAGTTGGAACGTGTTGCCTTCGACAATCACCTTGACATCAAACCAGTCGCCGTTTTTTATTTTGAGTTTCCCGGCGGCGGGAATGTTGCTGGTGATAGCGACGCGCGTGTCCCACGCGCCCTTGCTGTGCTTCCACAGTTCGGACTTGTTGTTCTGGACGTTGAGGTAGTAGATGTAGTATTCCATCTCGCTTTGCGCGCGGAAAACTACGCCTGCCCAGTTGCCTTCGTCCATGCGAACCTTCGCCTCAACGGTATAGTTATCCCATTCTTCTTCACCGACGAGGGAATGTTCGGCTTTCCCACCTTTCTCGACTTGGTAGATGCCGCCCTTGATTGCCCATTTGCCGTTGGCGACTTCCCAGTCGTCGTGCTTCTCCTCAAAATCCCAGAGCTGTGTGCCGCTCCACGCGGGTAAGCACAGCATGATGAGAATGGTGAGACTTAAGATTATAGCGATGTTTTTCATCACGTTTCCTCCGCTAGCGTTCATATTACAGAGCCATTCGGTTCTCCGATGCACTCTGTTAAGGATAGTATACCATTACCCCGAAAAAATGTCAAAACGAAGCAGGATTTGCAAGATTTGCAAGATTAAGCAGGATGAAGAGTCAAAACTAGAAATTTTCTTTGGTTTGTGGTATACTTTAAACGTTCGCCCGCGCGAGCGGGATAATAATAAGATAGGACAGGCGCAATTAGGAAGCAGGATTTGCAAGATTTGCAAGATTAAGCAGGATTTACATGCGCTCGGACAACCTATTCAGAGCGCGCCTGCGGGGAATGTGGAAATTTGCGTCTCTATAGACATTAAGGTCCTTACGGACCTTTATCGGAATATGGATTTTTCAAGGAGCATCACATGCAGAATAAATTCCAAAACAGTTGGTTAACGGTTGCACTTATTCTCGCCTGCTTCGCGATGGGGGCAACGGAAACGGCATCCGCCGCCGTGTCTTCTATAAAAGTAGGCTTAATTTACGATGTCCGCGGGCGCGGCGATCTCTCCTTTAACGATGCGGCCTACGCTGGCGCGAAAAAAGCCTCCGATGAATTTAAACTCAAACTCACAGAGGTGAACCCCGGTCAAAGCACGGATACGGAGCTGGCACTCCGTAGGCTGGCCAAACTGAAATATGATATTATCATCGGTGTGGGGTTTCGGTTCCGGAATCCGATTCATCGGGTGGCGGGTGAGTTTCCGAACGTCAAATTCGCGCTGATTGACGAGGTAGTCGATATGCCGAACGTTGCGTCGCTGACTTATCGCGCGCAGGAGGGCACGTTCCTCGCGGGTGTGATCGCCGCGCTCAAAACGGAGACGGGGAAAATCGGCTTTATCGGCGGGATGAAGATTCCGCTGCTGGAGGCTTTTGAAATCGGCTTCGATGCGGGGCGGCAGGCGGTTAATGGTGATTTTGGGCTAGATGTCCAGTTGCTGGTTGACTATGTGGGTGTCACGCCGCAAGCGTTCGATGATCCTGCGAAAGGCAAGGAGTTGGCAATCGCGCAGTATAACAAGGGCGCGGATGTCATCATCGCGGCGGCTGGTGCGAGCGGCTTGGGTATCCTTGAGGCAGCGAAGTCGCTAAAAAAATGGATTATCTGGGTGGATTCAAACGGCAACCATCTCGCGCCGGGGCTCGTCCTCACGAGTGTTATTAAAGGTGTGGAGATTTCGGTTTATGAGACGATAAAGAGCGTCCACGAAGGTACTTTCATCGGCGGGCAAAAGGATTACGGATTGAAGGAAGACGGCGTGGAATATACCGTTGATGACGACAACCGCGCGCTTCTCTCCGATGACATTTTGGCACAAGTAGAATCGTTTAAGGCGAAGATTATCGCGGGTGAGATTGTGGTGCCCTATAAGCGTGAATAGAGATAGGGCTCTCGCGGCATGTGGGGCGGGCACCTGTGCGCGGTTGCAAACCGCGCCTACCGGTGAGTGAGATTGAGGAACTCTATAGACATTAAGGTCCTTACGGACCTTTATCGGAATATGGACTTTTCAACTCATGTGGGACAGCCTTTCGCGCTACAGGTGAGGGAAGGTTTTGATATGGAGCAGGATTTTCAAGATTTTCAAGATTGCAGGATGGGGACACACGAACCTATCGTTGAGATGCGCGGCATCAGCAAACGCTTTGGAGGGGTGCATGCGAACGCGGGCGTGGATTTCACGCTACGTCACGGCGAAATCCACGCTATCGTCGGCGAAAACGGCGCGGGCAAATCGACGTTGATGAAGATTCTCTATGGACTTTATCAGCCTGATGAAGGCGAGATTTGCGTTCACGGGCACCGTGTGGCTATCTCTTCCACTCGGCGAGCGATGCGCTTCGGCTTAGGGATGATACAGCAGCATTTCACGCTTATCCCCGTATTTACGGCGTTGCAGAACATCATCCTTGCGAAGGAGCCGCGCACATTCAAAACGTTCCTTAATTACCAGAGGGCGGAAGCGGAAATAACGGCACTCGCTGCGCAACTCGGTTTTCAGGGATTCCCGTTGCATGCCCCGATTGAATCACTGCCCATCGGCGCGCAACAGCAGACGGAGATTTTGAAGGCGCTCTACCACGGCGCGGAAATCCTGATTATGGATGAGCCGACAGCGGTGCTCGCACCGCAGGAGGTTGATGGACTTTTTCGGTGTATGCGCGGGCTCAGAGGGGAAGGGAAAAGCCTCGTCATTATCACGCATAAACTTGACGAGGTGATGGCGATAGCCGATACCGTCACCGTAATGCGGCGCGGAAAGACGGTGGCATCTTTTCCGACAAGCGAAACGGACGCTGCGCGGTTAGCCGAACTGATGCTCGGTGAGGCAGGCGTGCCTCACACGGTAGGGCGCGGGGTTCTTCTGCCAAGATCAGGCGATCTTGACCTACAGAGGGGGACGAGTGATGCGGCGGCGGATGCGGCACCTCTGCTGCGTTTGGAAAACGTAACGGTGGAGAATGGGGGCAAGAGTGGGAACGGGCGACTGGACAAGATTAACCTTGAGGTGCATCGCGGCGAGATTGTCGGAATAGCCGGTGTGGAGGGGAACGGGCAGACTGAACTGGTTGAGGTGTTGACTGGGCTCCGCCAGATTCAGGGAGGCACCCTCACCTTAAAGGGAGAAGCGATGCGCGCCAACCCGGGGTTACTCCGCGAGAAAGGGGTGGCGCATCTGCCAGCCGACAGACACCGCCACGGCATCAGTCTCAACGACCGGATTGACGAAAACTTCATGATTGGGCGGCATAAAAGAAAACTCTTTAGCCGAAATGGGATGCTACGGCATGGAACTATCCGACGCTTCGCGGAGAACGGGCTGGCGAAATATGACATTCGCGTGGGGGATATCACGCATCCGATTCGGACGCTTTCGGGTGGAAATCAGCAGAAAGTGGTAGTCGCGCGGGAATTAACAGGCGGCAACCAACCATCTCCGGAACTCATCATCGCTGCGCATCCGACACGCGGATTGGACATTCACGCGGCGAAATTTGTCCATACGCGTCTTATCTATGCGCGCAACCGCGGCAAAGCCGTTCTCCTCGTCTCCTCCGAATTGGAAGAGCTGCTCCACCTCAGCGACAGAATCGCGGTGATGTTTGAGGGACAAATCGCCGGGATTGTGAAACCGGAAGAAACAGATATGTCAGAGTTGGGCGCGTTGATGCTGGGCATCAGTTGAGCAAACTGGAGCAGGATTTTCAAGATTTTCAAGATTTGCAGGATGAAGGCCTGTTCCCCGCCATGTGACACCGGCGAGGGACAGGCCCTCGCGCTACGGGTAGGAGAAGGTTTCAATCCAAAGCAGGATTTGCAAGATTGAGCAGGATTTGCAGGATTTGCAGGATTTACATGCGCTACGGAAAACGGAATAGGAGAACGCTGAAGAAAAAATGATCCTTGATTCACATACACATGCATGGCCCCGGTGGCCCTATCAACCGCCTGTCCCCGATGATGAGAGCCGGGGTAAGGTTGAACAGCTCCTCCACGAGATGGATTTGCACAACATCGACCGGGCGGTGCTGATTTGCGCGCGCATCGACAGGAACGCCGATAACAACGACTACGTTGCGGAGTGCGTCCAACGCTATCCGGAACGGCTTATCCAGTTTGCGGATGTCGATTGCTCTTGGACAGATACCTATCACACGTCGGGTGCGGCGGAACGGCTCAAAACTGCCGCTGAAACCTATTCGCTCAAAGGCTACACGCACTATCTGAGAGGCAACGACGATGGGAGTTGGTTCTTTTCAACAGAGGGACAACGTTTCTTCCAGACTACGGCAGACCTCGGGTTGATTGCTAGCATCGCGATGGGGAGCCATCAGCACGCGGCTTTGCAAACCTTGGCGGCACAGTTTCCGACTGTCCCATTCCTGTGTCATCACATGGCAGGCGCGCGGGTTGGCGATGAAATCCGATTTCAGGAGGTGCTTGCCTCCGCGAAGGTGCCGAATATTTATGTGAAAATGTCAGGGTTCGCTTACGTTTCGCAGATTTCGTGGGAGTATCCGTATGCGGACACGCACGATATTGTCCGCGCGCTCTATGAGCATTTCGGCCCCGGACGGCTCTGTTGGGGTTCAGATTATCCGGTGGTGCGTTCGTTCATGACGTATCAACATTCACTGGAGGCGTTTCGGACGCATTGCGCGTTCATTCCAGAGGCAGAACGCGCGCAGATTCTGGGTGGCACGCTTCAGCAACTGTTTCTGTAGTTCGCTTTTTTGTTGTTCGCATGGCGTTCGGCGAATATGCTTGGTGCAATAACAGTTCCACTCGTAAACCCGAAAACGACGTTGTCGTTTTCTTGGTTTTTGATAGAAAGTAGAAATCGGCAACGCCGATTTCGGGTTACGCAGAGGGACGTTCAACTACGAACAACTTATCCGTTCGCTTTGCGCCAGGACAAAAACTTGACAAAAAAGATTGGTTATGATAGACTCAATAGAAGATTCATCTCTATAGACATTAAGGTCCTTACGGACCTTTATCGGAATGTGGACTTTTCAACCTTTTCAGGAGGAACCCGCATGCGTTTCGCGCACGCCGCAATTTTACTTTCCGTACTGCTAGCACTCGGCTTAAACGGCTGTGGAGAGAACTCTTCCGGCGGCAGCGGCCTCACCGATGTCGGGAGAGGCGAACCGATTATTGTGGACGCTGTCATGGCAATCAGCGTCTTTGAAGAACGGCCCGACGGTATCACTGACACGTTCAACGCCGATGTCAATGAA
>PYJE01000134.1:12189-33842 GCA_003635305.1 Candidatus Poribacteria bacterium | reverse complement strand
CACGCACGATATTGTCCGCGCGCTCTATGAGCATTTCGGCCCCGGTCGGCTCTGTTGGGGTTCAGATTATCCGGTGGTGCGTTCGTTCATGACGTATCAACATTCACTAGAGGCGTTTCGGACGCATTGCGCGTTCATTCCAGAGGCAGAACGCGCGCAGATTCTGGGTGGCACGCTTCAGCAGCTGTTTCTGTAGTTCGCATTTCTGTTATTCGCAAGGCGTTCGGCGTGTGTGGTTGGCGCGATGACGTGTCACGTCGTAAGGCCGAAATCGACGTTGTCGATTTCTTGGTTTTTGATAGAAAGTAGATATCGGCAACGCCGATATCGGGTTACGTAGAGGGCAGTTCATGCACGAACCATCTTATCCTTTCGCTTTGCGCCAGGACAGAAATGCGCCAGGACAAAAAAACAATTATTTTCTTGAGAAAAAAGATTGGTTATGATAGACTAAATAGAAGATTCATCCCCTTTTCAGGAGGAACCCGCATGCGTTTCGCGCACGCCGCAATTTTACTTTCCGGACTGCTAGCACTCGGCTTAAACGGCTGTGGAGAGAACTCTTCCGGCGGCAGCGGCCTCACCGATGTCGGGAGAGGCGAACCGATTATTGTGGACGCTGTCATGGCAATCAGCGTCTTTGAAGAACGGCCCGACGGTATCACTGACACGTTCAACGCCGATGTCAATGAACAAATCTTTTTGTGGATTCTATGGAACAATATCGAGGAACAACACACGGTTGAAGTGTCATGGTTCTCACCCGCCGATGCCCTGGAGGATGCGCCGTTTTGGGAAGAATCGCAAACGTTTACTTCAACAACCGGCGAGAAAATTACGTGGTTCTACATTGACACGCCAGCGGATACCGGCGAGTGGTTCGTGGAAATCCATCTCGATGGACTTTTTGAACGGAGCCACATTTTCTGGGTAGAATAGCACGAACCGCGTAGGTGCTGTTTCAAACCTTGCAACATCACGCCTCGGTAGGCGCGGTTTCCAACCGCGCAAGGAAAACCTCATGGATAAACTCAAAATCGCGCACATCGGCACAGGCAGACGCGGCAGCGGCACTTACCTCCCGCTCATCGCGAAATTAACCGATGCCCTTGAGCTCATCGCTGTCTGCGATGCACGCGAGGAAAGCGTCACCGAACAAGGCGCGAAATACAACGTCCCCGCTTACACCGACACCGAACGGATGCTTGATGAAATGAAGCCGGATATCTGTGCCATCGTGATTACACCGAGCAACAACCACATTCCGGGGCTCCTCTGCTCCGAACGTGGGGTGAGCTATTGCACGGAAACCCCGATTAACACAGACCTCGGTTGGGCTGACAAGATGATAGCATCCGCGCAAGCGAACGGCACAAAACTTGAGGTGAACGAGAACTATTATCGCGTGCCAACAGAACGGATAAAACGGGAGATGATTCTCGCCGGTGTCTTCGGCAAAGTGAACGCCGCCTATAACGATTTCCGCGGACACGGCTACCACGGCATCGGGCTTATTCGGAGTTATGTCGGTTTTGAGAATGAACCGCTTCGCGTCTACGGCTTTCGGAAAAACTACGAGGTGCAAAATCACGTCTGGCGGAAGGGGCAACCGCCGCGCGCTACCGAGGATTGGCAACACGCTATCATCGAGTTTGAAGATGGCGCGGTGGGGATTTTCAACTTCAGTAGCCTCTCTTACGGCTCGCCGCTGCGCGGGTTCAACGGCTCCAAGTTCTACGCCGAACGCGGGATGTGCTTCCGAAACGAAGCAGTCATCCTCAACGAAACTGCCGATGAACAGCGCGCCATAACCATCACCCGCCGAACCAATAACGTTGGCGGTTATGAAACGCTAGCCGCTCTTGTAGCGGACACGGAACCCGAAGTCGTCTGGGAAAATCCGCTGCAGCAGTACCCCCTCAGCGATGGCGAAATCACCGTCGCATCCGAATTGATGAGCCTCGTCAATGCTGTCCGCAACGATACAGAGCCGGAATACGGTGCCTACAACGGCCGGAAGGACAGGGAAATTGACGTAGCGATGGCACGTTCGTGGGCAAACAACGGCGCACCTGTCACCTTCCCGTTGACGTATGAGAGCCGATAGCGCGAAAATCCCAAAACAATTGTCTTTGACATTTGCGACGAAATCCTGTATAATTGAATTGGACTGGCCGGAAAACAACGAAAATCGGAGGAACCTTCCATGTTAAAATCGCTTCGCTTCATGCTCACACTCCTATTTGTCTTCAGCTTCAGCGCAACGCTGATGGGCAATGAATGGGCAAACTACTATTTTCCCGACGCACTGGAAAGCTACTGGCACTACGAAGACCAGGATGGCAACGAACTCACGCGCTACGCCGTGGAGCCGGAGGACATTGATGGCAAAACGTATCGTGCCTTCAGCTACGCACCCCGACTCGAAGACTGGACGGACTACCAGTATTACGTTCATCCCTATTTTTACAGCGTCGGTGACGAATGGGTAGCGTTTTTCGTCGGCGAAGATGTCGAAAACGCAACAAAAGCCATCATGGCGCAGCAGTGGGAAGAGATTATCGCAGTAATGCGGCAGCAGATGCAGAACCAACTGCCGCCAGGGGTAAATGTCGACTTAAACGTGACATACGAACTGGAGGTGGAAGCGCAGGACTACTTCTATTTTCTGCCGACTCCCGCCACTTTCAATGAAGAGTGGGAGGCAATGCGGGCTAACGTGAAATTGGTTCTCAATATCAGCATCCAGAGCGATATGGCGGGATTTCCACCCTTCAACCAGGACATTACAATGTATCTCACCATTGTTGAGACAGGGAACGTCGTGGACACTGAAACCGTGGAGACGGAAGCCGGCACCTTTGAGGATTGCCTGAAAATTGAATACCGCGCGGATGCAGCGATGGAAACATCACCCCCGATGGAAGACGCAGAATCGCTGTTTTCAAACGCATACGGCGAAACCTTGACGACGCTCTGGTTAGCACCCAACGTCGGAATCGTCAAATTCCTCCAAGAATCCGAGGCTTTAGATGTAGAGAAGACCTTGGAATTAACGCAGTTTGAGCTCAAATCCACCGAATCCGGAAGTGACGAGAACAATTAATTATCCCACGCGCAATTCAAAGCGTTTTGGTGGCGTTGTGGGTATCATAACAGGAGGTAAGTCAGATGAAAAATTATTGGGAGGCGAGAGCCGAACTTCCGAAAGTCAAGGAGATTCGGGAAGCTTGCTTAGAAATCCTTTCGCCTAAAACGTATAAGCGCGAAGTGATTTTAAATCTTCTTCAACAGCACTTCCGTCTTACCGATGCGCAGATGGATTTACGGCAAGCACAAGACACGAGTAAAACGCGGGTTGTTGATGGCAGATTAACTCATGCCCTTGAACACTTGGTGGACGCTGGTTCTATTAAGGATGAAGGCCGCGGCTATTGGCGGCTGGTTTAAGTCCCGCCATGCTGCAGTGAACTCAGCGTTTTGATAGCGTCCGGTGAGGCATCGTGCCTCGTCACGCCGTAGTCTCATAGAGAGGAAGCTCCGATGTTGAAACCGTTTCGGTTCATTCTCATGTCCTTGCTCATCTTCACCTTCAGCGCGATGCTGATAGGATGGTATTAGCCTCCCAGTAGGGAGTCATAATACCAAACGAGTGGGCAAACTACTATTTCCCGGATACACTCGGCAGTTATCAACTTCCCGTTTCCAAAACCCCATGCTGATCTGGAGATGTAGGAAACCGCAGCAGGATTTGCAAGATTTGCAAGATGAACAGGATGAAGAGTCACCTGTAGGTGAACGGAAGTCTCTTATCCTGCAAATCCTGTTAATCCTATAATCCTGCTTGGACTTGACAAAAAAGTCGCGATACGCTATCATTGATACACCTGTTGGATAGGCGTTCCACCTGCCGACATTCCAAGTCAGCAGTGCCTATCCGTCCCCGTGGAACGGGATGTCAACAGGGTCAGGGGATATCCTGTCTAAAAACATCGCCGAGAGGCAAGCTACCGAAAGACGGGTAATGCTGCATCGGTTCAGGTTTGTCTCTCACCCTCATCTTGTGGGTTGGGACATCAACCCCTGCGGAGAGTTGACGTAAGACCCGAAATGCTTGGGCAGTCTGCGCGAAGGTTCGGTATCTTCACATCCCACAATCCAGCCAGCACGGAAGCGTTGGGAGAACCGATATAAGAATCCCCACGCTTTAGCGTGCGGGAGTATGTCAATGGGTTTACGAAGACGAAAACGGCGATGAACTCACCCGTTACGCCGTAGAGCCGGGAGAGGTTGATGGCGAAACGTATTTTTGTTGTTCGCGAGGCGTTCGGAAGCAGGATTTTCAAGATTAACACGATTAGGTTGGTTGGTGCTTGAACATCTCTCTGCGTAACCCGAAGCAGGATTTTCAAGATTTTAAACGACGTTGTCGTTTTCTACATTTCTATCAAAAAAGTAGATATCGGCAACGCCGATATCGGGTTACGCAGAGGATGTTTGTCGTATCAACCTGCTTATCCGTTCGCTTTGCGCCAGGACAAAAAATAATGAACACGTTTTCCGTTTACCGCCCCCGGCGGCTCCGCGCAAATGAAAACCTACGGCGACTCGTTCGCGAGACAACGCTGACTGTCGCTGACCTTATCTATCCAATGTTCGTCGTTCACGGCAGGAACGTTGCAACCGAAATCTCGTCCATGCCGGGATGCTACCACTATTCGGTTGACAACCTCGTCACCGCGGCGAAAGAGTTGGCATCCCTCGGCATTCCCGGCACCATATTGTTCGGCATTCCGGCGGAGAAGGACGCGCTCGGCTCCGAGGCATACGCCGATGACGGCATTATCCAACAGGCGGTTCGCGCAATCAAAGATGCCGTGCCAACTCTGCTTGTTATCACAGATGTCTGTCTCTGCGAATACACCGAACACGGGCATTGCGGCATTGTTGAAGAAGGCGACGTGCAAAATGACCGGACGGTGGAACTCCTCGTCAAGGAGAGCCTTTCGCATGCTCGCGCCGGTGCCGATGTCATCGCACCGTCGGATATGATGGACGGCCGCGTCGGCGCGATTCGCAAGGCGTTGGATGGAAACGGATACTCGCATATACCGATTATGGCGTATTCTGCGAAATACGCCTCCGCTTTTTACGGGCCGTTTCGCGAAGCCGCCGAATCCGCACCGCAATTTGGCGACAGACGCTCCTATCAAATGGATGCAGCAAACGCCGAAGAGGCAATCCGGGAAGTCGCGTTGGACATTGAGGAAGGCGCGGATATTCTTATGGTGAAACCCGCGCTCGCCTATCTTGATGTCATCTATCGCGTGAAGACAACATTCCAGGTGCCAGTCGCAGCCTACAATGTCAGCGGCGAATATGCAATGATTAAAGCCGCGGCGCAAAACGGGTGGATTGACGAACAGCGCGTCGCATTGGAGGCATTAACCAGCATCAAACGCGCCGGTGCCGATATGATTTTAACTTATTTCGCAAAATCTTTTTCTGTTTTTCGCGAGGCGTTCGGATAGGTTTTCTGTTGTGCGCGAGGCGTTCGGATAGGTTGGTTGGTGCAACGACATCTCTCTGCGTCATCCGTCATCGACGTTGTCGATGACTCGGTTTTCGATGTTGTCGTTTTCTTGATTTTAGACGGAGAAAGTAGATATCGGCAACGCCGATATCGGGTTACGCCGAGGATGCTTCGAGTATCAACCGACCTTATCGAACGCTTTGCGCCAGGACAGAAAAGCGCCAGGACAGAAAAATGCAAGGAGGATATACAAACAATTGGGAAACAGCAAATCCGTAGCCGCTTGGCAAAAATCACAACAATTTATCCCCGGCGGTGTCAACAGCCCGGTTCGCAATTTCAGCAAAGTGGCAGGCACACCGCGTTTTATGGAGCGAGGCCAAGGCTCAAAAGTTTATGACATTGACGGGAACGCATATATTGACTACCTTGCTTCCTGGGGGCCGCTCATTTTAGGGCATGCGCATCCGAGTGTTGTCGAGGAAATCACCCATACCGCGCGCAGCGGCACCAGTTTCGGCGCGCCGACAACGCGGGAGACAGAACTCGCCGAGACGATTGTCAACGCCGTGCCATCTATTGAACAGGTGCGCCTCGTTAACTCCGGCACGGAGGCAACGATGAGCGCGATTCGCGTCGCGCGCGGCTATACCGGCCGCAATAAAATCGTCAAAATTGACGGGTGCTACCACGGACACGTTGACTATCTGCTCGCCAAAGCTGGTTCGGGAGTGGCGACGTTTGGGCTGTCCGACAGCGGTGGTGTCCCCGAAGATTTCGCCCGCAATACGCTCACCGTGCCGTTCAACAATGCCGATGCCGTGCGCGAGACGATTGAAGCAAACCCCGATGAAATCGCGGGCCTTATCCTTGAACCTGTCATGGGCAATATGGGCATTATTCCGCCGCGTGATGGGTATCTCCAAGAGCTCCGTGACATCACAGCAGCGCACGGCATCGTCCTCATTTTTGACGAGGTAATCACGGGGTTTCGGGTGGCATACGGCGGCGCGCAGAGCTATTATAACGTCACCCCGGACATGTCCTGCCTGGGAAAAATCATCGGCGGCGGGCTGCCTGTCGGAGCTTACGGCGGAAAACGCGAGATAATGCGCTGCGTCGCGCCGGAAGGCGATGTCTATCAGGCAGGCACCCTCTCCGGCAACCCGTTGGCTGTCACCGCCGGCATCACGACGCTGAAATGCCTCGCCGAGCCAGGGGTTTACGAACAACTTGAGAACCGTGCCGCCGCGCTCGCAGCTGGACTCGCCGAGGCAACCCAAAAACACGGGATTAACGCTTGGCACAGCCGAGTCGGCTCCATGCTGATGCTCTATTTTACGCCAGAGACGGTTACGGATGCCGATGGCGCGCGCACCGCAGATACCGAACGTTACCGTCACTACTTCTGGGGATTGCTAGAACGCGGTGTCTATATCGCGCCATCGCAATTCGAGGCGGGGTTCGTCTCCTTAGCCCACTCGGAAGAGGATATTGACACCACCGTGAACGCCGCAACGCAGGTATTTTCTGTTGTTCGCAAGGCGTTCGGATAGGTTTTTTGTTGTTCGCAAGGCGTTCGGCGAATATTCCTGGTGCGAGGACGTATCTCCTCGTAATCCGAAAACGACGTTGTCGTTTTCTACATTTTTGGAAAAAGTAGATATCGGCAACGCCGATATCGGGTTACGCAGAGAGACACTGATGAACCAAACAACGTATCCGAACGCTTTGCGCCAGGACAAAAAGTAGATATCGGCAACGCCGATATCGGGTTACGTAGAGAGATACTGATGAACCAAACAACGTATCCGAACGCTTTGCGCCAGGACAAAAAATCGGCAACGCCGATATCGGGTTACGCAGAGGGATGTTCAACTACGAACAACGTATCCGTTCGCTTTGCGCCAGGACAAAAATCTAAAAATGCTACATTTTGATCAGATTGTCCAATTGATAGCCGATGACCTTGGTGCTGTCGAGGCGAAACTCACCGAACAGACAGCTAGTGAATATAGTTTTGTCGACATGGCAGTCCAACACGTCGTTGAAGGCGGAGGCAAACGGCTCCGCCCCATCCTCGTCGTGCTTTCGGCGAAAGCCTGCGGTTACGAAGGCCCCGATGCACACACCCTCGCCGCTGTCGTCGAACTCATTCACGTCGCCTCCCTCGTGCATGACGATGTCCTTGACGAGGCGAGCATCCGGCGCGGACGCGAAACGCTACAAACGAAGTGGGGCAACAAGGTAGCGGTGCTTGTCGGCGATTATCTGCACGCACGTGTGCTCGCAATGCTAGTATCCCGCCGCGCCGATGACCCGGCCATGGAAATCCTCGCCGATACCACACAGGCGATGTGCGAAGGGGAAGTCATACACGCCTACAAAAGCGGCGACTTTGACATTACCGTGGAAGAGTACCTCAAAATTATCAGCTTCAAAACTGGAAAACTAATCGCTGCGTCTTGCACCCTTGGCGCGCACCTCGGCATAACAGATGAACGGCAGATTGCCGCACTCACGACATACGGACAACAAATCGGGACAGCATTCCAAATCATCGATGATCTGCTCGATTTCGTGGAGGCACCTGAGAAACTGGGTAAAAATGCTTTCGGTGACCTGCGCGAAGGCAAACTCACTTTTCCCATCATCGCCGCCCGCTCCCGCTGCGACGATGTCGAGAAGGCGAAACTGGAACACGTGCTCAACCCGCATACCGACGAGGCAGAAGCGATAGCCTTCGTCCAATCCCTTTTTCAGCGGTATGACGTTGAACCGCACTGTTTGACAGTGGCGCAAACCTACGCAGACTACGCCAAAGCCGCGCTAGCGGCATTACCGCATTCCTCGGCTCGCACCGCATTAGAACAACTCGCGGATTACGTAGTCTCGCGGGATGCATGATGTGAAAACAACGGAGGTTTTTAAGATGGCTTTCACTTGGTTCAGTTTAACCATGTTCGATGTTGGTGTGCTTAGCATCAGCCTTCTTGGGCTCGTGTGGTTATATAGGGCTCTTAAGAAGGAAAATCAGAAGATGCAGCAACAGGTGCAGGAAGTTCAAAACGAGAACGCCGCACTGAAGCAGCAAAACGAGGAACTCCGGCAACAGAACGAGGAACTCCGGCAACAGAACGAGGAACTCCGGCAACAATTCCGCGAATTTCAGAGCACCGCCGATCGCCGATACAACACGCTGCAGGAAGAATACGAAAGCCTGCGGAAGGAAAACGAGGAACTCCGACAGGAACTGGACGAAGTCAAACGCGATAACCAGTCCTTACGGAACGGCTTTAGCCAAATGACGGGCAGATACAAAGAAATCAAAGGGCTGATTCTGTCCGGCAGGTTGAAGTAGTTTCTGTTGTTCGCGAGGCGTTCGGATAGGTTGGTTGGTGTGATGACATCTCTCTACGTCATTCGTCATCGACGTTGTCGATGACTCGGTTTTTGATGAAAAACGGAGGATGGAGAAAGTAGATATCGGCAACGCCGATATCGGGTTACGCAGAGGGACGTTCAATTACGAACAACGTATCCGTTCGCTTTGCGCCAGGACAAAAAAACGAAAAAAATAGGAGGAAACATTCATGATGTTCCTTATCGGGACAATTATCGTCGGCTTGGGTATTATCCTGGATTTCGCGAGATATCCATCGATTGCGTCAGTCGTCTATCTCATCGCCTTTGCCGTTATCAGCGTGCTGTCAAAAGCTGGCAAGGCACCGCATTACATCAACGCCGAATTTGAGGAGATGCGTGCAGAGATTGTCGGGATGCGGGTGGAGCAGGATGAAACGAACGCCGAACTCGGCAAGCTCAGAGTCATGCACGAAGAAACGAAAGCCGGTGTCTCCCTCATGTCCGAGGAATACCGGATAATCCAAGAGAGAGCAGCACGCCTCGCTGTTGAAAACGCGCGGCTCCTCGTGGAATTGGAGAAAGAGCGGACCCGGGTGAAGCAATACGAAGCGAATCTTCCATCGCGAACGGAGTAACGTCCAGCCGATGTTCTATCCTGCATCCCTCAACCTCCAGCACCGAAAATGCCTCGTTGTCGGCGGCGGTATCGTCGCCGAACGCAAAGTCGTTTCGCTGCTCCTCAGCGGCGGCGGAGTCACGGTGATTAGTCCCGAGGCAACCGAATTGCTAGCGTTCCTCGCACAAACCGGTCAAATTGTCTGGCACAACCGGCGATTCGCAACCGGCGATACATCCGGCTACTTTCTCGTCTGTGCCGCTACTGATGAGACAGCGATGAACACCGCTGTTTTCACGGAGGCACACAAAAAAAATCGGATTCGCTTAGTCAATGTCGTTGACGTTATCCCGCAGTGCACGTTCGCCGCCGCATCTGTCGTGACAGATGGCGCGCTCATGCTCAGCATCTCTACCAGCGGAAAGAGCCCCGCGACGAGCCGCCGCATTCGCGAATACCTTGAGGAGAAACTCGGCGCAAACTCTCTCTACACGCTTGGGTATCAAAACGGAAAGCCTGAACGCATTCCGAACCAACGGCTTCCCTATCCGGTTTATCTGCTCTTGGAAAACCGCCGGTGCGCTATCCTGTATCGCGAGAAAACGCCGGAAATCGAACAGCGTATCTCGCTGTTACGCCAATGCAGCGCAGACATTGTGGAGAATCCGAAAAACGTTGCGGATGCGTTCCTCGTCATTACCGAGTTAGGGAATACGACACATCCGCTCACGGAGTCTCTCGCACAACCGGATGCCGGCACATTCCGAACACCGCGGCTCATCATCGACGACAACCTGATTATTGGCATCTCTTCGCGCAACGGTGAGGGTTCCGATGACGCGGCGAAACGCTTGCAGGACGCACTCGCAACCCAGTTTGAAAATAACGGCTACGGCGCGTTTATCAAATTCCTCGGAACGATTCGCCCCGCTATCCTCAACGCGTTTCAGACTTCAAAAGCACGCGCGGATTTTTTTGAGACACTGATTAACTATAGGCCTCAGGCCAAAACGTGTTGCTTACGGCTCACCGACGCGACGTGTTCCGCCGAGTGCCTATTTAACTGGATTCGGCGAGGCGAAGTAGAGCGCGCCAAGAGTCTCGTATCAACTTTCTGTTGTTCGCAAGGCGTTCGATAAGGCTCTTCGTAACTGGACATCTATCTGCGTCATCCGAAAACGACGTTGTCGTTTTCTTGATTTTCTGTTGTTCGCAAGGCGTTCGTCGGATGTGGTTGGTGCGATGACGTTTCACCTCGTAAAGCCGAAATCGTCGTTGACGATTTCTATATTCTATCAAAAAAGTAGATATCGGCAACGCCGATATCGGGTTACGTAAGGAGATGTGCAAGCACGGACGATCCTCTCCGTTCGCCTTGCGAATGACAGAAAAATGAACTTCCTATTTCTCGTCACGCTGTTGATATACTTAGCGGCAAGCATTTTTCACGCACTTTCGCTCGCAATAGGCAACCGTTCTGAAGTGTCAACCCTTCGCCCGACGATTGAGCGCATCGCTTTGTGGGGAACTACCGTCGGCTTCGCCTGCCTGACGCTTTTCATTGCGCGCTGGTGGCTCCGGCAGGGGCACTTCCCGATGACGCACTGGACAGACTCTACCGCCTTCGTCGCCTGGGCCATCACGCTGATATACCTCATCATCGTCCGCTTGACGCATCTCCGCGCCCTCGGCAGTTTCGTCGTGCCGGTTGCATTCCTCGCGATACTCATCTCCTATAGCTTCGCCAGAAATACCTCAACGTTGCCGGAACAATTGCACACCTATTGGCTCGTCGCCCACACATCGCTGATTTTTCTGGCGTATGCCGCTTTCATCGCCGCCTTCGGGTTCGGACTCATGTATCTCATCGCAGAAAAGAAAATTCGCGCGAAAACGCATACCTTACTGTCTAATCTACTCCCGCCACTCGGCAATTCAGATGAATTCGGGTACCGATGCACTTTCATCGGTGTCATTCTCCTCTCGATGGGCATCATCGTCGGCATTTTGTGGACGCAATACATCCAAGAACTCCCATGGAAATGGCTTGACGCGAAAATTATCTTCACGCTTGTCACATGGTTTCTCTATGTAGCGCAAATCGCTATCCGCCAACTCTGGGGCTGGCGCGGCCGAAAAGCCGCCTATGCCACTATCATCGGCTTCATCGCACTGCTATGCACCTACGCCGGCGTGAACCTTTTTTTAGACAGCATCCACGCGTGGCGGTGATTTCTGTTGTTCGCAAGGCGAAGCAGGATTTGCAAGATTTGCAAGATGAACAGGATGAAGAGTCAAAAGTAGATATCGGCAACGCCGATATCGGGTTACGCAGAGAGACACTGATGAACCAAACAACGTATCCGCTCGCTTTGCGCCAGGACAAAAAGTCGTTTTCTACATTATCGGGTTACGCAGAGGGTTTGTTGTGACACTTTTGTTCTATCCGTTCGCTTTGCGCCAGGACAAAAAAATGAAAATTTTCTTGACATGCCTCCCAAAATAGCGTATAATTAAAGACAGAGGCAAATGAGCAATGGAAAACTTCAGGGAAACATACCCTAGCCAGCACCATAACGAATCCGTTCCGACATGCAACATCCGCTGCGAACCGCAGACACAGCAGATGAACCAACTGGTATCCATCGGAACAAGCCACCACGTCGCACCGATAGCCTTTCGGGAAAAATTGGCATTCTCCGACGAACAACTCGTCCACTCACTGCAACACCTACGTGAAGCACGGCAGGTGCAGGAGGCAGTCATCCTCTCCACCTGCAACCGAGTCGAAATTTACGCAGTGCCAAACGCGCGCCGCAGCACCGAGGCATCCGCTCTCCATCTGCTTGAATTCCTCTCGCGCTACCACCATGTCAGCATGGATGCTCTTAAGCAAGCCAGTTATAGCCACCACGGCCTGGCGGCAATCCAGCACCTTTTCCGTGTCACAGCCAGTCTCGATTCCATGGTAATCGGCGAGGCGCAAATCCTGGGACAGGTGAAATCCGCCTATGAGGAGTCTCGTGCCGCTGGCGGTGCGGGGGCTATCCTCAACCGTCTTTTTACCAAGGCCCTCAGCGTCGGCAAACGTATCCGCACTGAGACTACCATCGCTACCGGTGCTGTCTCTATCAGCTACGCCGCCGTTGAACTCGCCAAGAAAATTTTTAACACTTTGGAAGGCAAAACCGTCGCGATTATTGGTGCCGGCGAAATGAGCGAACTCACGGCGAAGCATCTCGTCGCCAACGGCGTTTCCAACGTCATCGTCGCGAATCGTACCTACGAACGCGCCGTCAAAATCGCCGAAAAATTCAGCGGCACCCCCATCGCTTACAAAAGCAACCTCGGCTTCCTCATTGATGCCGACATCGTCATTAGTTCCACCGATGCACCACAGTATCTCATCACACCGCGGCCCCTCGCCGACATCATGCGGAAACGGAAACACCGCTACATGTTCCTTATTGACATCGCGGTGCCGCGCGACATCGATGCTGATGTCAATCACATTGACGGTGCATTCCTCTATAACATCGATGACCTCGAGGCTGTTGTCGCTTCCAACCTCAAAGAGCGGCAACACGAAGCCACACGCGCCGAACAGATTGTCGCCGAAGAATCCAAGCGGTTCCACGCACAATTGCAAACACTTGAAGTAAACCCGACGATTAAAGCACTGCACCAGCAGTTCCAACAAGTCGTTGAGGCTGAACGCGCCGCCTGTTTTGACAAGGCAAACCTGTCAGACAAACAGCAAGCCGCCATCGCCTCCATGACGCAGGCAATCGTCAAAAAACTCCTCCATCAACCCGTCAAAAATCTGCGGCAAGCCGTGAACGATGACGCGGCAGACCACGGGCAATATGTCCACGCCTTGCAAGCACTGTTCGCGTTAGATGACAAGCAGGATTTACAAGATTTGCAGGATGAGCAGGATTGAGCAGGATGGACGGGATTAGCAAAATGAACCTATCACTTACTATAGGCACGCGAGGCAGCCAACTCGCACTCTGGCAGGCACAATTTGTCCAACAACAACTGAACGCGCATTTTCCAGAAGTCGCCGTCTCCCTCAAAATTATCAAAACCACCGGCGATGCTATCCAAAACCGTTCACTGCTCGGATTGGGCAAAGGCGTGTTTACCAAAGAAATCGAAACCGCACTGCTGAACGGGCAGATCGATCTGGCTGTGCATAGTCTCAAAGATTTGCCTACGGAACTGCCCGATGGCCTCCACATCGCCGCCATTCCGACGCGGGAAGATGCACGCGACGTGCTGGTTACGTGCGCAGGGATGACATTAGCGCAACTGCCAGAGCACGCCAAAATTGGCACGACAAGCCCACGGCGGAAAGCGCAACTCCTCCACGTACGCCCAGCCCTGGACATTGTAGAGGTGCGCGGGAATATTGATACCCGACTCCGCAAACTGCACGAGACCGATTTAGATGGAATCATTCTCGCCGCCGCGGGGATTAAACGCCTCTATGAGCAGGATTTTCAAGATTTTCAAGATTGTCAGGATGGACAAGCGCGCTTACAAAGCGCGCCTACGGGGGCATTGCGATCTTTGCGGGGTAACACTCTCGAATTTTTTGATGTTGACATGATGGTGCCGGCTGTCGGACAAGGCGCGCTCGCCATTGAAGCGCGCGCAGATGATACCACCGTTGCCGAACACCTCGCGCCGCTCAACGATGCACGCGCGGCGGCGGAAGTCACTGCCGAGAGAACTGTATTAGAAAACCTCGGCGGCGGATGTCATGTGCCCATCGGCGCGAACGCAAAGCATGTCAACGGACAACTCTCACTCATCGGATGCGTCTGTCACCCCAACGGCACCGAGCGTATTGTCGAACAAGCCATAGGAACGCCAGACGACGCACAGCACTTAGGCGAAGTCGTCGCAGAAAAACTCCGCAACAGCGGTGCAGCCAAACTCCTTTCTGTTGTTCGCGAGGCGTTCGGATAGGTTTTCCGATGGGGAGACATTATTTTGCGTAACCCGAAAACGACGTTGTCGTTTTCTTGATTCTTGATTTGAGCGAAACACGAGCAGGATTTTCAAGATTGTCAAGATTGTCAGGATTTATGGGATTAGCAGAATGAACAACTACGGAACTGTCTATATTGTCGGCGCGGGACCCGGCGATAGAAAACTTATTACTCTCAAAGCCGTTGAATGCCTGCAGCGCGCCGATGTCGTCATCTATGATTTACTCCTGAACGATGCGCTGCTGGAGCACTGTCCGCCGCACACCGAGAAAATTCAGGCACCAGACCCTCGGATTCAGACGACACGTCATACACGTCAGGCGGAACTGAATGGGCTGCTAATCCAACACGCAAAGGCAGGGAAAACTGTCGTCCGTCTGAAAGGCGGTGATCCTTACGTTTTCGGGCGCGGCGGTGAAGAGGCTTTAGTCCTCACCGAAGCCGGCATTCCGTTTGAGATTGTTCCCGGCATCACTGCCGCTATCGCTGCAACCGCGTACGCCGGTATTCCGGTCACGCATCGCGACTACGCCTCATCTGTCGCATTCGTCACCGGACACGCCGCTGCGCTGCGCGCTGACTCAAACATCAACTGGGCGCATCTCGCCACCGCTGTAGACACGCTCGTCGTCTATATGGGAGTTGCGCACCTACCGCAAATTGTGGAACGCCTGATAACCCACGGTAGAAATCCGCAAACGCCTGTCAGTCTCATCCGCGTCGGCACTACGCCGCAGCAGCGCGTTATCCAAGGCACCCTTGCCGACATCGTTCAAAAAGTAGCGGATGCGCAATTCAAAAGTCCCGCTGTCATCGTCGTCGGCGCGGTAAATCAATTGCGTGAACATCTCCGATGGTTCGATACCAAACCGCTTTTCGGCAAACGGGTGCTTGTCACGCGTGCCCGCGCGCAGGCGAGTGAACTCGCGGCACTGCTTGAGGCAAACGGTGCCGAGGTTATCCAATATCCCACGATAGCGATTCAGCCGCTCCGAGAGAACCCGCGCCTCCTCGCCGCCATCAACGCACTGCACGAATACAGATGGGTGATTTTCACCAGTGTCAACGCCGTTGAGATTTTCTATGAACGTCTCCGAGAAAACGGCAAGGACGCGCGCGCTTTCGGCACAAGCAAAATTTGCGCTGTCGGCAAAAAAACGGTTGCCGCATTAAACCGAATCGGCATTCACCCCGATTTTGTTCCGACGCAGTCGCGCGGCACCGCCATCGCCGCCGAAATAGAGGATGTCGCCGATGAGAACATCCTCCTCCCGCGCGCCAAAATCGCCACCGCCGAACTCCCTGATGCTTTACGCGCGAAAGCGGCAAGCGTTGATGACATCCCACTCTACCAAACGCTCACCGTGGTCAATGAAAACGGCGATGAAAACCGCGAGGCTATTGCGGCGCAGCTCTTAAACGGCGAAATCCACATCGTCACGTTCACCAGCTCCTCAACGGTGACGAATTTTTTAGAGGTGTTTCCAGCGGCGGCATTAGCGAACGTTCGCGTCGCTGTCATCGGGCCCGCGACGTTGGCGACAGCGGTAGCGCACGGTGTGCAAGTTGACATCACTGCAAGCGAAGCAACGATAGAGAATCTGGTTGAGGCAATCGTAGAGCAGGATTTACAGGATTAAGCAGGATTTACGGGATTAACAAGATTAGCAGGATAAGGGGTAGGATTTATAGGATTTACGGGATTAGCAGGATGAGGGGGCTCGTGGTGAGGGAATGCTTCTTTTTTTTCGTAGCGCGGGGCCTGTCCCCCGCGATGTTAAGCAGGATTTACAAGATTAAGCAGGATTTTCTGGATCTCCAAGATTCGCAGGATTTCCCGGATGAGAGGGCTCTTGTCAACGCGAATTTCCTATTTACCGTAGCGCGGGGGCCTGTCCCCCGCGAACGTTCGACCCAAACGAAAAACGTCCGCAGCCCAGAGACCACGGACGTTTGTTGTGAAGACCGGCGCACGGCGAGGGACAGGCCCTCGCCCTACGGGGCGCAGCGCGATGTCCTCTGCACTACCGTAGCGCGAGGGCCTGTCCCCCGATTCTGTAGCTTGCAATCGCCTGATCGCAAACAGGGCTAATCTCAAACATGTCAAAATCGGGCGATCTTGACCTACAGAGAATGGGCTTTACCGTAGCGCGCGGGCCTGTCCCCGCGAACGTTCGACCCAAACGAAAACGTCCGCAGCCCGGAGGCCACGGACGTTTGCTGTGAAGACCGGCGCACGGCGAGGGACAGGCCCTCACCCTACGGTTCGCAGCGCGATGTCCTCTGCACTACCGGAGCGCGGGGGCCTGTCCCCCGATTCTGTAGCTTGCAATCGCCTGATCGCAAACAGGGCTAATCTCAAACAGGGCAAGATCAGGCGATCTTGACCTACGGAGAATGGGCTTTACCGTAGCGCGGGGGCCTGTCCCCCGATTCTGTAGTTTGCGCTCGCCTGATCGCAAACAGGAACCCTCTTCAGGTCCGCTAGGACCTGCATGTCTATAGAAAAACGTGCCTGCCACCGTTTTCAAGGTCCGTTAGGACCTTAATGGAACAAGACACTCGGTGCAGCTGCACATTAAGCCCTACAGACCTTAGGCATGGCGAGGGAAACCCGCTCGCATGCGCGTGTGGCATGCGAGGGCCCTCGCCCTACGGTTCGCAGCGCGATGTCCTCTGCACTACCGTAGCGCGGGGGCCTGTCCCCCGCGATGGTTCAATCCAAACGAAAAACGCCTGTAGCACAGAGGCCATAGACATTTTTTGAGACGATCGATGCATGGCCCTTCATAATTCAAACCGAATCCCCGTCTGATCCAGTTCACAACGGATATTATTCATCTCCTCCCCTCCAAGCATAATAATCAAATGAAAACCCCGCCGCAGAAAATACCCACAGCGAGGTTTCCCTGTAGACGACGCTCGCCAGATCGTCAATCTGATAACAAACCCCGCCACAGAAAATACCCACGGCGAGGTAATAAACGTAGTTAAGACTCAAGGCGTAACGGTTCCCCTCGCGCAACGGAAACCGAAGTAGTCGCTAGTGAACGTCGGTGACCTCCCGGAACGATAGGCGACACGCAGGCACAGTGCGTCGAAGCCCCGCGAGCCGCCGCGCAACACGCGGGAGGGGTCGGTCGGGATAGTTGTGAAGTTATCAACCTCCCCACCGGCGATGGGATTCCGACTCTCAGACGCAGCGTAGAAATCGGAATCGTATGCATCAAGGCACCATTCCCACACGTTGCCCGCCATATTATACAACCCATACCCATTCGCCGCATACCGCCTAACGGGTGTCGTATCGTTGACATGCCATCCGTAGTTTGCATCGGCGGGGGTAGGCAAGGCATCGCCCCAGGGATACTTCTTCCCCGCAAGTCCGCCGCGCGCCGCATATTCCCACTCTGCCTCCGTCGGCAAACGCTTGCCAGCCCACTCGGCATACGCCATCGCCGCATACCAACTCACATTAACCACCGGATAGTCCGCTTTCCCATCGGGATAATTATTGCTACTCCAGCGCCGGAGGTAAGACCCATTGTGGAACCTGTCCTCAATGTTACCCTTTTGCCACGCTGGATTTGCATCAACGAACATCTTGAATTGCGCATTCGTCACCTCGTATTTATCCATATAGAACGCATTCAAGTGCACAGTATGCACCGGCTGTTCGTTATCTGCCTCCGCGTCCTCCTCTGGGCTGCCCATCTCAAAAGTTCCTGCGGGAATCAGCACCATCCCCCCCGGCACCGCTGTCGGCGGCGGCAGTTCCACCGGCGGCTTATCTGTCAGCGGTGTTATCGGCGGATCATCTCCGTTACAGCCGACCATCGCTAGCGCGAAGAGACAGACTGCGAGAACCGCGAACGTTCCTAAACGTTTAAACATGATAAAATCCTCTCTTTTGTAGTTAAGCGAAATGCACTATGCATCCCGCTCTATAGTTAGTTAACCCCGCCGCAGAAAATACCCACGGCGAGGTTTCAGTTACGCACGCGTTAAAACCGCGCACTACTTCCGAATCACCATCTTCCGCGTCGCTTGAAAAATCATCTGCCTGCAACGTATAGAAATACACGCCGCTGGCAACAGATTCTCCCCGCGCATTTCGGCCATCCCAATATGCCGCGCGAGATAGGCTCTGATACACGCCGGCAGGCATTTGCCTTAATTCCAGCGTGCGGACTAATGTCCCATCCGCGGCATGGATGGAGACCTTAACTTTCGCCTGTAAACGTTCGCGGGGGAAACCCTCGGCGATTCGTGATCGCCGGGCCCCCGCGCTACGTTGGTTGTGGGCGGGTTGGTGTGCCCGCCCGGGTCTTCGGTTGTCTGAAGCAAGATCTCCAGGATGAGCAGGATTTCCAAGATGAGGAGTCTCCTGTCGTCGGAAACCTCTTTCTCGGTAGAAGCAACCTCCCAGTCGCGATGTTTACCGGGCGCGCTTTAGATAAGCGATGCGTTCCTTATCTTGTCAATCCCGTTAATCCTGAAAATCCTGCTTCAGACAGTTAATTGCAGTTCGTCACCAGACATTGTGTCTGGGGGTTGCGGCGGGAGGTTGCAGTCGCTTTTCGGCGATGCAGTGCCTCCCGCAAACGTGGATGGGGATACGTGGAAGAGACGCACGCTTACTCTCCCCAACCAGTCGGATCGATGGAATTAAACCGGTGAATCTGCTGCTCTCCATCACCTCTAAACTGAACATACTCATCAGCATAAAGGTTGAACCGACACATATCGATTGGGGTAACTTCTGCGGCGTTAATCGTCTCAATAACACCGCCCGCTTCTAACGCGGCAGCAACCAGCTCCGAACAGAAAAATTGGCTGAAATCTTCCACGTTCTGAGTCGTTGCCCTTCCGAGAAGCGGAATCCCATCGAGCGTGTCAAGTACGGACAGAATTGCCTGCGGCGCGTCGTATGGCCGCCGGTCATGGTGAATCAAGAAATCGAAGAACCTTTGCAAGTTCAGATTTTCCCGAGACTCCTCGCTCAGAGGTAACCACCACATGTCACCATCGTAGGCATTGACCCGGTCACTCAGTCGGGTGATTGTGACACCCGAGAACCCGTTCAGAGAGGTTGACTCAATAATCTGGTTGAAAAACCCCTCCTGAGGCGTGTCCTCTATCAGCAATTTAGATTGGAGAACAACCCCAACGTGCGACACTTGACTTCGCGTCGCCCATCTGATGACTTCGGAGAGATTCCCATTGCCCGAGAAAGCGATGACATCGCCGGGTTGCATCCGGTTTCTAATCTCCCTATAATTCTCACGTATTACTGGCATTATCTATCCTTCCTTTTGTCGCGCGAATTAGTCTGCGCGATATCGGATTAAAAAACACCTGCCACTATCTAGGCACTATCCTGCCATCACCATCCCCTCAGTTTGCCCACGCCACCCAAAAAGGCAGCAACAGAAATCCGCACCACCAAAGACAGCGCGCGGAAATCTCGTATGACAAACAAGGGAAATAGCAACGGAAACGGGAGCAACCGGAAAAGTGGCAGGGAAAACTTGCACCGAGACAATCCCGATGCAACGAAAATAACCCGCCACGCAAAGAATGCGTGCGGGGTCGAAGACAACATGACGACGAAAGTCGCCGCTGTCGGGTGAAGAAAATCTACTTAACGCCCGTGAATGTAGGGGGGGGTGAAACCTCCCCACTGGACATCAAGGCGAACGGGAACGCGGGACGACGCGACAACGGGCAGAGACGCCCGGCGCACGTGCATCTCACGGTGCCCAAGCAGGTCTACGGTGACCTCTTTAGCAATGGCATAAACAATTCGCTGGTTCACGGTGTCGTTCCTCGTTCAGCAAGTTTGCGGATTTCAGTCTCGCGGTGGCGCGTTTTTTCGCGCGCATCTCACCACGTTTGCATTCATTATACTCGAAAATGCAATAAATGTCAAACTTTTTTTGCGAAAAATCGCCAAAATGTTCACAATTAATCACATTTTACACGAATTTCGGATTTTTGTCAAAGTTTTTCTGCGAAAATTAAGAAAACAGTCAAATTCACGCGAAAAATTGACAAAAACTTCAAAACTGGTATGATTTTAGCACATTGTGATTTTTTTCTCAAGATTATTTCGCCAAAAAAACGCTGCTGCTACCGTAGCGCGGGGGCCTGTCCCCCGCGATGGTTCAATCCAAACGAAAAACGCCTGTAGCCCAGAGGCCATGCACGTTTTTTGAGAGAATCGATGCATGGCGAGGGACAGGCCCTCGCCCTACGAGAGGCGCGGTTTCCAACCGCGCCTACCGGGAATGATGCTGCGCGCCTACCTACATAGGGCAAGAGCACCTCATCTTGCCCTATGTGAGCGCGCCTGATTGCAAACAGGTTATTTCGCCAAAAAAACGCTGCTGCTACCGTAGCGCGGGGGCCTGTTCCCCGCGAACGTTAGATCCAAACGAAAAACGCCTGTAGCACAGAGGCCATGGACGTTTTTTGAGAGGATCGATGCATGGCGAGGGACAGGCCCTCGCACTACGGTTCGCTGCGCGATTTCTTCTGCGCTACCGTAGCGCGGGAGCCTGTCCCCCGCAATCTCTCTTTTGTCTGAAGCAGGATCTGCAGGATGAGGGGGTTGTCGCGTCAAGGCATCCCGTGAAATCCAGGAGACTTCTTCAGGTCCGAAAGGACCTGCATGTCTATAGAAAAACAGACCCCTAATCCTGAAAATCTTGTTAATCTTGTGAATCCTGCTCCTAATCCTGCTAATCCCGAAAATTCTGCTTCAGACAACTGGCACCGCGAGGCACAGGTTTCCCCACATATCAGCAAAAAAATCTTTTTTAAAGTTTTTACTATAAAAAACTTGCAATTTGCATAAAAATATGGTATACTATATAATAGACTTAGGCAAAGGTGCATATTTTAGGACAGAATACCTTAACACTATCCCGTAGGCGCGGCTACATCCGTTCCTACCGAACAAATTGACGCAAGAAAAATGAACGAGCAGCTGCGCGACCGTTTTGGACGCATCCATACCAATCTCAGAATCTCTGTCACCGATGTCTGCAACTTCCGGTGCATCTATTGCATGCCTGAAGACATGGCATTCCTGCCGGATACCGCCTTGATGACGTTTGACGAGATTTTGCATCTC
>PYJE01000134.1:0-12166 GCA_003635305.1 Candidatus Poribacteria bacterium | reverse complement strand
TCGCGCAACTGAAGCAAATCAACGGGTTGAAAGACATTAGTTTGACAACCAACGGCATCGGGCTCATTAAGCAGGCGCAGGCACTCTACGATGCGGGGCTCCGCCGCATTAATGTGAGCCTCGATACACTCAACGAAGAGAAGTTTGAGCAGATGACGCGCCGGAAAGTGCTTTCGCGCGTCATCGCCGGACTCAAAGCCGCACACCAATGCGGGTTCAACCCGATTAAAGTTAACGCTGTCGCCATGCGCGGGTTCACCGACGACGAAATCGTCGAACTCGCTACCTTCGCACGCGACAACGGCTATCAACTCCGGTTCATCGAATTCATGCCCCTCGATGCCGATGATATCTGGGGCAGGAATATGTTCATTCCGGGCAAAGAGATTATCGACAAAATTAACGCCGTCTATCCGCTGGAGCCAGTCGTCCTCAACGGCGATGCGCGCAGCGATGCCAAAAGTGACACGGCGACACGTTACCGTTTCGCAGATAACGGCACCGAAGTCGGCGTAATCCCCTCGGTCAGCGAGCCGTTCTGTAAAAATTGCAACCGCGTCCGCCTCACCGCCGATGGCAAGTTCCGGACATGTCTCTTCTCGCTCACTGAGACAGATCTGCTCACGCCATTACGGGACGGGGCACCGGACGAGACGATTGCGCAACTGATTCGCGATGCTGTCGCGCAAAAAGAAGCAGGACATAAAATTAACGCCGCCGATTTCATTAAACCCGAACGAAACATGTCCCGCATCGGCGGTTAATTGGACTAGCGCAAAGCGTTCGGATACGTTGCTGGTGCAATAACGTTCGTTGACGTAATCCGTCATCGACGTTGTCGATGACTACGTTTCTGGAACTAAATTTTACGGTTTCCGCCCGACACGTCAAACGAACGAACAGATAGGACAACCTGTCCTTACAGGAAAACCGCCGAGAACTGAATCGTTCTGGGTTAAATGGAACATAGGAGAACAACACAAAGTATGAGCAATGACCTGGTGATTAAAGATTTGCACATCAATGTCCAAGGAAAACCGATTATCAAAGGGCTAAACCTCAACGTCAACCAAGGCGAAATCCACGCCTTGATGGGACCGAACGGTTCCGGCAAAAGCACCCTCGCTAATGGGTTGATGGGGCATCCCCTATACGATATTGATGCCGGTGAAGTCATTTTTAACGGCATCAACGTCTTGGAATTAGAACCGAACGAACGCGCGAAACTCGGCCTCTTCCTCGCGTTCCAATACCCGACAGCGATTCCGGGTGTCAGTCTGGCGAATTTCCTGCGGCTCGCCGTGAGTGCTGTCCGTTCCGAAAGCACAAACGGCACCGAGAATGCCGAACTCATCCCAATGCGGGAATTCCGCCGTGAACTGCGCGATAAAATGAGGCAGCTCGGCGTTGACGATTCCTTCGCCACGCGCTACCTCAACGACGGCTTCTCCGGCGGTGAGAAAAAACGCGCCGAGATCTTGCAGCTCGCAATGTTAGAACCGAAGATTGCGATTCTCGATGAGACAGACTCTGGCCTGGATATTGACGCAGTCAGAATTGTCGGCGAGAGTGTCAACCGGCTAATCGGCCCCGAGTTGGGCGTGCTGATTATCACCCACTATCCACGGCTGCTGGACTACATTCGTCCGCAGTTCGTGCATATCCTGCTTGATGGCAGAATAGTTGAATCCGGTGGATGGGAACTCACGCAGCTGTTAGAGGCAGAAGGCTATGAACCGGTCCGCGAGAAACACGGCATCGCCGAAGCGGAGTAAATAGGCGTGGAAACCACCGCGGGCGATAGGCACCTAGAAACAGCCCCTTCAACCCTAGGGCAAGGGGCTGTCCCTTGCAAATAAGGAGAAAAACGAAAATGGCAACACCACAGCCGAACACGGCAGACCAGCTCGGCATCAGCACCGAGTATCAATACGGCTTCCACGACGATATCAAGCCTGCGTTCAAATCGCGGAAAGGCTTGGACGAGGAAGTCATCAATCAGATGTGCGACATCAAGGAAGAACCCGATTGGATGCGCCAGTATCGGCTCAACGCTTATCAAATTTTCAAGCAGAAGCCGATGACGAAGTGGGGCGGCGATCTTTCCCAACTTGACTTTGACGACATCTACTACTACGTCAAAGCCTCCGACCGGAGTGAGAGAAGTTGGGACGACGTGCCGGAGGACATCAAGCGGACGTTCGACCGGCTCGGTATTCCGGAGGCGGAACGGAAGTTCCTCGCCGGTGTCGGCGCGCAATACGACTCCGAAGTCGTCTACCACAGCATCGTTGAGGAATTGGACAAGATCGGGGTGATTTTCCTCGATACCGATACCGCAGTCAAGGAATATCCGGAGTTGGTGAAGAAGTATTTCGGCACCATCATCCCCTCGGCGGATAACCAATTCGCGGCACTGAATAGTGCGGCGTGGAGCGGCGGCAGTTTCGTCTACGTGCCACCGGGTGTGAAAGTCGATTACCCGTTGCAGGCATACTTCCGCATCAACAGCGAGAACATGGGGCAGTTTGAACGCACCCTCATTATCGCCGACGAAGGTTCGCAGGTGCATTACGTTGAAGGTTGCACCGCGCCGATATACAACAGCGAATCCTTGCACAGCGCAGTCGTTGAGATTGTCTGCATGAAAGGTTCGCGGGTGCGCTATACCACCATCCAGAATTGGGCGAACAACGTCTATAATCTCGTCACGAAGCGCGCGCTCGCCTACGAAGACGCGCAGATGGAGTGGGTAGATGGCAACCTCGGCAGTAAACTGACGATGAAGTATCCGAGCGTCTATATGATGGAGCCGGGTGCGCGCGGCGAGATTCTCTCCATCGCTTTCGCCAGCAAAGGGCAACACCAAGATGCTGGTGCCAAAGTCTACCATTGCGCCCCGAATACCACCTCGCAGATTACCTCGAAGTCCATCAGCAAAGATGGCGGACGTTCCAGTTATCGTGGATGGGTGGACGTTGCGAAAGGCGCGAAGGGATGCAAATCGCACGTCGTCTGTGACGCGCTCATCCTCGACAAAGACTCGCGCTCCGATACGTATCCCGTCATCGAAATCGGCGAGAACGATACGAACATTGAGCACGAAGCGCGCGTCAGTAAAATCGGTGAGGAACAACTCTTCTACCTCATGAGCCGCGGGCTTTCAGAGGAAGAGGCATCGACGATGATTGTCAACGGGTTCATCGAGCCGCTTGTCAAAGAGCTCCCGATGGAATACGCTGTTGAGATGAACCGCCTCATCCAACTTCAGATGGAAGGCTCTGTAGGCTAGGGAGGTGTCATGCAGACAGGAGAATTTTCAAAAGCGTTTGTCCAGAAACTCGCCGAAAACGAACCCCGCTGGATGCGCGACAAAAGACTCGAGGCTTACGCGCGCTACGAGTCACTGCTCATGCCGCACACCGCCGAAGATGACGTGTGGCGGCGCACGGTGGATATGCGCACGCAAGATTATTGGCGGCGCACCCGGCGGCACCTCCGCGGGTTCGCCGTTGATAACTATCATCCGAGTGTGCCATCGGTAAGCGCGCATTCTGACAGCGTTCATGAAGATGATGAAACCGCCGCTCTCCTCGTGCAAGTAGACGGACAAACGCAACAGCACACATTATCGGCAGCCTTGGCAGAAAAAGGTGTCTACTTCGCAGACATCAGCACGGCGTTGAAGGAACGCGAGGAACTGCTCCGCGCTTATTTCATGAACAAGGCCGTCACGCTTGAAACGCAGTTAAAGAGCGGCAATATCGCACAGCATAACAAATTTGACGCGCTCCACGGCGCGTTTTGGCACGGCGGATACGTGCTGCACGTCCCTAAAGGCGTGCACGTTGAAATTCCGCTGCGAGTAAGCATCGCGCTGTCGGAAGCGAACCGGGCTGATTTATCCCACGCGCTCATCATCGCTGAAACCGGCAGTCAGGTTGTCATCTCGGAGGAGAACCTCTCCACAGATGCAACAGCGAGTGGAATGCACAGCGGCGCGGTAGAAATTTTCGCCGGCCAGAACGCCTCCGTCACCTACGTGCAGGTGCAACGATGGAATCACAACGTCTGGAATTTTGCCTCGCACCGTGCCATCGTTGAACGCGACGCGCAACTCTGCTGGGTTACGGCGACATTCGGCGGACGTTTAAACAAACTGAACCAGGTTTCCGTGCTCGACGGCCCCGGCTGTAACGTGAAGATGCTCGGGCTCTCCTTCACGGATAGACGGCAACATTTGGATGTCAGCACGGCGCAAGAGCACGTCTCACCGCATACATCCAGCGACCTGCTCTACCGAACCGTTCTGAAAGACCGGGCGCAAACCGCCTGGGGCGGCAACATTTACGTCTATCCGGCGGCGAATTACACGGATGCCTATCAGAAGAACGACAATCTGGTACTCAGCGAACGCGCGCATGCGGATACGTTGCCGGGATTAGAAATTCAGGCACACGAGGTGCGTTGCACACACGGCGCGACTGCCGGAAAAATCGATCCGGAACAGGTTTTCTACCTGATGAGCCGCGGCATGTCTTACGCACAAGCCGAACGGCTAATCGTTGAAGGGTTCTTTGAACCAGTCCTCAAGCGGATTCCGCTGGAATCGGTGCAGGAAGAATTGAGCCAGTCGATTACGAGAAAACTATAAACCGACCGGGGTTTCCTAATGGAAACCCTGTGAATAGACAGGCCGGACGCAAATACCATAACTCTCAGCCGGTAGGCGCGGTTGAAAACCGCGCCTACCGGATTCGTCCTGCGTCCTACCTATGGAAATAACTAACATTTCGGAACGAGAGTGCCTCGTCCCGTAAACTACCAAGCCGGCAGGTTTGGGTGTTGCACTACTGGAGGTTTTCCAATGAGCCAACCGACAATTATCGCCTATATGAAACCGGTCTGCGGCTGGAGCAATGGTGTCCGCGCCATCTTCGCCAAATACGGACTGGAATATGATGATAGGGACATTATCAACAACGCGGACAACTACCGTGAAATGGTCCAGAAGACACGGCAGCCCTATCAGCCGTGTGTTCAAATCAACGATGTCATGCTCGCCGATGTGAGCGGTGACGAAGTGGAAGCATACCTCGTGGATGCGGGAATCGTCTCCGCCAACGAAGCAGCGACAGATGTTCCCACCGACCAGGCCTGCGAGGACCACGGCCCCGCTGCTGCCGCTGTCAGCATCGGTTTTGCAGGACGCTAGCGCGATGCCCGGTAAGGCGCGCTTCCCTGAAGTTTCAGTCTGAAAACCGAGCACCTTAACGGTTGCCGTTCGTTTGCTGACTCTTCATCAAAGCGCGCCTACCGGATGCGCTTGAGGATAAAAAATGCACACCGCTAATTTTCGCCCGCTTGATGTGGCAGCCATCCGCCAAGATTTTCCGATTTTCGCGACAGAACCGCCGTTGGCGTTTTTGGATAGTGCCGCGTCTGCGCAGACACCGCAGCCAGTCGTCGCGGCGATGGATGCCTATTACGATACCTATCGTTCCAATATCCATCGCGGCATCTATCGTATCTCCGAGGAGGCAACGGCGCAATATGAACGTGCACGTGAGAAGGTTGCGAAGTTAATCAATGCGCCGCGCGCACGCCAGATTGTCTTCACGCGGAACACTACGGAGGCGATTAATCTCGTCGCATATAGCTGGGGAAGCGCGAATATCGGTGAAGGCGATGAAATCGTCCTCACCGTGATGGAGCACCACAGCAACCTCGTTCCGTGGCAGATGCTCGCGCAGCGCACCGGTGCTACGCTCCGGTTCGTTGAGATAACGGATGAGGGGTTGCTCAACTTTGCGCATTTCCGCGAACTGCTAAATGAAAAAACGAAACTCGTCGCCGTGACGCACGTCTCTAATGTGCTCGGCACAGTGAATCCGTTGCAGTCAATTATTGATGCGGCGCATGCTGTCGGCGCGAAGGTAGTCGTAGATGCAGCGCAATCGGTGCCGCATTTTCGGGTGGACGTGCAGCAGTTGGACTGCGACTTCCTCGCCTTCTCTGGACATAAGATGTGCGGGCCCACCGGCATCGGCGTGTTATACGGAAAATTGCCGTTGCTGGAAGAGATGCCGCCGTTCCTCGGTGGCGGTTCCATGATTCGCACGGTGGAACGCGACGTGTCCACTTATGCCGATGTCCCCGCGAAGTTTGAAGCAGGCACGCCGAGCATCGCCGAAGCCATCGGACTTGGCTATGCAGTGGATTTCATCACGCAAGCCGGATTGGAGGCAATCCACGTTCACACACAAGAACTCCTGAAATACGCGCACCAACGTCTGCAGGAGATTGATGGCATTGTTCTCTACGGCCCTGAACCGCATCAAAAAGCCGGGGTCCTCTCCTTTAACGTAGAGGACATTCACCCACACGACATCGCCGGGATTTTGGATATGCACGGTGTTGCAATCCGCGGGGGACATCACTGCGCGCAGCCGCTGATGAAGAAATTGGATGTCATCGCCACGGCGCGCGCCAGTTTCTACCTTTACAACACACTTGAGGACGTTGAACGGCTCCACAAAGGGCTCCGCAAAGCGCAAGAACTGATGCTCCGCAGAAGCCGCACCGTGGCGAGCACCGCGCTTCGCGGAGAAAACCGATGAACATATATCAGGAAGAACTACTCGATCACTACGAAAATCCGAGCAACTACGGCACGCTTCCAAACCCCGATATCTCCCACGAAGAGGACAATCCGTTGTGCGGCGACAGGATTCGCATCGACCTGGGGGTTGAGGACGGTATCATCAAGAAGGTGCGGTTCTCTGGACACGGATGCACCATCAGTCTAGCCGCTGCCTCTATGTTAACAGAAGAAATTGCGGGGAAGAGCCTCGCCGAAGTAAAGCAGCTCTCGCGTGACGACATCTTGGAGATGATCGGTATTCCGCTAGGACCGGTCCGCGTCAAATGTGCCTTGTTGCCACTCAAAGTCCTCAAAGCCGGTGCTTACGGCATCACAGCCTGGCCGGGAGAAGAAGATGCCTAATACCAAATTCCCTTACCCAAGAACCGAGCATGCAACAACGGCGCATGCGGGTTACGCCGGGGACCGCTTGTGCAGCAGCAACTCTCCCCGAAACGCTTTGCGCCAATAAAAATAGGAAAACTATGCCAGAATTTTACAAAGTAGCGAAAGTCAGTGAAATGTCGCCGGGCACCAAAAAACTCGTCGAAGTAGATTTCGTCCCCGTGCTACTCTTCAACGTTGCAGGCGAATTCTATGCGATGGAAGACGTTTGCACGCATGATGGCGGGCCGCTCGGCGAAGGCTGGTTCAGCGGCGACGAAATCGAATGTCCACGCCACGGCGCGCGGTTTTGCGTCAAAACCGGCGAACCGCGATGCATGCCCGCCGTTGAGGCAGTAGAATGTTACACCGTCAAAGTTGAGGGTGACGATATCCTCGTGAGTGTGGATTAACACCCGCATATTCGGCACGGCAAGGGCAATCTGTCCCTCGCCGTGCATAACTCGGGCACTCAAACTACAGCACCGAATTTGAGATAACAAGGAGCTAAACTATGGTATCCGAAGAATCTGTCTTAGAGAAAATCAAAGAAATTATCGATCCGGAAATCGGTATCAACATCGTCGATATGGGACTTATCTACGGCGTTGACATCAACGATACGACTGTCGACATCACGATGACCTTGACGAGTCCCGGCTGTCCCGCCGGCGGACAAATTATCAACGGCACGCAGCACGTCACGCAACAAATGGACGGGGTTAACGAAGTGAACGTGAATGTCGTCTGGACCCCGCGTTGGAACATGGAAATGATGAGCGAGGACGCGAAGGACGAACTCGGCATCTTTTAGGTTTGTCCCTGTGCAATGACGTTTTCATACCAGAGCCGCATGGTTACGCCTCTTGCAAAAGCGCGAGCGTCACGTGGGTGCGCGCTTACAAAGCGCGCCTACCGGATTCGTGTTACGCCTCTTGCAAAAGCGCGAACGTCACCCCGTGTAAACTCGCTTCCTTGGTGTTGCAGGCTGCGTTCCTACGGCTCAGTTTTTCGGCCGATGCACTGTTAGAAATGACTAGCAAACACCCCAAAACCCTCAAGAAGCATGACACCGCCTTCCAGATCGAGTGGAAGGACGCGCACGTCAGTTGGTATCCGTATCCTTACCTGCGGCAGATGTGCCCGTGCGCCGAATGCGCTATCATCAGGCATAGAGGACAAGACATCCATTCCCTCTTTTCGCCGCAAGGTGATGGCGATATAACGCTCATTGAGGTGACTGCCGATATTCAGCCGTTGGATATCCAACTCGTGGGCCGCTACGCGCTTCAATTCAGCTGGAACGATGGACACGGTTCCGGCATTTATCCGTTTGACGTGCTGCGCGAGATTTGTCCCTGTCCCGACTGCGCACCACAGACATCGTCAAACTCATCGTAGCGCGGGGGCCTGTCTCCCGCGATGCCCATCGCGCGAATTTATCCTAGGGTGAGGGAAACCTGCCCCTCGCCACGCACGAGGAAAATCCGATAAATGCAAACACCACAACTACCCGAAATTTCACCCCGGGCCCTCAAGCAGCGGCTTGATGCGAACAAACCCGTGCTGTTGCTTGACGTGCGCGAACCGCACGAGTATGACATCGTGCATCTTGAAGGGGCGCGTCTCATCCCTCTCAACGAATTACCGCACAATGTTGACAGCCTTGATGCGACGCAGGAAACCGTTGTCTATTGCCACCACGGCACGCGCAGCTTGTATGCCACCGCTTTTTTGCTCCAGAACGGATTTGACAACGTCAAAAACCTTGAAGGCGGCATCGACCGGTGGGCAGTTGAGACGGATCCAACCCTGAACAGATACTAAGCATAGCAACGACAAATTTCTGTATCTGTCATCCCTTAGTATGGACGGACAGCGCATCCCGAAGTCGGTGGAGGGACACATAGTAGGAGAGACAGCCACGGTGAACCTGACAAAGAAAGTGGAGGCGAACACAATTAGGAGGCGGCCGAAAGGGATAGGGACACCCTGTCATGGGTTTCCCTACTCTCGCGGCCCTAAATTCGCTATGAAATTCGTATTCGCGCTCATACTGCTATTCGGGGGTGTATTCCTCACCTATGCAGCAGACGCGCCTGATAACATCCTCAAGAATGGCGACTTTGACATGAACCTTGAACAGTGGCACCCTTGGACGCACGAGAGTGCCGACGCGCGCTTCCAAACGGAAGGCAAAAAGGCGGAACCCATCGCCGGAAAGAAAGTCGCCTCTATTGAAATCAAAAAGCCGGGTAACGCTCTCTGGCACATTCAATTCTATCAGCAACCTTTCACGCTGGAGAAGGGCAAAACCTATACCTTCAACCTGTGGGCCAAGAGCGAAATACCGCGCACCGTCAGGATGCGCATCATCCATCAGGGAGATCCGTGGAACGAATACGCTGTCAAGGACATCAATCTGTCTGAAACCTGGAAGGAGTTCTTTGTCACGTTCAGCATGCCCGCGGACGATGTCAATTCGCGGGCTGGTATCATCATGGGTGCCCAGAAAGGCGATGTCTGGCTGGATCATCTCCGCCTCTATGAAGGCGAGTTTGTCAGCGACATTGAAGACGCAGCACCACAAGCAGTCAAACCTATAGGTAAATTGACAACGACGTGGGCAGCCCTAAAACTGTAAGGTGAAGACTCGCGGCGGACAGCCCCCGCGCGCCGGGCGTTAAGGTAAATCAGCTGGCTACCCCTGGAATATTGCGCGTCACGTGAGGAACAGTCCCTCGTGCTACAGGCGTGAAGGGCAAGTTCGTGAGCCCCATGCCGTTTTTTCTTGCAAATTCTGGCGTGCAATTGTATCATATCCGCAAGTCGGTAGAAGAAATACTATCGATAAAGGCGGCGCGATTCAGTTCTCCGCATCTGTCCCTTATAGACTAGAAAACATTGAATTGCGTCTGTCATATAGGCCTGTAGGATGGTAGGACAGATAGTCTGGTTTCTGTCCACCCTGAGAGAGGTAAATATGATTGTCGAATTTGAAAATCGCTCCGGCGAATTGGAGCAAGCGGACATGGAGATTGACGAACCGTGTCACATCTGCTGCGGCATGCTCTTCCCCATTGTGGCATCCCAACCCGAAAGTGGGTATCGGTGTAGCAGCTGCGGGCTTGTTTTTGAGCCTGTTGAAGAAGAGTAAATCAGAACAGCACAACGCTTAAACTGGTAGACGCGCTTCCAAAGCGCACCGGACGGTTCGCGCTGACAGAGTGTGGCCACGGTAAACCCTCATACCAAACTCATTTGATGCGTCTCGCAACTGTAGGTTAAGAGCACCGGTTGAGGAAGTCGGACAGTTTTCAGAAGGACTCGCCGCCGCCTGCGTCTCGGAAACCTGGGGTTACATCAACAAAGAAGGAGAGTGGGTTATCAGCCCTTCGTACGTGTCTGACAGGAATTTTTCGGAAGGGTTAGCCGTAGTGGAGCCCTACTGAAAATTGCCAACAACAGAGAGGAATTGAACCATGACAAAATGCGCACTTATCAGCGGTAGAGGGATGGGACTCATGCACGGTGGAAACTTCCACGCTCATCCTGATGCAGAAATTGTCGCTGTCTGCGACATGGATGCCGAACTCCTCGCGAAAGCGACAGAAAAATTTGGCGTGCCGGGATATCCAACAATCGAAGAACTCTTAGCCAACTGCGACGCGGAGCTCGTGCTACTGATTGTCAACGAAACCCGGCGCATCCCACCGCTACGCCAACTGCTCGCCGCCGGACGGAACGTCTTCACGGAAAAACCCCTCTGTGGATTAGAGGGACAATATCGGCTGCGCGAGGCAGACCTGGGGATTGCAGCACCCGCCATCAAAGCGTGGCGCGCATCCGGACTCAAGTTCGGCATCGATTTCAACTATCGCTTTATGCACCACTTCCGCAAACTGCACGACGATGTGGTAGAAGGAAGATTAGGCGAAATCCAGACCGTCCGCGCGCGGGCGCATTTCAACTGCTGGTCCCACGTGATCGATCAGGTTCTCTGGACGATGGGAGTGCCGGAATGGGTAAGCGTTATCGGAGACCCGAGTGAAACTGGCGGCTGGCAGCGACTCATCCACATGGGATGGGCAAACGGTGCCATCGGTTCGCTGGATGGCACAAACCTGTGGGGTTACGATGACCATCCGCTCCGCGTGATGATTGTCGGCGATAAATCCTACGCCGAGGCGCGGGGACTTGATGGCTGGTACCGCCGCCGAGCATCAAACAGTTCCGAAGAGGAAGAACTCTGGGAAAGCGAAGAAGGCACACCGGAGATGCCCGAATCTTTCCGCAGGATGGCCGACGGTGTTATCAAAGCGATGCATGCCGATACCCCTTTTCCTGCAGACGGCGAAGCGGCGTGGAATGAGCTGCTGTTTGAAGCGGCGGTGCATCGTTCCGCCTTACAAAACGGCGCGCGTGTCTGCCTTGCGGACGTGGAAGCCGCCGCGATGAACCTATAAAATGTCTATAGGAGGAAACGGGCATGAAAACACGTCACTTACGTTTAACCAGTCTCATGGCGTTCGCGCTGTTGATGACGATGGCACTGCAAACCCCCGCCGCCGAACGCCTCAGCTTCGACCGGGATATTCGCCCGATTTTGTCGGATAAGTGCTACGCTTGCCACGGGCCAGACCCGGCGCAACGCCAAGCCGAACTCCGGCTTGACACGAAAGAAGGAGCCTTCTCCGCACCGAGCGGTTATCCCATTATCGTGCCGGGGGAGCCTGAAAACAGCGAACTCGTCGCACGCATTACGCACGCCGATGTAGAACAGCGGATGCCACCGCAGTCCTCAAATCGCCAACCGACGCAGGAACAAATTGATACGCTCATCCGGTGGATTGCCGAAGGCGCGGAATGGGAAGAGCACTGGGTATACGAACTGCCAGAACGCGTCGAACTACCAACAGTCCAAAATAGTGCCTGGGTCCGCAATCCAATCGACCGGTTTATCCTCGGAAGATTGGAAGCAGAAGGACTCGAAACCGCCGAAGAGGCCGACAAACGCACGCTCATCCGTCGACTGAACTTTGACATGACCGGGTTACTCCCACAACCTGCCGAGGTAGAACATTTCTTAAGAGACGAACACCCTGGGGCCTACGAGGAACTCGTCAACCGCCTCCTATC
>PYJE01000133.1:6096-17493 GCA_003635305.1 Candidatus Poribacteria bacterium | reverse complement strand
GTGGTGCAGATCTTGCGCAGTATCAACACTATTTCGCTGAAGGGGAGCTCCCCCCGCATATTACCGTGATTGATTACGAGGAAGGGGGCATCGATCCCTATCAATTCCTTGATTTCCAATACGAGTGAACGTGTGGGTTTCCGATTCGAGGATGGTGAGAACCTGTCCTTGCTAATCGTAAGCAGGATTATAGGATTAACACGATGAACAGGATAAGAGGCTAACTTTCATGGTAAGTTGACTCTTAATCTTGCTAATCTTAAGCAGGATTTACACGATGAACACGATTTCCAAGATGAAGAGCCAACTGTTGTGGCACGTTAACCTCTTATCCTGTAAATCTTGCAAATCTTGCAAATCCTGCTCATATCTTGTAAATCCTGCTCCTGCTTGGGGTTTCCGATTCGGGGATGGTGAGAACCTGTCCCCGGGTCGGAAAAACCGTATTTTTAAGATTATCCTTGACATTTTTTGTTGAAAAGGGTAAAATAAAAGAAAAGCCTCTCATCAGCACCGAAAAGCGCGATAGAGAACGCGAGATTTAAGACTGATGAGAGCGGTACGACAGGCATTTTTCCGGAAGTAGCAGTTCACCTATCATGGGAAATCTGCTTTTAAGGAGGATAGATTCATGTCGTTGAGATGTTATTTGCAGGGCATCAAATGCCCGGCTTACAAGCACGTGGGGAATTTCATCCCGACGGATGAGATAGTTACGCCCCTTATGCCGGATTTGCGGCATTGCGCGAAATGTATGGCGCATGCTAACCCCGCGCGCCCAGATCTGGAAGACCATCTGATGTCAGAGGCATCCTTGGTGCTTATGGAAAAGGGGCCGTTGTATAATCCGCAGCACGAGAGTGGTGCTAACTTCGGGTCCTTCATCCGGCCGCAGATCTGTGGTGCGTTAACGGATGCGAAAAAGAAGGAGTGCAGATACAGCGAGATGGAGTCGGGGGATCCTTACGGACAGTATGATGCGACTCAATCGCCGTATGCCGAAGTCAACGCGGATATCGGGCGGCTGTGGAACCTGTCGGTTCCGAGTGCGAACCCGCTGGATGGGTCGGACTATGAGGTGTTCGCTGCGGATTTCAAGGCACTCCGACGGAATCTCCTGAAGAAGTTGACACCTAACGAACGTCACGTTTTGCTGCGGATTCGGGAGGGCATGCCAAACGTTGACATCGCAGCGGAGTTGGGTGTCACGCCTGGGCGCAGCAGCCAGTTGAAGCACCAGGCAGTCTTGAAAATGGAAGCCGCCTGCCGAGAATTCGGCATTCTGGAATAACGTTTTTTCGAGGTCGACCCGTTCCAGTAGGAGATACCTCCCGGGCTCGATGTGTATTCTGGACTAACGTTTTTTGGAGGTTAACACCGTTGTGAGCATGACTACATTCCCTGTCTAGAGGCGATTGCATCTTCTGTGGTGCGATCGCCTTTTTTTGTTGGACTGTTCAGGATGGCCGCAGGTGCATCATTTCGCATGGGTAGGCGCGGTTTCAAACCGCGCCTACTGGGTTGGTGTTGCGATGGGGCGATCGAAACCTACAGAATGGGGAAAACGGAATGGTTTTGTGAAAAAATTTGATTTAACAAACTCCCCGATGTCAAATCCCTATCCTTCAGGATGCCGGATGTAGACATCGCAGTCTATGAAATTGTGACTTGACAAATAAATTGATTCATGTTACAATTGTTTTCAACCTGTGGATAGGCGTTTCCACCTGCCGACATTCCAAGTCGGCAGTGCCTATCCGTCCCCGTGGAAAGGGACGTAGCGGGTTGCAGGTGATTCCTGTAAAACATCACATCTTATGTGGGCGGGGCATCGTCCACTGTGGAGAGTACGTGTTAGACTTGGCTTGCCGAGCATCGTGCGCGTGGCGCGGCTGCCACACATCCCAGAATTCAGTCACACGAGAGCGTCGGGAGAGCCGTCAAAAGAATCCCCACGCTTCAGCGTGTGGGAGTATGTCAAGAAAGCGAGTTATGGTATGCTATATTAGGAAGACTTTTACGTCGCTTGAAAAGTTTGGTTCTACATCCCTGAAAGGCGAACTTTCGGTAGGCGGCGCTTTCCAAGCGCGCATTCACGCCGTTTGGTTCTACATCCCTGAAAGGCGAACTTTCGGTAGGCGGCGCTTTCCAAGCGCGCATTCACGCCGTTTGGTTCTACATCACTGAAAGGAGAACGCTATGCCCCGTGTAAGAATGTCCGAACCTTCGTTGATCGACACCTATAAACAGGCCAAAAAACAGCATGAGGATGCCATCTTGCTTTGTCGAGTGGGTGATTTCTACGAGGCTTTCTATGAAGATGCGGAGTTAATCGCGCGCCTTCTGGAAATCACCCTGACCGCCCGTAGCCACAAGAATCAGCGGAGTCCGTCGCCGCCGATGGCCGGCATCCCACACCACGCGCTCGACTCTTACCTCTATAAATTGGTGAAGGCTGGGCACAAAGTCGCCATTTTGGAGCAGACAGAAGACCCGAGGCAGGCGCGCGATGAGAACCGCCTCGTCCGGCGCGATGTCGTCCGCATCGTCACCCCCGGCACCGTCACCGATCCGAAGGTGCTAGAGCATAAGGTGAACAATTACCTTATCTCGCTCTATTTGCACAAAGGCACCTACGGGTTCGCCGCCGCGGATCTCTCCACCGGCGAATTTCTGATTACGGAAGTGGCGGAGCTCTCGAAACTCTGGGCGGAAATCCATCGGTTCGCGCCGAAGGAATTCCTCTTCTCGGAAACGTTCAGCGATGAGGAGATGTTGGAACGGCTCAAGACCGAGGTGAAAGCGACGCTCAACTTTCTACCCGAGTGGCGGTTTGAATTTGACTCGGCGCGCACCGAACTCCTGCAACACTTCCGCACGATTTCGCTGGATGGGTTCGGGTGCGAACATCTGCAGGCAGCCATCTGTGCCGCCGGCGCGCTCATCTTTTACCTCCACGAAACGCAAAAGCAGGAGGTGGAACACATTCTGTCCCTCCAGCCCTATACGCTTTCCGATTTTATGGTGTTGGATGCCGATACGCAGCGCAATCTGGAGTTAACCGCGTCTATTCGCGATGGCACTTCAAAAGGCACGCTGCTTGAAGTGTTGGACCAGACGGTTACCTCGATGGGCGGCAGGAAGATACGGCAGTGTCTCCTGCAACCGTTGCTTTCAACGACAGAGATTGCGGAGCGTCTCGATGCTGTGGAGGAGCTCAAAACGCAGATTAACCTGCAAGAAGAACTGCGCGATGCCCTCGGACAGATGTATGATATGGAGCGGCTCATTTCCCGCATCAGCCTCGGGTCCGTGAACGGCCGGGATCTGCATGCACTTAAGGATTCCCTACGCCTAATCCCTGCCGTTAAGACGCAGTTGGCACATTGCCAGTCGCCGCTGTTAGTCGCGCAAAACGATGCACTCAACCCCATGACAGAGCTCGTGGAGTTGATTGAGCGCGGTATTCATCCGAAACCGCCCGTAACCATTCGCGAGGGCGGCATTATTCGCGATGGGTATAGCCAGAAACTTGATGAGCTCCGGCAGATTGTTGGGCAAGGGAAGGAGTGGATGGACGCGCTCCAAGCGACAGAACGGAAGAGCAGCGGCATCGCCTCCCTGAAGATTGGATACAACCAGGTCTTCGGCTATTACATTGACGTGACCAAGCCGAACCTGCACATGGTGCCAGACTACTACATCCGGAAGCAGACCCTGCGTAATTCCGAACGGTTCATTACGCCGGAACTGAAAGAGAAGGAAGCGATGGTGCTGAACGCCGAAGACCGGATTCAGACGTTGGAATACGAGCTCTTCTGTCAGATTCGGGAGGAGGTGGCGAAATGGACCAAGGAGATTCAGAGCATCTCCAGCGTCGTCGCGATGGTTGACATTATCGCGAACTTCGCTTACGTCGCCTCCCGCTACAACTACGCCAAGCCGACGGTAGAGGAAAGCGATGAGGTGATTATCCGCGATGGGCGGCACCCCGTGGTGGAGCAGCTGTTCACGCAAGAGGGGTTCGTTCCGAACGACACCAGCCTCAATTGCCGCGATGAGCAGTTGCATATCATCACCGGACCGAATATGAGCGGGAAAAGCACCTATTTGCGGCAGACGGCACTCATCGTGTTGCTGGCGCAGGTGGGGAGTTTCGTGCCCGCATCCGCCGCGAAAATCGGGTTAGTTGACAGGATTTTCACACGCGTCGGTGCATCCGATAACCTTGTGATGGGACAAAGCACGTTCCTCGTAGAGATGAACGAGACCGCGAACATCCTCAATAACGCGAGCCGGCAGAGCCTCGTCATTTTGGACGAAGTCGGGCGTGGCACGAGCACATTCGATGGGCTCAGCATCGCGTGGGCAGTCTCGGAGTATCTGCTAGACGACAAGCGGATGGGCGCGAAGACGCTCTTCGCAACGCACTACCACGAGTTAGTAGAGCTCGCCAGCAAATACAAGCGCGCGAAGAATTACAACGTCGCTGTCCATGAAGATGGTGAAAAAGTGACGTTTCTCCGAAAAGTAGTGCCGGGTGGGGCAGACCAGAGTTACGGCATCCATGTGGCGCGTTTGGCGGGATTGCCGCCCGCCGTAATTACGCGAGCGCGGCAGATTCTAGAGGTGTTGGAAGAGCACAATATCAGTGTTGAGGCGGACGGCGCGACCGGACAGCCTGCACATCCACAGAAACCGCATCCGAAAATGCCACGTGCGCGAGGACGTATCTCTCGCAAGACCATGCAGAGCGATGCGCTGCAGATGGCACTCTTTACGCCGAAAACGCATCCGCTCGTTGAGGAAATCCGCAAGTTGGAACTTTCGCAGGTGACACCCCTAGATGCCGTGAACATCCTCTATGAACTGAAGGCGCGGGCGGAGGAGGCTTCTTTGTAGTTCGCAAAGCGTTCGGCGAATGTGATTGGTGCTGGAACGTCTCCACTCGTAATCCGAAAACGACGTTGTCGTTTTCTACATTTTCCATAGAAAGTAGACATCGACAACGTCGATGTCGGGTTACGCAGCAGGATTTGCAAGATTTACACGATGTAGAAAATCCTGCTTAATCTTGCAAATCTTGTAAATCCTGCTTCGCTTTGCGCCAGGACAAAAAAAACAAACTATAACGTAACCGCTTTGCCGGTTCTGGCACATTCATAGATGGCCATGTTCAGCGCGACAGAACGTCTGCCTTCATATCCATCTACCGCCGGTGCTGCGCCATCGTTGATGACGCGCAGCGCGTCCTCAATCACGTTGCTAGGATAAGGCGGCAGTTCGATGTGCGGTTCGTCGCCATCGGGGAATTCCCACATGTTCGGGCCGAGCCCGATGATGCCTTTTTCTCCGTGGATGTGAATCATGGAGACGTTGCCGCCGGGGTATGTCGTCGTTGTGAGGACATGTCCGAGAGCGCCGTTTTCAAACTCCAGAATCGCCGAGGTCATATCCTCGGTTTCGCAGTTTTCGTGGTCATAGACATCAAAGTGTGCGCCGATGACGCGCTTGACAGGGCCCATAAACCAGAGCATTAGATCGATGTAATGCACGCCTTGGTTCATAATAGAGCCGCCGCCGTCCAACTCCCATGTGCCGTGCCAGCCGACGTAGTAGCTGTCTGGGCGTTTCCATTTCATGCGGAGTTCGCACAGCAAAGGTCTGCCGATGTCCCCCTGTTGCAGTGCGGTGTGGATGCGCCGGTTGTGGCTGCCGTAGCGTTCTCCGAAGTCAACGAGCAGTTTGACGCTGTTGTCCTCGCAAGTTTGGATGAGCGCGTCGCAGTTTTCGACGTTGACATCCATGGGTTTGGTAGTGATGACGTGCTTGCCGCGTCTCGCTGCTTCCTCTCCGAACTTGCCGTGGAGGCCGCTGGGTGTCATAATCATTGCAACGTCAATGTCCTCCCGGTCGAACATTTCCAGTGCGTCGCCGTGGCTTTCGCAACCGAAGCGTTCTTCCGCGACTTTGCGGCGTTCCTCAACCAGGTCTGCGACAGCGACAAGTTCCGCACCGTCAGTCTGGTGAATCATGCCAGACCGGTTCATACCCATGCCGAGTCCGACAACGCCAAAACGTAGTGTGTTAGCCATGAAAAAATCTCCTATAGACAAATTTTTGCTATTATACCACAATTTTTTGTTGTTCGCAAGGCGTTCGGCGAATGTGGTTGGTTCATTGGCGTTTCACCTCGTAAAGCCGTTTCTGTCGTTCGCAAGGCGTTCAGGTACGTTGTTTGGTGCAACAACACTTTTCGCCTCTCCGCTCGCTTCGCGCAAGGACAAAAAGTCTTTTTCTACATTTTTGATGGAAAGTAGACATCGACAACGTCGATGTCGGGTTACGCAGAGGGATGTTCATCGACTAACCCACTTCTCCGTTTTTGTTGTTCGCAAGGCGTTCAGCTACGTTGTTGGTGCTGTGATACGTTTCGTTTATCCGTTCGCTTTGCGCCAGGACGAAAAAGCGCCAGGACAGAAAGTCAATTTCTACTTTTTTGATAGATAAGAGGAAAACGTTCATGAACAGATACCTCTTAATCCTGAGAATCTTGAAAATCTTGAAAATCCTGCTTGTGCTTCTTTCCGCGTCTCACGCGGATACACAGATACGATTTACAGATGTGACAGCCGAATTCAAGACGCTTCAGTTTCGCCATATCAATGGTGCGAGTGGACAGAAGTATTTCATTGAACCCCTCGGCAGTGGTGTCGCGCTCTTCGATTTTGATAACGATGCCGATCTGGAGCTCTATTTTGTCAACGGCGGTGTATTACCGGGCAGTCCTTTTTCGTCGTTCGCAAGGCGTTCAGATACGTCAATGGGTGATGTGTCACGTTTGCCTTCTCCGTCCGCTTCGCGCCAGGACAAAAAAACGCCGCCGACAAACGTCTTGTATCGCAACGATGATGGGACGTTTACGGATGTGACAGCCGAGGCATCTGTCGGGGATACCGGCTACGGGTTTGGCTGTTGCGTTGGCGATTACGATAACGACGGTTACCGAGATATCTACGTGACGAACTACGGCACGAATGTTCTCTACCGAAATAACGGGGATGGGACGTTTACGAATGTGACAGAGAAGGCAGGTGTTGGGGGTGGTTTCGGGCTCAGTACCGGGTGCGCGTTCGTAGATTACGATGTCGATGGATGGTTGGATCTGTATGTTGTCAACTACGTCCAGTTTAGTGCTGAGGCGAATCCGATGTGCACTCGGCAGGGGATTCGCACTTACTGCACGCCGGAGGCACTTTCTGCCGAGGCGGATATCCTCTACCGAAACAACGGGGATGGGACGTTTACGGATGTGACGAAAAAGGCGGGCATCGCTGAATCCCCTGGAAAAGGGTTAGGGGTTGTCTGTGGTGATGTGGATAACGATGGCGATGTCGATATCTTCGTTGCGAACGATACTACGCCGAATTTTCTCTATCTGAACGACGGCGATGGCACGTTCACCGAGGACGCGTTTTTCGCTGGGGTTGCGCTCAGCGAGGAGGGGCGCGCCTATAGTGGTATGGGCGCGAACCTCGGCGATTTCGATAACGATGGGTATCTTGACATCGTCATTACTAATTTTCAGGAGCAGACGAACAGTCTTTATCAGAACGCGCAGGATGGGTTTTTCGACGAGGTGAGTTTTGCGAAAGGCATTGGCGAGAAGAGCCTGCCTTATCTGGCGTGGGGTGTCGATTTTGTCGATTTTGACAACGATGGTTGGCTGGATGTGTTCGTTGCTAACGGGCATCTTGACGATTCTTTGTCCTGGCGCTCTTCTGTCCTGGCGCAAAGCGAACGGATAAACGAAACGTATCACAGCACCAACAACGTAACTGAACGCCTTGCGAACGACAAAAACGGAGAAGCGAAAAGTGTTGTTGTACCCAACAACGTATCTGAACGCCTTGCGAACAACAGAAATGCGGTTGGCACGTATGCGCAAGCGAATCAACTTTTTTGGAGTGAACGGGCGACCGGTTTCCGTGCGTCTTTTTTAGCGGAACCGCGTGTCTATAGCAGTCGCGGTGCAGCCTTCGGCGATATAGATAACGATGGCGATGTGGACATCGTTGTCTCCAATGTGAACGCTGCGCCGACAGTGCTGCGAAACGATTTTTTGTCGTCCGCAAAGCGTTCAGATACGTTAATTGGTGATGTATCATCATTTGACTTCTCCGCTTTTTGTCGTTCGCAAGGCGTTCAGATACGCAAATTGATTTGCAAGTATCTTTTCGCTTCTCCGTCCGCTTCGCGCCAGGACAGAAATGCGCCAGGACAGAAAAACGTGCATCGGTGGCTGCGTCTTCAATTGGTGGGAACGCATTGCAATCGGGATGCGATTGGTGCGCGGGCGACGGTTGTCGCCGGTGGCTTAACGCAGATTCGCGAGGTGAAGAGTGGTTCTGGATACCTCAGCCAAAATGAGCTGCATTTACACTTTGGCTTGGGGGAGGCTGAAAAGGTTGAGGCAGTGATAGTCAGGTGGCCGTGTGGACAGATTGACACCGTGCGAGCTGTGAAAACGAATCAGGTGCTGGTTTTGTCTGAGAAATAGTCGCATGCGTGTCGCAAACTGCATTCTTCGCAATTCGGTGTTTTTTTGCAGATTCTTGCGCCGTGCCGGACGATGAGTGCGTGATATTCGTTGAAGAGTCTGACATCGTGCGGCAGGTTCTCCATTTTTTGTCGTTCGCAAGCGTGAGATACGTTGGTTGGTGATATCATATAAACAGCCTATCCGAACGCTTTGCGCCAGGACAGAAAGGAGTTTCGCGTAGTGAAAGTTGCCTTGAATCCATCCCAACCGCGAGAAGAGCCGGTGGGTATAAGCGTCGACGACAAAACTCGGTTTTTCGGCGGCGTAAAGGATGATGGTATCCGCGGTTTCCGGTCCGATGCCGTAGATGGAGAGCAGTTCTTGTCGCAATTCTGGGAGTGCTTGTTCAAACATCACGTGCATGGGGCGTTTTGCGAGGTGTTCGACAAATGCGCGCACCTTCTTCGCTTTGGCGCGATAATACCGTGAGGGCCGCAGCAGTTCCTCTAGTTCGGTTTGGCTGGTGGCGAGGAGTTGTGCGGGAGTCCAAGCCCCGGCGGCTTTTTGTCCTGGCGCAAAGCGTTCGGATAAGTTGGTTGGTGATAGAAAGGCTATCTGCGTAACCCGATATCGGCGTTGCCGATATCTACTTTTGACTCTTAATCCTGCTAATCTTGCAAATCTTGAAAATCCTGCTTCGTTTCGCCATGATGTGGCTTGCGTTAAGATGCCGCCGAGTGCGACTTCAAACGGCGTATCTGCGGGCCACCACATCAGCGCGCCGTGTTGCAAGCGGAGTTGCTCATAGAGTGCGAACAATTTCTCGTTGAGGTTTTCTTCACAAACAATTTGCATGGTTGTATTTTATCATTTTTCTGTTTTTGTGTCAATCTGGAATTTAGTTGCAATGGAACTTGGTTTGTGTTAAAATATCTTGTCGTTCGCAAGGCGTTCAGATACGTTGTTTGGTGCCCCAACACTTTTCGCTTCTCCGTTTTTGTTGTTCGCAAGGCGTTCAGTTACGTTGTTGGTGCTGTGATACGTTTCGTTTATCCGCTCGCTTTGCGCCAGGACAGAAGAGCGCCAGGACAGAAATATGAAGAGCCAATTACATCCGAAATCACATAGAATAGTTGTTCTTGCGGAAGGTTCGTTTGGTGTCCTTGAATCGAAGACAGCCACCGTGTTGGTACGGTATCTTGCGGAAAACGTCGTTGCTATAATTGATAGCACGCGGGCGGGGCGCGATGTGAGCGAGGTTATCGGGATTGGGGAGGGTATCCCGGTAGTCCGCGACTTGGGCGAGGCGATGCGGTTTCAACCGACGATGCTCGCTATCGGGATTGCGCCGCCTGGAGGTGAATTGCCGCGTGCGTGGCGTGCTGTGCTTGGTGAGGCCATCGCTGCTGGTTTGCATGTGATGAGCGGGCTGCATCGTTTCCTGAGCGAAGATGCGGCGTTCGCCGCACTCGCCGCGCGGCACAATGTCGTCTTGTGGGATGCGCGAAAACCGCCTGCGAATTTGCCCGTGGCAACGTGCAAGGCAGCCGAGGTGGAGTCCACCGTTGTCCTTACCGTCGGTTCGGATTGCCGCGTTGGGAAGATGTTATCCGGTATTGAGATAACGAACGCCGCGCGCGCACGCGGGCTCAACGCCGAGTTTTGTCCGACGGGACAAAACGGCATCATGGTATGGGGTTGGGGCATCGCGATTGATGCAGTCATCTCCGACTTCACTGCGGGTGCCGCCGAGCAGATTGTGCTGGAAGGCGCGAAAAACCACGAAGTGCTACTCGTTGAGGGGCAGGGTTCACTTGTCCATCCGGGGTATTCCGGTGTGACGTTGAGTCTACTTCACGGAAGCATGCCGGATGCGATGATATTTTGCCATCAACCCTCTCGCACCACGGTGGCGCGATATACGGTGCCGCTGCCTTCGTTATCGGAGATGATTGCGCAGTATGAGATGATGGCTGCGCCGATTAAACCGGCGAAGGTAATCGGTTTAGCGTTAAATTGCTTTGATTTGTCGGAGGCAGATGCGCGCGATGCAATCGCCACGGCGGAAGCGGAAACGGGACTGCCGGCGACAGATGTTGTGCGGTTTGGTGCGGAGAAGTTAGTGGATGCGATACTAGCGGTGCATCCGGCAAAATCTGAGCAGGATTCACAAGATTAACACGATGGACAGGATAAGAGGGTTCCGTTCGGCGAACGTTTCTTAATCTTGCTAATCTTAAGCAGGATTATAGGATTAACACGATGGACAGGATAAGAGGAAAACGTTCATGAACAGATACCTCTTAATCCTGAGAATCTTGCTAATCTTAAGCAGGATTTTCACGATGAACACGATTTTCAAGATTAAGAAGAAAACGTTCGTGAACGGAAGTCTCTTATCCTGTAAATCTTGTAAATCCTATAATCCTGCTCCTGCTTGGATTTGGCGGAGGTTTTGTCCAGGGCAGGTTATCTCTAATCTGCTGAGGGGCAGGCTTAGCTCCGATTCCGCGCCGCAACTTCCCACGTTTCCCTGTAATATCCCTCCGCGTCTATCACATAATAGAATTGATGCAACGCCACCGATGGACAGATGTGCGTCGGGCAGACGTAGACTTCTTGTCCAATACGTACGGCTGTCTCCCTTGGCATGTTGACTGCCCAGTGCTCCTCATGCTGTTTGTCGACTGTTGCACCGGGGACGTTCAAAATGACACCGCGCACGCCATCCGGGTCTGCGGCGATGGCTTTGTGCCCTAAATCTAAGGTAAAGCGATTTTGGGTAGGCATGCTAATAACGCGGCTTAGCAACAACGCAGCGGGTGTAAATCCCAGGTCTGGGTAACGCGTAGCGT
>PYJE01000133.1:0-6076 GCA_003635305.1 Candidatus Poribacteria bacterium | reverse complement strand
CGTGGAAGACGAACGTGCCGGGGGATGCCTCTACACCGGGAGTCTTCGCGTAAATAGGGAACGTCGGCGTGCCGCCCATCACAACCAGCGGCACATTGAGTCCTTTGGCGGCGAGTCTCTCACGCATGTCTTCCATTTGCGCGAGGCTGTTATCGCAAGAGGCGCGGCGTTCGGCGATGTCTTCATCGTGGATATGCCCGTCGTAGATGTGCAAGCCCCACGGTTCTAAGCCGATGGCGCGTTCGATTTGCGCGTATACCCCCACAGCTGCATCGCCGACTGGAATGCCGGTGCGGTGCATCCCAACGTCCATATCCAGCATGACTTTGAGGGTTAACCCGTGCTGCGCCATTGACGCTGATAGTGCGGTGACGACATCGGGATGGTCTGCCAGAACTTTGAAGTCGGCGTGCGGATACGTTTGCATGAGCGAAACGAGCCGATTGATATTCGGGCCTACCAGCTGATACGCGATTAAAATGTCCTCAATACCAGTCTGTGCCAGCATTTCTGCTTCGCGCAAAGTGGAGCATTTGTGTTTGCGGATGCCTGCATCGCGCACCAATGCGACGACTTCGGCTGTCTTATGCGTCTTGACGTGCGGACGGAGTTTGGTGACATTTCCGTCAACGAGCGCGATGGCGCGTTCAATATTCTGCTTGACGAGGGCTGAATAGACGACAAGCGAAGGTGTCGGAATCTCGTCAACGTTGTGGATGCGGTATTGCTTGTCCATTTTTCCTTTTCGGACAGGTATAGACATCTGTCCTTACGATACAAACAGATATGCGTTTCCATCGCTTGGCTGTCCTCTATCTGCCGTTAAACCGATTCATTGCGGTGAGAATGCCGTCAATGACGAAGGTTTCAATTGCTTCGGTTGCGCGTTGGATGGATGCCTCTATCTCTGGTTTTTCTCCGTCTGTAAATTCGCTGAGTACGTAATCTACCTGTGCGCCGTTTTTGTCGTTCGCAAGGCGTTCAGATACGTTGTTGGGTACAACAACACTTTTCGCCTCTCCGCTCGCTTCGCGCCAGGACAGAAAGCCAATGCCGATTCGCAGACGCGGAAACGCAGTGGTGTGCAAGCTGCCGATGATAGACTTCATGCCGTTATGTCCACCGTCGCTTCCCTTCCGGCGCATCCGAATGACACCGATGTCCAAGTGGATATCGTCATAGACGACGCAGAGTTCCGTGAGCGGGATTTCAAGTTGATTCACCAATGCTGCGACGGCTCTGCCGCTGTTGTTCATGTAAGTCAGCGGTTTCGCGAGGACAATTGGTGTGTCATGAAACGTCGTCTCCATTATGAGGGAGTTATAGCGCGAAACGATTTTATTGCCTCCCCGCTCCATCAGGATGTCAAGCACGCGAAAGCCGACGTTATGTCTCGTGTTTGCGTAGCGCGGCCCGGGGTTTCCCAACCCGATGATGAGTTTCACAATATCTCTCCGTTGCTAAAACCGCAGGGGTTGCGAAAGGTTCAAATGTCCGGCGAGTGTCTCAATTTCGTTGCCATCAATAAGGAACTGCACTTGTTTGATTTTGTTAGGGAACGCGTCAAAGATGGTTTTCAGGATGGCCGCCACGGTGAGAAATTCTCCTTGTGTTCCGCCGATATGTCCATCGGTGAGGTGCCGTGAGAAATCGAGATAAGCGGTGCCTTGGGTATCGACATAGACTTCGTGAAGTTCGGTGCCGCCTGGAATCGGGTTTCGGAAATCGGGCGGTTTCGCCTGAATGAGAGCGGTAACTATTTGTTTGAGGCGTTTGGTTCTTTCGGCGTAGAGTCGCCGTTCGGTTCTCACGGCGACAAGTTCAAGCGTTGTCGGTTGTAGAAGAAAGAGGTTGACATTTTGAGGCGGCGGCGTATCTGTTGGGTTTGCAGTCGTTGGCAACGGGGGCGGCGGCAGCGGAATGGCTGTCTGCTTTGCTTGAGAGATGAGGTAAAGCGTCGCGGCGAGGCCGATTGCGATGCCGACGAAGGTGATGCCCCATATGACTAAGAGTCTGGAAAATCCGGTCTGTTTCATTTTTTTGTTGTTCGCAAGAGAAGCAGAATTTTCAAGATTTTCAAGATTTTCAGGATAAGAGGTTCTTCTTAATCGTGCTTAATCTTGCTAATCTTGAGCAGGATTATAGGATTAACAGGATTTTCAGGATAAGAGGTTTGCGTCTCTGGTTCGTTTGATTCTTAATCTTGCGAATCTTGCGAATCTTGTAAATCCTGCTCCTGCTCGGATTTACGCTGCCTGCTTGCTTACCAATTTCTCCGCTAATTCCAGAGCGTCCACGGGCCAGAAACACTCAGGACGTGGCTGGTGAACTCCCGGTTTTCCTGCTTCCGGGCGGCAATTGCGCAAAGTTTCCTGCCACCGTTCGGGAATGGATTCCAGGCCGTTTACCGCTCCCAACAGCGCGCCACAGATGGCCGCGTTCGTGTCGGTATCGCCGCCGCTCATAACGGTGTCAATGATTGCTTCTTCCGTGTTCGGCGCGTGAATTAGTCGGTAGAGCGCGTTCTGAAACGCAATCAATACCCATCCCTGTTGGTGATAAAAATCCGCGGGCGGTGCGTCTTGTGCATCGCGAATCGCCTTGCGGATACTTTCAGCGTCCGCTATTTCGTCTTTCCAGATGAGACTTTCATCACGGTTGATTTCGTCTGCCCAGGCGACAATCTGCGCATAAAGCGTTTCGGCGTTGCATCCTGTTCGGATAACGTAAGCGATTGCCATCGCAAACAACGCGCTGACAGTTTGGCACACGGGATGAATGTGTGTAATGGCGGCATCCTGACGTGCCCACTCTGCAACCTGCTCGGAGGTGTCATTCGTGCCGAAGATGCCGAGGGGACTTACCCGCATCAGCGCGCCGTTTGATTCTTTGTTGTTCGCAAGGCGTTCGGATACGTGGGTTGGTGATAGAACGTCTCTCTGCGTAATCCTGCAAATCTTGTAAATCTTGTAAATCCTGCTTCGGTTTCTAAGCCCGGCCGCAGTGGTGCTGCCTATATCAAACGGACGAGAGTTAAACCAGAAGAGATACGCCTCCCGAATTGCCTCCCTGTCGAATATCCCTTTTTTCACGAGAGTTCGTGCGAGCATTAAGGCGAGTTCGGAGTCATCTGTCGGTTGCCCTGCGATGGTGTTCCAAGTTCCACCGTCTTTCATGTCGCGGATGCGTTCAGGTCATGCTATCAAATACTGTCTTTTGATAGATGCCGAACTTTGGAATTCTGAGCAGGATTATCACGATTAACACGATTAAGCAGGATTAAGAAACGTTCGCCGAACGATAACCTCTTATCCTGACAATCTTGAAAATCTTGGAAATCCTGCTGAGGCTTCCTAATGAATCGCCTGCAAGTTGTCCGAGTAGGCAGCGCCAAGTATATTTCCTGGGGCGCGGCTGATGCGTTCTTGGGTGTTTGTCATTTGGCTTATCTCTCCTTCCTGCGTTCTATAGACATTAAGGTTCTACGAACCTAAAGACAGAAGGCAGTTCAAGACATAGCGAGGGACAGGCCCTCGCCCTACGTGAAAGTGACATACAATGGATGCCAGAAAAGCACCGAGCTCCGGACAGGGACAGGCCCTCGCCCTACGTGAAAGCGACATACAATGGATGCCAGAAAAGCACCGAGCTCCGGACAGGGACAGACCCTCGCCCTACGTGAAAGCGACAGGCCTCGCTGGCCATTAAAATGGATGCTCATTGGCTGACAGATGCCCGATATGTCTGGATTGCGCGGGCAATTGCCGTTGCGATGCCTGTGATGTGCTCAGGGTTGGCGAGTCTGCTGGCATCCTCTGCATGCGAGAGGTATCCGAGCTCTACCAACACGGCCGGCATGTATACCTTTGACAATGCGACGAGCGGCAATTCGGCGATGACTACCGGTGTCTCTGTCAAGAAGTTGAGTTCCTGTTGCAACACGGCGGCAAATTCTTGGCTCTGTTTCAGAAAATTGGCTTGGGACAAAATCTGTAATCGGTTCCCTGTCAAGGTTGAAGTCGCCGCCGTGGGGAATCGGAGGTGTCCCTTGGGATTATTAAGGTAAATCCGAATGCCCTTTTCCTGCGGTGAAAACGAGGCGTTGCAGTGTAAACTGAGAAGGAGTTGTCCCTGATTTCCGTTGGCAATCTGAATGCGTTCCAATTGCGTCTTCTTCACATCGGTTTCGCGAGTGAGGTGTGCTTGATACCCGTGCTGTCTGCTGATACGTTGGAGTTGTTTCGCGAGCGCGAGCCCGACATCTTTTTCGAGGAGCCCGGTGTTGCTTTCGCATCCCCTGTCGTCAGAGCCGCCGTGGCCCGGGTCGATGATAACAGTCCATTCTCGCGATGCACCCTCCTCGGCGGGTTGCCAGTGGGTTTTGGGCATGAATCGGACGCGTTGCAAGCTGGGATTGTAAAGCACCTCAATGTCGTCTAGCACCGGCAGCACCTCAATGAAAAAAGCAAGGGGGAGCATCGGTGTTCCTTCGATGACCTGGGGTGGTACAGAGAGTTCCAGCGTCTGCCTACCGGCATCGATGTTGACGGTAGTCTTTCCCATTTCTAACCGGACGGTTTTCCCTTTCGTTTTCAGGGTGAGCCGTTTTCGGGGCAGATTGTATTGCTGCGTCGTCCTTTCGTCAAACACCGTCTTCACCGCGTCAACAGGGAGGTAAATCCGTTTGTCGTGAAGGACGGTTGGCACGTCAGCGAGCGTTTTTCCTTCCGCGTCAATGAAGCGCGCGGAGGGGGCCTGGGCGATGCTGCTGAGTGCCATCAACGTCCAAAGGAGAATGCCGGCGATGATGCGCGAACTATTAGGTGTCATCGCGTCTTCTGGAGATAACCTCAGGTTCAGCGGGTGCATCGGTGGTTTCTTCCCCTTCACTTTCGCCTTCGCCTTCGCCTTCACCTTCTTCCGCTTCTGTGGTTTCAGTTTGGACGCGCGGCTGGCTTATGGTGACGATTATCCGCTGCGAGTCATCCAACATCTCGATTTCCGCGTCAAAGGATAAGTCACTCACGTGGAAACTGTCGCCGATTTGCATTTCGCCGACATCAATGGACACCTCGTTCGGCATCTGTGCTGGGAGGCAGTGAAGGGTTATATGTCGGAGTGGGAATTCAAGCACGCCGCCCTGCTGCACGCCGGGCGCGGCGCCTGTCAAAATAACCGGCACGGCTGAGGAGACCGGCTCGTCTAATGAGATTCTGATAAAATCCGCATGCACCAGAGTCTGTTTCTCCACCGGATCGCGTTGAATCTCTTTGATGATAACCGTTTCGGGTGCTTCGTCCGCGATTTCCATGTTAATGATGACGTTTTCACCATAGGTGCGGAGGAACTGTCTGAAGACGCGGGCGTTGATTTGAATTGACACGGTGTCTTGCCCGCGTCCATATAAAACCGCTGGGAAATCGCCTGTCCGGCGCAATGCCCGCGCGCGCTGCTTTCCGAATGTGTTGCGGGGTTGAACCGCTAGTTTTGCTTGTTGCATTTTTTAGTAAACTCCCTGTTTTCAAATGTCAGGATGAAGAGGATAAGAGGTTAACGTGCCACAACAGGTGTCTCTTCATCTGTAGTTCGGGATCGCCAGATCCCGAACGGGTATCGGTTAACGTGCCACAACAGGTGTCTCTTCATCTGTTGCGATCAGGCGATCGCAACCTACAGGGGCGGCGTTAACGTGCCACAACAGTTGTCTCTTCATCTTGCTAATCTTGTGAATCGTGAGCAGGATTATAGGATTAACACGATTGACAGGATAAGAGGAAAACGTGGGTGAACGGAAGTCTCTTATCCTGAGAATCTTGCGAATCTTGTAAATCCTGCTCCTGCTTCGATTGTCAGGATGAAGAGCGACGATGCACAGGAACGTTTGCTTAATCCTGCTTAATCTTGTAAATCCTGTCCATCCTGCTTAATCTTGTAAATCCTGTAAATCCTGCTCAATCTTGTAAATCCTGTAAATCCTGCTTAATCCTGCTCATGTTTTGCGAAGAGCGCGGTTGTAAACCGCGCCTACCGGGGGCTCCAGAAGAGCGCGGTTGTAAACCGCGCCTACCGGGGCTCT
>PYJE01000132.1:11847-18126 GCA_003635305.1 Candidatus Poribacteria bacterium | reverse complement strand
CTGTCGTTTCTGGACGTAAACCGGTGAGCATAGAAACCCGCGATGGATTACAGACCGGAAACTGACAATACGCCCGGTGAAAGAGCGTCCCTTGCCGCGCGAGGGAGTCAATGTTCGGTGTGTGCATCTCCAAGAGCCCGTAGCATCCCAACAACGGCCGCAGATCATCCACCGTGATAAATAGCACGTTATATCGCCGTGCGGCGTGCGCGCTCAGGTTCGGCAGCAGTCCTGTCGTGAAAGCGGTGGAAACCCCGGCTTTCAGGCTAGTTGAGATGAAATCGCGCCGAGTGAATAGGCGTTGTGATGACTTTGAGTTTGTCGGCATGTAGATATTTTCCTCAGTTACCGAAATGGTTCGCGACGCGAACCAAATCTCGGATATCGACAACGCCATCGTTGTTCACGTCTTCAGGAATGGCGATGCCACCGCTTTCGCCAAATTTGTTTGCCACACGCACCAGGTCTTGAATATTGACAACGCCGTCATTGTTGACATCCGCTGGTTGCGTCTGTGGCACAGGGACATGTTCCTGCATCCCTGGCACGGCCCTTTGCCACCCTGCCTTGAGCCGTTCGCTGAGGTGTGCAACGAGTGTGGCGTTTTCCGGAAGATTCACAATGTTTCGCGTTTCGTGCGGGTCCGTTTGGTAATCGTAAAGTTCTTTGCCTCTGTTGCCGTTGTTGCCCCATTCGGTGTATCGGTAGCGCGCCGTGCGGATGGAACGTCCGCTCGCGAATTGGCTGAACGCGGCGGTTTTCCATGGAAACCTCGGATTTTCAAGCACAGGTTGCAAACTGGTTCCCTCGCTTCTAAGCGGAGATGGCAATTCACATACATCAGATAACGTAGGGAAGATGTCAACGAGTTCCACGAGCGCGTCTGTTTCTGCACGAGAGGAGCCGGGAACACTCACAATCAAAGGGACCCGGAGGGAACTCTCAAAAAGCGTCTGCTTTCCCCACATCCCTTGCTCTCCTAAATGGTGCCCGTGGTCGCTGCAGAAAACGATGACGGTGTTTTCTGTCAGGCCGAGTGCGTCTAACTGTGCGAGGACGCGCCCTATCTGTGCATCCGTGTAGCTGGTTGTCGCTGCGTAAGCGCGAATTAACGCCAATGTCTGTTCATCTGAAAGTGGCTCATTTCCCGAAGGCAGATCGGCGTATGCGCGGATTGCGCTCCAATTGTTGAGAGCTCTCGCCGGTGCATCCTCGGGTGGAACAGGAGAGGCAGGCAAAGTGAAGTCCGCGGTGTCGTATAACTCAAAGTATTTCCTGGGTGCCTCAAGAGGTAAATGGGGTTTATAGAAGCCGACTGCGAGGAAGAATGTGTGATTCTTCAGTGATTCCAAAACTTTGATTGCCCTTTTGGCGGCTTTCCCATCTCTGAGTGCGTCGTCAGCAACGTCTAGTGCCTGCCAAGAGAGAGACGTTTTGATGTCAAACGGGACCCAGAGTGGCCGCCAGGATGGCAGACTCCACGAGTTTGCATCATCTTGTAGTCTAGGGAGATGTGCAATTCTACCGACAGATTGGGTGTGATACCCATTCGCTTTGAAATGCTGCGGGAGCGTAACTGTCTCCGGTATTTTCTCGCGAAAATCGGCTGTATTGTTTCGCACCTGCGTCGTCTCCGGGCGCAATCCTATAAATAAAGAGGTGCGCGAGGGACTACAGAGCGGATATTGGCAGTACGCGCGAGTGAAAAGGGTTCCGCGTTCCGCGATTGCGTCAATATTCGGCGTGTGCATTTCGGGATGCCCATAGCATCCGAGCATTGGCCGTAAATCATCTACCGTGATGAATAGGACGTTATAGCGGCTCGCGGCTTTTGTGTTAAGATTTGGTAGCAGTGCTGTCGTGAACGCTGCTGCGCCGACTTTAAGGAAGTCGCGCCGAGTCAAAGTGTTTGTATCGTTCATGCCAAGTATCCTAATTTCTCCATCGTTTCCTGAAAAATCGGCGCGAGTTTCGGATGCGCATCAAACGACTCCCGCGGCGGCACCGGATGTAACGTCTCGCGCGCATAATGGAGGAACCGCGCGTCCATCGGAAGTTCACAGAAGTCACAGAGCCTCGCGAGCGTTCGCTCCGGTTGTGAGGTTAGCTCCTCAAAACGCACCTGATGGATGCACGCGGGGACGGTTTCCATTAACCGAAGTCCCTCTCGCATCGTGACTATCCATTCTACCATAGCTCTGTCTAAATGTCGATCGAAATGTTTTATCTCAGACGCGCATTCGGCGAAAACCAGGTCTGGCTCAACAAGTTGCTTGACTAATAGGTGCCACTTCCGGTTTTCCACACCCCACCAGTCATGCGTTTCGCCGTTGACGCGAACGCCCAACCGTTCTGACCAGGTTGCAATAGAGTGACATGTATCCCAGCCGTTTCGCACGAGGAAGATGAACCGCGCATCGGGGAAAAGGGCGCGCACGAAATTGACGCGGAAGATGAGCTCCGGATACTTGTCAACGACGCGCTGCGAAAAGGTGCTTGCTAAATAGGCACCGAACAGCCGGTGCGCGCGTCTCTTCATTGCATCTGTTGCATCTGCTGCTGTCAAGCGATATTTTGCCTCAGCACTGCTGTAGTTACCGATGACATCTTCGTTTGGATGGATGAGGTGCCACATTGCCTTCGGTTCGTTTAGATACCCGACGTGCCGGTGCATTGAGAGCACAATGCCTAAAATCGTTGAGCCGCTCCGTCCGGTTCCCAAGATGAAAATGGGTTTTTCAACGGCGCGTTTCCAAACCGCGCCTACGGGAGTGGCTGTTACGGTTTTCAGCAGCGAGAAGACGAGCGGGTTTATCCAGCGGCCTTTTGTTGTCACGGGGCGGCCCTCAAAGAGCGCGTAACTCATCAGGCGTGTCAGCGTTTTCGTCGGGCGCGTTTTGATGTAAAGCGAGTCCAATTGTGCTATCATAGCCGCCTCTTCAACGTTTCACGGATATTCTTCATCCGGTCCAGATTACAGAGAAATGCCATCGTTAATTTCACCGGAAATGAAAGCACATCGATTGCTAATCTCACCGGGTTCGGCCGGCGTGAGACGAGGGGATAGTTGTGCGTTTTCATTAACGGTGCGTTCAGCATTTCGCAGAGATAAATTTCTGCCGAACCGAGTTCACCGTGCTCCCAACTGTTAGCGCGCGTTGGGTTGATGCCGAGTTGCGTCGGTTTATCCGCACCCGAAGAGGAACCGACTTGCGGCACTTGGAGCAGGATATCCGAATAGTTGATGCCGATGAATTCGCACAGCTGCCTAACCGTTGTCTCAGGGTGCTTGAGGAGTTCCTCGAAGTAGACAGACATCACGCTATCACTCTCGGAAAACCTGTCGGCGGCGGAGACAGCGGTGTGCCAAATGCGACTAATCGTAATCGGATGATAGTTAATCCAATCGCGGAACGTCTCTCTGAGCGGCATATCGGTGCCGCCTAAAAAGCGGCGTTTCCACTTCCGTTTTTGCGATAAGAGGACATCACGCGGGTCGCGAATCATGTTGATTACCTTTGCTTGTGGGTAAAACCGCAAGATGTCTTCAATGTAAAACACGTTGCGCGGTGTCTGATCGCAGGGGATTGATTTCTCATTCCGAGCCGTTTCACGGCTGAGAAACGCTGAAAAAAGCGCGGTTGGCGTTGCTGGATATTCAGACAACGCATCCAAAAATTCCCGCGCCTCCTCTTGAAATCGCCGCGGATTTCCATGTGTGCGATATCCCTCGCGCTGGATGCAGAGCAGCTGCGCTGCGAGTGCTACTGCTTCCCTCTCACACAATGATGCTGATGCATCGGTGGAGGAGCAGAGTTGTCCAAAGAAGTGCAGCTCCCCGAACGTGTAAACGTCAGGGTGATTGCCCAGAATGCGTCCCATCATCGTTGTGCCGCTTCGGCTGTTGCCGACGACAAATAGTATCTTATCCAATTTCTTCCCTGTTTGGGGCGTTGACCGTTTTTCGGTTCAGTCGCGAGATTGCGAGGGACAGGCCCTCACGCTCCGTTTCGCGTGGCGTTTTTTACCTCTCCACCTTAATTACGCCAAAACTATTCTTCAGAATCAAGAGTTCGTCAGTATTCCCGTGCCATTCCTGAATCTGCACTTCAATTTCGCCAGAACCTTCCATCTCTGCGTTTCCGCCGTTTGAGGCAGCGAGGTTCTCGTTGGCAATGTAACGATATGTTACTTCTCCTTTGAGCAGTTTTCCATCAATCACCAATTGCGGTGCGTGCGCTTCTCCTATCCGATTGCTGATGAGAATGAACAGGCGTTCTGCATCGCCGACAGCGTGTGCCTGCAGCCCTGCCATTTGTTTGCCGCTGTATTCCAGTTGTCCTTCGAGCGTTGGCAGGTTGTGCAGCGTCAGCGTAAACTGCGTATCGGCGTGCGCGAATACCTCTCCGATGAGTTGAAACGTCGGATAGACAGCGCGCTTTATCGCCTTTCCCTCAAAATTATCGGGCGCGGCGGGAGGTTCGCCGCCGTATTTCCAAAACGTGCCGGGTGTCGGCGGCGTTATCGGTGAAAATACGGGGAAGCCTTTTCCCGGTCCTGCGATGACGTGAAAGTTCGCCTGTGTCACTGCTGGCATGCTCAACATTTTCAGAAAGAAATCGCCGACATACATAGCGTGGAGTTGCGTATTTGCGACGCGGTTGCCGGGGTTCGCAATGTTCCATTCGGTTATCCACATCTCTTTTCGAGATGGGGAGGTTTCTCCGACGTTTCGAGGCGGGGATGTCTCTCCTACTGTGGGAAATCGAGACCGGGATGTCTCTCCTACTGAGATAGAGGACTCGTCTACGGGATTGAATAATTCCTCGTAATAGTCAAGTGCTTCGTCAACGGCGAAGTAGATCCAACCGAAGAGATAACCGCGCATCGTCTCGATGGGTTCATTCCGCACTGCCTTGTAGGCGTAAACGTGAACGGTGAAGGCATCGTAAAAGGAGGTATCCTTCGCCAAACCTTCATCCCACTTGCGTTGGTAAGTTTTGATGAGCCATCCCTCCTTGTGAAAGGCGACTGGGGTGGCACACACCGAGAGTTTTATATCGGGATTTACGGCTTTCATGGCGGCGGCGTGTTCCTTCGCGCGGGCGATATAGGTTGCCACCGTCGGATATTTGTTGACGTAGTGCGGCAGATAATACTCATTGCCGAGCTCCCAGTGCGCGATTTCATATCCCTTCGTTTTTGCGTATTGCACCCACTCGGCACTTTCTTCTGGGCTGCCTGTCCAGAGATTGACGACAACGATGGGGGTGATATTTAACTCGCGGCACAGTTGCATAAAATCGTCAAAGGCGATTTTGCCGTTTCGCCGCCTCTGAAGTTTAACGTAATTTCCCTTATTTCGTTTATTAAGTTTTGCGTTGAGGGTTGTCGCCATTTCGCTCTTGACGAAGCCGGCGGTTTTCCAGTGATAAAAGTTCCCGACGGTGCCGCCGGGGAAACGCAGTGTTTTTGGGCGCAGTGCCTTGGTTAACGCGACGAAGTCCGCATCGAGGTAGCCGTAGTCTCCGCTCATCATGTTGGTGTTGAAACCGTAGAGTTCGTGGCGGAGGGGTTGTGTTTGGCGCGTGTCGATTTCTAGACGTAGTGCCTCGTGGCTCGGTGCTTGCTTGTGGCATCCGAAGTTAAGGCACAGGAGGAGCATTCCTCCGAGGAAGAGGTAATTTCTGGGAGTTTTCGCAATTTTATGAGTTAAAGTGTGCATAAGGTTGGCCTCGTTCTATTTCTAATTATACCACAAAAGTGCATCGGTTGTCAATTCTTTTTTTTACAAGATGGAGGCGATTCAATGTTTTCTAGCCGGTAGGCGAGTCGGTGCGATGGCTTTGGCGGTGCCATGCTATCGCGCAACGTTAAGGCGTAACGGTCTGCAAGCGCGCAGGCATGGGAGCGCGCTTGCAAAGCGCGCCTACCGAAGTCGCTGCTGTGTAAGTCCTAAAGGGAGTATTCCATATCCACCCCTGTTTTCCGTGAGCGGTGGACAACTAGAGAAATCAGGCCTTACAGGAGTTCATCGGAGAACTAAATCGTTCTGCAATTCACAGTCGAATTCGTAACCCTCGGTAAGTTTCGCACGCCGAATCGCTGGCGAACATGAGCCCGGCACACAGCCAAAAATAGAACCCATATCCCCGAAATTCAAGCGTCCGGTTAAAGAAAAGCAAGAATACCGTGACGACGACGAGGCACAGCATCACCATCGCAATCTCCTTTGTGTATCGGTGCACGGCGCGTCTGTAAAGCCGCAACGCCGCGGTG
>PYJE01000132.1:0-11827 GCA_003635305.1 Candidatus Poribacteria bacterium | reverse complement strand
CATCCCTCCTTGTGAAAGGCGACTGGGGTGGCACACACCGAGAGTTTTATATCGGGATTTACGGCTTTCATGGCGGCGGCGTGTTCCTTCGCGCGGGCGATATAGGTTGCCACCGTCGGATATTTGTTGACGTAGTGCGGCAGATAATACTCATTACCGAGCTCCCAGTGCGCGATTTCATATCCCTTCGTCTTCGCGTATTGCACCCACTCGGCACTCTCCTCTGGGCTGCCTGTCCAGAGATTGACGACGACGATGGGGGTGATATTCAACTCTCGGCACAGTTGCATAAAATCGTCAAAGGCGATTTTGCCGTTTCGCCGCCTCTGAAGTTTAACGTAATTTCCCTTATTTCGTTTATTAAGTTTTGCGTTGAGGGTTGTCGCCATTTCGTTCTCGACGAAGCCGGCGGTTTTCCAGTGATAAAAGTTCCCGACGGTGCCGCCGGGGAAACGCAGTGTTTTTGGGCGCAGTGCCTTGGTTAACGCGACGAAGTCCGCGTCGAGGTAGCTGTAGTCTCCGCTCATCATGTTGGTGTTGAAACCATAGAGTTCGTGGCGGAGGGGTTTTGTTTGGCGCGTGTCGATTTCTAGACGTAGTGCCTCGTGGCTTGGTGTTTGCTTGTGGCATCCGAAATTGATGCACAGGAGGAGCATTCCTCCGAGGAAGAGGTAATTTCTGGTAGTTTTCGCAATTTTACGAGTTAAAGTGTGCATAAGGTTGGCCTCGTTCTATTTCCGGATTAACATCTTCCGCGTTGCCATGAAATCGGCAGTTGACAGCGTATAGAAATACACACCGCTTGCAACCCGTTCACCGATTTCGTTCCGGCCGTCCCAATACGCCGCGCGGCTTCGGCTTTCATAAGTGCCCGCGAATTGATGTCCTAGTGCCAAGGTTCGCACGACTGCGCCGTTTGCTGCATAAATCGTTAACGTGACTTCTGCGGGCGTTGCCAACTGATAAGGGATCCATGTCTCTGGATTGAACGGATTGGGATAGTTGGCAAGCAGCACCGTCGTGTCAGGGAACACCGGCACGGCTGCTGGTGCGGCGGCGAGCCCTGCACCGTTTGGCGTGTTCCCTAATGCGATTTCGGCTGGCATACCTAATTCCGTAACCAGATTTTGGATATTTTTGCCCGCGAGGTTGGCACGTTGGATCCTGCCATTGGAGTTTGTCCAATAGAGATGACGGCTCACTGTATCCACGGCAATGCCAATAGGGACGCTCAGTAACGTGGCGAGAGTCTGGACATTGGAACCGTCAAGGGCGGCCCGCCGAATAGTGCCGCGATTCTCGTCAGGCTTGTTCTTTTCCGTCCAGTAAACCTTGCCGCCTGCCGCCGCGATGCTGCCTATCTCTCCTAAGTCTGCGATGAGTTTTTCTCTATTTTTGCCATTGAGGTTCGCGCGCCAGATACTATCCGGTTCGGTCCAATAAACCTTGCCACCCGCGACATCCAGGGCGAGGTGCTGTGGGGCCGTTAAATCGGTGATGAAGTTTGAGTGAAAGCCAGAACCGTCGAGGTTAAGACGTTGAATCTTTCCCCAGGAGTTCGTCAAGTAGAGTTTCCCGCCTGCGGAGTCTACCGCCATGTCGCGCGGCACACTGGTTAGGTTCTTCACCAGTTCCACGTTGGACCCGTTGAAGTTCGCTCGTCGAATGCGTCCACTCCGTTCGCCCGTTTTCTCTGTCCAATAAACCTTATGTCCTGCTATATCAACAGCGATGCTGGTGGCATTCTGGACGCTCGGCACAACGTTTCTCACGGAACCCGCGATAGAACGGTAAAGTTTGCGTGACGTTGTGTTTATCCAGTACATCGGGGGCAGTGCAGCAGCACCGACTTGCACGATGGGCGATAAATCGGTGGGGTCGATTTCTGTGGGAGTGGCCTGCGCGGTAAAGCGCGCGAATGAGGGAATCTGTTGGGCAGTGACAGTAATCGTGTATTTGCCGGGTGTCTGCCCAAGCGTTGTCCGCGTTTGGGCTATGCCGTTCATGCCGGTTTTTGCAGTGGTAGTGTTGAACGTTTCGTTCCGGTGAGTGATGGTAAAGGTGACAGTTACGTTTTGCATCGGTTTGCCTGTGGCATTTATCGCTCGAACGACAATGGCGTTGGCCAATGCTAACCCGGCGGTGTTCTCCTGCTGGTCCCCTGATATTCTTAGGAAGGCAGGCTGCGCTTCTCCATCAAAATTGACTTTTGCACCGCGCGCGCGCATCACAGGAATATGGGTGTGGATGGAGGGGTAACTCAACGGGGTGCCGTGAAGCCCTAAAGTATCCAATTTCGTAAGCGTGGTAAGCACAGCTATATCTGAAACCGACGTGCCTCCCAGAATCAGTTCTTCCAAGTGTTTAAGCCCGGATAGCATAGATACATCGGAAACAAACGTCTGTCCAAGATTCAAGTGATACAAATTTGTGAGAGTTGCGAGTGCGGATACATCCGAAATAGACGTATGACTAAGTCCCAGTCTTTTCAGGTTGGCTAGTCCGGATAGCGCAGATATGTCTGAAACGGACGTGCGGTTAAGAAACAAGTGTTCCAGATTCGTGAGTTCCGACAGCGCGGATACATCTGAAACTGCCGTGTCGTGAAGATACAGAGATTCTAGGTTGGTTAACCTAGATAGCGCGGATACATCCGAAACGGCAGTCCACCCAAGAAACAGATATTCCAGGTTCGTGAGTCCCGATAGCGCGGATACATCCGAAACGTTTTTTGGGAGAGATAGCCGTTCCAAATTTGTGAGGGACGCGAAGACCGAGACATCTGAAATGGACGTTAACCCAAAAAACAACACTTTCAGGTTCGTGAGTCCCGATAGTGCTGATATATCCGAAACGGGCGTGCGTCCCAAAAACAATCTTTCCAAGTTGTTGAGGCTGGATAGCACAGATAGATCCGAAACAGATGTGCCTGCAAGATCTAGAGTTTTGAGGTGTGTCAATTTTGCGAAGGCAGACACATCCGAAACAAACGTGTTATTCAGATATAAGGATTCCATGTTTGTGAGCTCAGACAAGGGTGCCACATCTGAAATGGCCGTATCCCCAAGATGTAGATATTCGAGTTTGGTTAATCTTGAGATCGGCGACAAATTTGATAGGGTATTGCTGTTACCCCACTTTCCGTTGACAAGTGCCCAACCGAGGAACAGCGTTTTCAGATTGGTTGCATGCTCCAGACCTGTTAGATCTGTGATGTGGCGATTGCCCGCTCCAAGAGTCGTTAACTCCCGCATCGCCAGGTCTGTGATTGCCTCGTTTTCCCTCAAACCGAGTGCCTCCCGCACTGCAGTTGCTAAATTTGCATCTGGGATTGAGACAACCGGACGCGCATCCTGGGCAAAAGTGATGGGCAGAAAGAAGCATGTCACAAAGAGAGCGGTTAAAATGAAAAATAGCGTTGTTCGCATTGCGTCATTCCTGTAAAGGGGTTGTTGGTAAAGCAATAGATTAGGCGTTCGCACCAATCTTAATTATACCACAAAAGTGCATCGGTTGTCAATTCTTTTTTTTACAAGATGGAGGCGATTCAATGTTTTCTAGCCGGTAGGCGAGTCGGTGCGATGGCTTTGGCGGTGCCATGCCATCGGGCAACGTTAAAGCGTAACGGTTTGCAACCGCGCATGCCTGGAGCGCGCGGACAACGCGCGCCTACCGAAGTCGCTGCTGTGTAAATCCTAAAGGAAGTATTCCATATCCACCCCTGTTTTCCGTGAGCGGCGGACAACTAGAGGAATCTGTCCTTACAGGAGTTCATCGGAGAACGGAATGGTTTCGCAATTCACAACCGAATTCGTAACCCTCGGTAAGTTTCGCACGCCGAATCGCTGGCGAACATGAGCCCGGCACACAGCCAAAAATAGAACCCATATCCCCGAAATTCGAGCGTCCGGTTAAAGAAAAGCAGGAATACCGTGACGACGACGAGGCACAGCATCACCATCGCAATCTCCTTTGTGTATCGGTGCACGGCGCGTCTGTAAAGCCGCAACGCCGCGGTGAAGAGACGGTAAAAGATTAAGGCAAACAGAACAAGGCCCAACACCCCATAGAAACACAAAATCGCTACCCAATAGACATCTTTGAAGCCGTTTTTGCTCAGCACTTTCAGGAGGAACGAACGTTGGCTCATGTTGAGTCTTTCAATCGTCGTATTCTGGTCTGCGCCGTATCCCAGAACCGGTTTGTTTGCGAGAACGGTGGGCACATTCCCGATGAGCGCGCCGAGCCGCTGTTTCTGTGCGACGCGCACATAGTCGCCGGAGAAGACACCGGTGATATTGCCAGCCATCCCCACTCTCGCCTTGCGCGGGTTGACATATTCCAAGTTAAACGGGTTCACGATTGCCAGCAGAATGCTGAAACTTATCGCCACGGCGAGAGAGAGGCGGAGCGTCTTTTTCCAGCCGTATTGGAAGTAATACCATGCGACGCACGCCAAAATCGCGGAGAAGGTGGCAGCGCGAGAGTAGGAGCGCGCGATAAAGAAAAACAGGATTCCTACACCGAGCAGGTTCAGATATTCCAACCGCCTGACGCGTGAGAGATAGACGATGAGCACGATAATCATGAACACGCCGTAAATCACGGTATCGCCGAGGGTGCCGTAGATACTGCCGATTTCCCTGCCGAGTTCCAACAGCCGATATTCTTTGGTAAATCCGCCGACTTCAAGCGTTGATTCGCGCGGGAGGAAGAAGTCAAACGCCGCAGGGCCGCCTATCCACTGAATTATCCCCGCCGTGAGTTGGAAGATGCCGACACCCAGAATTATCCGCAAAAGCGTTGCAATCCGTCTCTCGGAGAGCGGTGAATTCGCAATGAGATAGAAAAGCACAATATAGCGCGCAAACGGGCGAATGTTATAGAGGCTTCCGATGAGCGGCGAACGGTTGAGCAGCATCGACAGCAGCACGACGCAATAGAAACCGACGATTGGCAAGTCCAAAGGCGTTTTGACGAATGGGATGCCGCGGTGGAGTTTATGGATGAACATGCGTCCGAACGCCGCATAAATCAGCATCTCGCCGAAAAACCTGAGATAGGAGTAGATAGCATCGCTGAACGGCAGGAACTTCAGCACAAATTCTTCAAAAGCGACGTATCCCGTGAGAAAATAGATGATGCCCATTTTTTCCGTTTTCCTAGCGGTTGTTTGAGGGTGTCTTGACTTACCAGAGTTCGCGTTCTAACAATGTCGCGAGTTGTTGATTGAACGGCTCAAAATATGCAGCCAATTCCGCCTGCGTTTGCGATGCGATAGGCGGTGGTGTCCAAGATTTTTCGTTCCATTTCATCACTGCTTTGCGGAGTTTGTAGGCGGTGGCATCCGGCACCAGTTTCCGAATGGCGCGCCGCAACGGGTTATGCGATGCCATAAATTGCGTGAACAAGAAGCCGAACTTCTCGGAACGCGGCATCGTTGCGCCTGTATTGTGCCGTTCGCCGATGCTGGGTGCGAAATCGGCGTTGACTCCGATGTATTGAAATAGCCCTTGGCACACCGCTTGCGCATCGTCCTTCAACGCCTCGGTTAAGACGACGTGAACCCGTTCGCGTCCAAACTGTTCCAGCACGTTCTTGACGTGTGGATAGTAGGTGCTGTTGTAGCGATAGGCGCACTGCCGCCATTTGAACCAGCCTTCTTGGGTTACCCGCGTTTCCTCAGCGGCGAGTGCTTCCTCAAAAGTTTTGAGGGTTTCCCAGCCTCTGCGTCGCGCCCACCAATATGCCGAATACGCCCGCGCTACCGGTTCCCGCAGCAGGATGACGAGGTGTATCTCCGGATTATGTTCATAAATCCGTTGCATGATTTCCGGCGAGTGCATCACCATCACATTTTTGGCCATTAGCCGGAACTGCGAGGGACAGGCCCTCGCGCTCCGTTCGTGAGGGAACTGCTCTGGTAACGCACAGGCGAAATATTTATCATAGGCCCACTCATAGCCGCGCGTGTATTCCCTGTCTTGGAGGAAGAACGTCATTTCCGGCTGTGCGTGCGTCGCGATGTGGGGATGCTGTGCTAAGTATCGCAGCAGTGAAGACGTTCCTGCTTTCTGCACACCTATAATCATGAGTTGAATTGGCTTCATCCAGTCTCCTCTCAAATGGCGTTTTTCGTATTGGTGCGAGAGCGTTTCACTGATTAGAAGGAGGTTCTTGCACCACCGGAATGACGTAACTCCGAATCGTCACGTCCGCCACTGTTTCCGTATCGACCCGGGTCTGCGGCTTTGGACGATGATCGAACACGACGTAGTATCCTTCCGTAGCCTTCTCTAGTTTAAGGTAGGCTGCCAGTTGTTTCTTGCCTGCTTCATAGTATCTTTCACCGCCCCAAACCTTGGTTTCAACGATATATTTGCGCCCATTGTGGACAATCATCAAATCGAGTCGGCCGCGTCCGGTTGGCACTTCCAGGTGCATCGTTCCCTGCACTTGATGCACAAAGTTGTCGAGATAGGCGAGCAGCAAGTGTTGTCCGACGTATTCTCTCGGTTTCTGCGGGACTTGGAGGATGCGAAAGCCTGCCCGCGCAATAAAATCGCGGAAGTTGTTCAAGAACTGCAGCATGTCAAGTTCGCCAGTGGCGGTGAGGTAATCCCGATGGCCATTGCTGGTTTCCTGCGGGTAGTATTTGTCCTCTAACCCGTTAATAGTTGGCTTGAATGTCTGCAAGATACAGTGAAGATAAATCGGATTGGCAATCTCGCACATCTGGTCTTCGCCTTTCTTGATAACCCCGTAAGTGGCGAGTTGACTAATGACTTCATCATACAGGTTGAACTCTACGCCTTCATCCTGCGAGGTGATGCGCATCAAGAATTTTTCAAATCGCGGATTTCGGCGGACATTCGTGGTGAGATGCTGAATGTTGACGTTCCGTTCGCCAAGAAGTTGCTTATGTGCGGCGAAAAAGTATTCCATGACAATAGACGTGTCTTTTGGGATGTTCATTTCCTCGGTGAGAAGTTGTGCCAATCGATTCACGAGAACAGGCTGCCCAGAAGTCTGTCTGTGGATGCCCGCAATGACTTCCGGTGCAAAAGGTTGTCCGACTTCCGCCGTATACTGCTGAAGTAGTTCCTGCACCTGGTCGAAGGTGAAGTTCGGCAAGTGGAATTCGTCGTGAATATTGAACGGCGAGACAGCCCTGTCGTAATTCAGCTGTGTGATGTTCTTGACACCGACGATGCCAACGCTATGGAGGCATCGCGATTTTTCATCGTCTTCGTGATAAATGCGCCGGAGTGTATGAAGAAATCCTCGCACAGCTGCCTGCGGAATGTTGTCAAATTCATCAATGATAAGAACAACCCGCGGATAGTTGAGCAACCGTGCGAATTCCTCAAAGAACTTCCGCAGTGAGATATTGTTGGTTATCTTTCGTCCCTGTTGAGTTAAAAGTCGGCTGAGGGCCCCGGGGACAGCTTCGCTCCGTTTCTGGAAGACTCTCTCAATTTGCTTAAGTATGTCTGCGTGGACAGATTCGTAGAATTCCTCGGGCGTACTGTCGACATACTCCTCAAAATTCAGTTCAATGGGGAAATAGTCTGGTGCATCGGCTGCGAGCACCTGCAAGGCACGGCGAAAGAAAGTCGTCTTTCCTGTCTGCCGCGGCGCGAAAATCACGAGATAGCGGCCCTCTGTCACGCGGTTGAGGAAATCGGCGAGTTCAGCCGTGCGCGGCACAACGTAGTGCTTCTCGGGTGTGACAGGGCCTTGAGTGCCAAACGTTCTCGTTTTTTTCGTTGTTTGTAATGCGCTCAATAAGGATGCGTGTGCCATTACGCTTTTCTCCGTCCATCTGTCATTGATGTTGTCAACGAATACGTTTTCGATGAACTTGCAGGCAGGTAGAATCTGCCTCCCGCGGGCAATAAAGTTAATTCCACCACTGCACCGGCTTTCCGATGAGGGCAGTGAGTGCCTGCACATCGTCTCGGTAATAGTGAACTAAACGCCGCCGCGTCTCTTCCGAAACCGCAACTTGTTCAGCGGGACGCGTGTTTAAGCGGAGATAGAACGGCTCAATAGTTCTTCGGGCTGCGCGCAACGGGTTGTGGATTAGCGGTTTGTTATGTGTCCACTGCCGCAGTTGAAACCGAAAGTTCCGATATTTCCGGTGCAACGCCGAATTTTTCATCGTCTCCGTGCGGTTTGTCACCTGAAAGGTGTAGTCGTTGTAAAAATCGGCATCGATGCCTGCGAATTCGCAGAGGTTTGCCAGGGCGGCTCGCGGTTTTTCAGCGATATCTTCGTAGAAGAGGATATGGATGCGCGCCGCGCCGAATCTCTCAAAATAGGGGTTCAGATAGAGAGTATAACATCCTTGCTGAAGTGTTTGCAAATATTGTTCTGTCGCGGCGGGAACCCCATCGCGAGCGTAGCGCGAGGGCATGTCCTTCGCCGTGCCACAGGTGTCAATTTCCTTGAAAAGCATCTCTACGTATCCATCAAAACTAAGCGTTTGCGGCAACGTGCCGTTCTGTTTAGCGAACCGATACCACGAGACTAGGCGTGAGATTGGTTCGCGGAGACTGAAGACGAGTTTGGCGTGCGGCAGAAATGCCGCGATGCGCTCACGCGCGCTTGGGCAATAAAGATAGTCTGGCGTTGACTCAAGCCGGTGGCGCGAATCTCCATCGGCCTGTTCTGGAAAGAGCCGATTGTATTCCTCTACGTCTCCGCTGTATCGGTATTTTGAGGGGAGCGGGTACGTCTCGTCCAGAAAAAACCGGGTCTCCTTGTAAGTCGCGGCGCAAATCTCTGGATGAGCGGCAAGGTAGGCGAACAGCGATGTGGTTGCTGCCTTCGTTGTGCCGCCGACAATGAGATATTTGTATTGCCGAACGGTTGTTTGACGCTGTCTTGGCAAAGTGAGCCTCCTTGCGAGGGACAGTTCCTCGCGCTACGTTTGTGGCATGTTTACATGTTCGCGCTCAGGCAATCGCGAACTACAGGGGCCGGCCCTCGCGCTACGTTTGTGGCATGTTTACGCCCAAGAAATACCGGTTTTTCGGAGCAGATACGTGAGGTTCGCGACAGCGAGAATTGCGCTGATTGAAACCGCTAGCGCGATGCCGAGCACCCACCACGATGTCGTCACGCAGGCGTATGCCACGCCAATGTTGAGCACTGCCATCGTTACCATATTGCTAAAGACGAGCCGATACGCTTTCTGTGCGTAGAGCCCGGCATTTAACACCGGAATCAGGCAAGAGAATATCAGGCCTGTGCTGAGCCAAAAGAGCAAATCGGCTATCAGTTGCGTCGCGGCGGGCCCGACGGAATTCTGTCCATATAACACACCGATAATCTGTTCATGCGCAAGGAGCATGACGAAGGTGACAGGAAACCCGATGAGGACAGCGGTTCGCGCCTTTCGGTGGAGATTGCGTGCTAACGCCGATGCGTCGTTTTTGGCATCGTGTGTTGCCATATCGGGCAGCCCTGTCGTTGCGAGACTGATACCGATGAGCGTCTGTAACGCCGAGAAAATTCGGAATGCGCTGTTGTAAAGGGTAATCAACCCTTCTCCAAATTGTCCGATCAGGTAGACTTCAACGAAGAGTCGCGTTGACAGTTGCCGGATAGCAAAGCCGAGTGTTGGCAGTGCCAGTGCGTTTCTTAATGCCTGCAACGTTTCGCTAGTTGGACGAGTTAGTGCATAGCGATGTCCGGTTCGATGCATCTCAATGCACAGCCACGCGAAGTATCCGCCAGCTCCGGCGGTGTATGCCACCGCCACCCACCGTGCGAGGCTATCCGCCTCCCAGAGTAGAAAGAAGGCTGCGACAGCGAACGCGGGCGGCAGCGCGTTTCGGAGTGCTACCGTCTTGAACCGCCGCCGGCTGTTCAGCAACGCACCTATCGCAGTACTCCCACAGCCGAAGAGGACGAGGGTTGAGCACCAGCGCAGTAACGTCACCATTTCGGTACGCGCGGCGAGGGAATGCCGAGGTAGCAACCCATTCGCAATCCAGGGGGCACACACCACAATTAGCATCGCGAGTATCCCGCCGAAACAGAGGGATACGGTTAAGATACTGTTCGTGAAACGTCGATAAGTTTCCGAGTTCATCGCCGTTTCTTGTGTAACGAAGAGTGGGACGAGGCTAAATTTCGCGCCTTCTCGGACAACGGTATCAATAAGCAGCACGCTTTTTAAGGTGGCAACCAAGATGTCCGCGTTTTCACTCACACCGAACCGCGTTGGAATCAGTTTGAAATGGACGAGAAGGCTGAATCCCATGCCGCCCAGCGTAATCGCCATTACCCAAGGTGTTGAGGAATGCCGCAGGTTAAGCAGGATTTTCAAGATTTCCAAGATTTTCAGGATTACAGGTTCGGTTTAAGCAGGATTTTCAAGATTTCCAAGATTTTCAGGATTAGCGGATTTCTAGGATTACCATCCTTCAGGTAAGTTCTTACGAATCTCGATATCGGCGTATCCGGTTGCTGGGCGCGCGCCGATGGATTTCGCCCATGCCGCCATCCGGTTTAAGCCTTCCTTCAAAGGCACCGTGGAGTGAATCCCGAAGACTCGCTGGAATTTCTCGTGGGAGCAGTAGGCGTGTTTTACCTCTTCCCGCGCCTGAACCCGGATAACCGGCACCTCTTTTCCCATCGCCTGCATGACGAGCTCGGCTAATTCGTTCACGGTGGCAGGTGTATCAGACCCGAGGTTGAACGTCTCGCACGATGCCGCCGGTATCTTCACAGCACGAGCGATATGCGGTGCTACATCGGCGACATGCGTATAGGCGCGCGTCTGTTCGCCATCGCCGAAAATGCGTAGCGGTTCACCTTTCATGATGTTGTTCATGAAGATGCCGATGACGTTCCGATACTTATCGCTGATGTTTTGTCCCTCGCCGTAAACGTTGTGCGGACGAAAGATAGTGTAATCCAGGTCGAAGAGATGTTTGGAGATGGCGAGTTCCTGCTCCACGGCGTATTTGGCGATGCCGTAGGAATCTTCCGGCATCGGTATCAGTTCCTCGTGCATCGGTAGTTGGTTCGTGCCATACACGGCGATAGACGAACTGAACACGAAGTGTTTGACGTTATAGTTCACGGCGGCGTTTATCAGATTAACACTACCGATGAGGTTATTCTGATAATTGAACCGCTTGATGAAGTGGCTCAGCCCCTCGGCGGCGTAGGCTGCGAGGTGGAAAATGTAGTCAAATTGATATTGCTCGCATAGGCGGTTCACCAGCGATGCGTCAAGGATGGTTCCATCAACGAACGTCGCGGCCGCGTTGGTATTTTCGCGAAAACCGCCGCTCAAGTCATCGAGGACGACGACGCGTTGGTTTGCGTCGCGAAGGAGTTCATTGACGACGTGGGCTCCGAGGAAGCCCGCGCCGCCGGTTACTAGTGAGGTTTTTGTTGTTCCAAGCGGAGATGCCAAAATGTTTCTCCTTGGCAGGCCTTCTGGACATTGTCAAGACGGCCTGCCTGTGAAAGTTCGCGGGGGACAGGCCCCCGCGCTACGAATTGCGGTGCGAAGTTCGGCCTGCTTTTGAAAGTTCGCGGGGGACAGGCCCCGCGCTACGGATTGAGAAGCGTCTACTTTTTCTGCTTTGTCGCGTTGAGCATCCAGACAAGATCCAAGATATTCACCGTGCCATCGCCATTCACATCGGCACGCGCTTCGGTAGGCGGCGTTTCGCCGAAGTGCTTAACGACACTCGCGAAGTCTAAAAGATTCAACTGGCCATCTTGATTCACATCGCCGGGGCGAGATGCAGTAGGTGCTTCGACAACGTGCAAGAGTTGGTTCGCCGGAATATCCCATAGT
>PYJE01000131.1 GCA_003635305.1 Candidatus Poribacteria bacterium | reverse complement strand
TTCGTCGCGATGTGCAATCGCTCTATCAATGTTGCCCGATAAACGCGCCACTAGACTTCATGATTGCTCACGCCGCACCTCCGCGAGTGCTGCCTCAAAATCTCGTAGCACTTCCTCCATTGTGCCATTTTCAGACGTTGTTTAATCAAGTCAATTTCGCGCTTGGGGGTGCCGATACCTTGAGAAAACTTTTTATAGAAAATCATCAATTGGCATAAATCCTATGATATTAGAAGTAAGAACGCCCCAGCGAATTGCCAACGCCGAAGGCATTGTAAGGCGCGCCTGCCGGCAACGTGCGGATACCCCACGTGTCCGTCGTCGCATCGTACCCGACACCCATCGAGAGAGCCGGTTCCGGCATAAGACTAATCTGGAACGTAAAGTCTTGGCGAACGCTGTTGTAAGGCGGTTCGCCGCGCTTGATGCCGACACGACTCCACGAAATCCGCAAATTCCAATCGTGCAAGTTCCGATTGAGGCTAACCCGCTGCGAATAGAATTGCCCATCAATCGGATAATAGATGAGACTGACATCAAAATCGAGGTGCTCGCTAAAACGATACCGGCCACTCGCCGTAATAGAACGGGAGGCTCGCCGCGAAGTATGCCGTTTACTAAACGAACTCCCGATACTCACATTCCAACTCTGACGCGTATAGCGAATGTTGGAACGAAGCCCTACCATCTTGAAGATTTTTTCATCATCCGGATCTGGGTTCGGATCGTGCGTTAGGCGCACGGTCATATTCAGGCTTCGACTCGGAAGCGGAATGAAAGTAAAATTGCTCTCAATCGGTTCATATCGGCGTTTATTGAGCGGGTCAAACTCGGTGAAATCCGCGCGCAGCTGTGTCCGAAGTTGGAGGACGCGATGCGGCGATTGACTCCGCTGCGTTTTAATCTCAACGTTCGTGTCGAAATTGTAGGAGAGCGATTTCCGCTCATAGAAATAGGTGCTCGGACCGAACGGATAGAGGTTCTTGTTCTCATCAACATCCGGCTGGTAATCAAAAGTCACCGTGGATTGCATCTCGTGGCGCAGTTTGCGCATGCGCGGGATGAAACTGATATTGTAGACTCTGAAGAGCGTATTGGTTGCGGAACCTCGTAAGCTATAAACGCCGCGCACAATGTTCCGGTTTTTCTCCTGGTCCTGGTCGTGCCATATCACATTAGTATTGAGATTCATGTTTAGGAGGAGCTCGCGCAGCGGCGTAATCAGCAGCGTTGATTGTTTGCGCAGATCGAACCCGAGATCCATCGTTTGCAGGAACACGTCTCTCTCATCGCCAAGTGCGCCTTTGTAAATCTGCCGGTAGAAGTTGCCGAGTTCAACGTCCAAGTCAAAACTGGTGTTTTCCAAGGTTGGGACAGCCAGCAGGGAGAGAAACGGCTTTTCAGTTGCGGCGTTCTCCGCAAGCGTTACGAGATTTGAATTGAGAGTCCTAAACATCGGTAATCCACTAAACCGCATCCGTGAAAAGTTCAAGGTGAGTTGCGGCAGTTTTTGAAGCGATGTTGTGCCTTCGCCGGTGAAGTCGTGGATATGCCGCACTTCCAGCCGTCCGGTGAAATCCCCTGTCGGTTGTCGAGAAAATCGGAGGTTCCCGTTTTCATCCCGGTCCCCCTCGTCCAAGGCGGAGAAGGCTGCGCCGTAAGTGATGAGTCCAAAGGTATTGAGTGTTGATTCACCGGGCAGTTTCAGTTCCTCTTTGTAATTGAGTGCTCGCCATTCTGTCCGTCCGGTGAAACTGATCGGTCTGCGTCCTTCTCGGCGGCTGTCCCATGGGGTATAGAGCGACTGCGTATGTCCCCACCGCATGTTCCAACGTCTGCCGATGCGAGAGGGATTTTGCCTGTCAAAGGAATAGTGGTCTGCCCCATAAAAGTAGATATCACCGCGATAGGTGCGCTTTTTATCCACCTTAATGAGGCGAAACGCTTTTCGAGTCGGGATGACTTTGCTAAACTCGCCGCCGTATAGACTTTGCGCTTCTGATGCGACAGGACTCGGGTCTTCCCACCGGCCGCGATATCCGTGTTTGCGATAGACGGTAAACGGTTCTTCCTCTTCGCCTTCTTCGCCTTCTTCGCCTTCTTCACCTTCTTCGTCTTCTTCGCCCGGGTCTGCCTCGGAATCCGCAGTCTCTTCCACTGAGGGAGGCACGTCTTCCGGGCTCGACTCGGCAGGCACATCCTCTTCAGGTAGAGTTGGCGGTTCACTTTGCGCGGTTTCCACACCGTCCTGCAATGCCTCTTCAGGTGGGGGCCCAGGCTCTGTAGAGGTGCCGGGCTCAGGCGATTCCAACCCATTTTCTTTCGGTTCTTCCGTTGAAGACATCACTTCTTCAAGGAAGGTTTCCCACTCTGCATCGAGTTCTTCTGCGAGTGCCTCAAAAGTCGGTGTTTCCTCTTTCCGCATCAGTTGGAAAAGGTAGAGCCCCTCCGGTGTAGAAATAGGGCGGCGTTGTGTGATGTCGCCCTGTTCCTCCAAGCGTCTGACAGAATACCGCCAGCTGGCATCCATCTCGCTGAGCGGTAATCCGTCGCCATCGTTCACTTCCGATAAGGTTGCTTCATTGAATTCCGCGGCGAACTGCTCAAATGTTTCGCCTCCCAGCGCGCGTGCGTGAATGATGTCGGTTGTCTCGCGGAGTTTCTGCTGTGTTTCGTCACTGGCGGCGATGGCGATGTCAATCCGGCGGAGTTGAATTTCGCGTTCGCCGTAGATATCAAGCACGCGCTCCACTTTGAGGATGTGAAAGGCAGATTCTGTCTTTAAGACAGGACTGATTTCGCCTTCCTCCAATTGAAAGGCGGCTTCCTCTAAAATCGGGTCCAGTTTCGGTTTTCCTGCGGGTATAGGCTCTGTTGCTTCTGTCTCGCCATCTGCCGCAGGTGCGGCATCTACCGGCGCGCCTTCAGGGGTGGTTTCTGCCGGTGTGCCTTCGGGGGTGGTTTCCTCTCCATCAGTTTCCGGAGTCGCCGGTGCCTCTGGCGCGCTTTGCGTTTTGGACGTTGCAGGCGTTTTTTCCTCAATGCGTTCCCCGCGGACGATAAACCCTAAATCGCCGCCCTCATATCGAGTCTCGTGGTCCGAATTACGTTGCGCCAGTTCCGCAAAGTCGGCATTTTCTTCTTTGAGTTGCTTGAGGAGCTCCGCTGCTGTCTCTTTGGCACGGTTGACATCATCCTCCGTAATCTCATACGGCAGGAAGAGTTGCTTGAGCCAGTATCTATCGTGGTCTCCTTCAAGTCGTTCATGTATTTCCTTCGCCTTTTCCTCCAACTTTGTCCGTTGCGCGGCGGTTGCATCTGGTGGGATAGGGATATAAATTTCGCGGAATTGCGTGTCGTTGAAGCGATATTTGCCTTCAAATCCGAATCCGCGTCCACGTCTCGTGCTTTCGTCGTAGAGGAGTGCGCCATCGTAACGCCGTTTGCGCGCGATAGGTTGGATGATACTGATATAGGGTCCTTGATAACTATCGGTGCCGACTTTCACAATGATTTTGGCAACTTTGCCTTTGCGAAGATCTCGGCGGATAGCGGGGAAATAGAAGAGCGGATACCCGCCGATGCGCAGGACGATATTCTTAGCAATCATCTCCTCATTGACGCGGACGATGACGCGCGAGACGCTGAAATAGTAGTGGGGATATTTCAGCGAGCAGGTAGTCAACGTTGCACTGCGGATATAGGATTTTTTTTCGCCGATTTTAAAGATGTCAGTGCCGCCGAAATACCACGGATCGGTGTAGGTAAACCCGTTGCGCGCGATGCCCTTTTTTGTCTCCAAATTAAAAACGAGTTCATCCGAGAAGGTCTCCTCGTTACCCGAGATGAGATGGACATTGCCCGATGCGCGCATGAGGTTCTCGTTGAAGTCTGCCCAAACGTGGTCTGCCCGCAAAACGACATCGCCGTATTTGACAAGCGCGTTGCCGTGGATTTGGACTAGATTATCCTGCATTACCATCTCGTCGCCATCGCCGATGATGACACCCGGGTCCGGTGTCATCTGCTCCGGGTCCAACCCATCAGGTTTTTGCTCCTCTTCCCCCTGTTCGTCAGCGGCATCAGGGCTCTTCTCCCCTTCAGGTTGTGTTTCTTCGGTAGGCGCGTCTTCAGCGGGAGATGGAGCCTGTGGGGTTTCCTCTGTCTGCGGTTCCGCCTCGGTGTTTGGGAGCACTTTTTCTTCAGTCTCCGGCGTTTCATCGGGGGTTTGCGCGCCGAGCGGTGCATGAACAACAAAGAGCCCTGCGATGGCCACAAGCGCGCAGCAGACAAAGAATAGGCAGGTTTTCAATAGTTTGGGCACAAGGTTTGGCACGGATTTCCTATTCATTCAATTTAATTTTCACGTAAGCGTTTTCCATGAGCCGGTCGGTGTAGGCAGCCCACTCTTCCTGAAAACGCTGTTGGCGCAGGATAGCGATGATCTGCTGTTTCTCCGCCTCGCTCAAGTCTGGTGTATTCCGTTCATCGACTTTGAAAATGTGCAGTCCGGAGGAAGTTTCAACGGGTTGGCTGTAAGCCCCGGTGTCAAGTGCTTCAACGATTTGCCGCGTCTTAGGATTCAGTTCGGCGAGGGAACGAGCCCCGAGGTCTCCGCCGTTTTCCTTCGTTTCGGTATCATCGGAATGTTCGGCGGTGAGCGCGTTGAAATCTTCACCTGCTTCCAATTTCTGATGGAGTTCCTCGATGTGTTCGCGGGCGGCTTGGATGGCGGCCTCGCTCAGCGCGAGCGGAACGATGAAATACCGAAATCCGGTTATCTCGTCAGTTTTGGTTTCCACCCTGAAAACATAGAGTCCCTCGTTTGCCTCAATCGGTTCGCTCATCTCGCCTGTTTTGAGCGTCGCGAGCACCGTCTGGAAGGTTTCCGGAAAACTGTTAAGTTCTTTCCGGCTCGCCTCGATTAACTTGCCTACCTGTGAGTTTGCGTTCTGCGGTGGGGCATAACGTTGGGCGACAGACTCAAACCGGTCTGGTTCAGCTGCGATGGCCTCCCGCGCAGCGTTCACCTTCTCCAGCGCGGCGTTCCGGTCTGCTTCCATCGGTTTAAAGGCGACGAAGAGGTGACGCAACCGCACCTTATCTGCTTTTGTTGGAAGCTGCTCCCGATTTTCTTCAAAAAATTGTTGGACCTCGGTGTCCCGAATCTGAAGGCGCGGGACAATTCTGCCCATCACGAGTTTCTCAGACTTCAGGTTCCGTTCCGACTGTTCGCGAAACGCGACGAGGGTGAGTCCTTCCCGGTTCAACTGCTCTCGGAGTTCTTCGTCGGTTTCAATCTGATACCGATTTTTAAAGTCCTTGATATACTGCTCCACCTCTGCGTCGGTGACAGTGATTTTCAGGGTAAGCGCGGCTTCAAGCAGGAGCATTTGCCGAATGAGCCGGTCCAAGAGTTCGGCGCGTTGCCGTTCCGCTTCCTGTTGTGCTTCGCGCTCGCTGAAACGGTAGACTTGCTGGAGCTCCATCGCGCGCTGCTTCACTAAAGTGTCCAATTCCCATTGTGTGACGACATCGTCGTTGACATGTGCGACGATTCTATCAAAGGTGCGTGCGGTGCTGTGCTGCATGCCGATAGTGATGCAGAACAGATTCAGCACGAGTATTGCAGTAATCTTGCATTTCATGAATATGCCTCCTTGGGGGCGCGTAAGGATGGCGGGGGACAGGCCCCCGCCCTACGGAACAAGCGGATAGAGACAGCCGCCCTTACTCAGGCTGAACTTCGGCGGGTGCCTCTTCACTCTCCTCCGGTTCAGGTTCAGAGGTTTCCTCTTCAGCTTCCGGAATCCGGTCGATGTAGGTTTTGACTTCTGCGCTTTCGCGGAGTTGGGTTACCCATTCTGCCATCATGGCGTTCCGCCGTTCGCGCTCCACCTTCCGCACGACATTCTTCCGAACATCCTCTTCCTCAAACGGTTTTTGGTAAGCATCCCGCGCCTCGTCTTTTCGGAACATCATGAAGTATTTTTGGCCTTGCACATCTACTTCAATGACTCCATCGTGCAGCGCGCCGATGTCGGCATCAAAGGCTGCATCGAGGAACGGTTCTGTCCCTTCAGGGAAGGCGTTGCGGCTGATGTAATCCGTATCGCCGGGTGAGGCGGGGTTCGCGCCGGGACCGACCAGCTCGCCTCTATCGGCGAGTTCTTGGGCGGCTTTGGCGATGTCTTTACCGGCTTTGATTTCGGCAAAGACTTCGTCTGCGCGCGCCTTGTCAGTAAGCGTGATGCACAACAACTGCACTTGCGCTGGACGGACGTAGTCGTCCTTGTGCGCCTCGTAATAGCGCAGGTAGTCGTCCTCTGTCAACGCAAGCTTGTCGTCAACCTCCCGCGCGGTAATTTTCTTTACCATGAGCTCGTGAAGATAGTCCTGAACCTTCTTGAGAAGCTCCGGGTCTTCGTTTAATTTCCGGTCGCGAGCGAGGCTGAGGATGAGGCGGCTTTCCGCCATGAGGAGCATGTAGGTTTCCAACCCCTCTTTGTCCTGATATTGACGCTGCTTGTATTCTGGGAGCTCGCTAATCTCCTGCTGCATCTCCTCCAGGGTGATGTGATGCGGTTTACCGTCCCATTCATACGTGGCGATGACGGTGCCATCGGCACCGATGGCCTTGTCACCGCAACCGGTAAGGAGGGGTAGCACTGCGAGTAGTGCGAGCAACAGCGCGCCGCTGGTTGTCTTCATAATTTTGTTTACCATTTTCAAGTCTATCTCCTATTCTTCTGGTTCTGCTTCCTCCGGTTCGGGAGGTGCAGGGATGTTTTCGGGAAAGGTTTGCAGTTTGCCGCGCGCCGAGATTTCTTCCACCCACTCGTTGATTCGGACGCGCTTCTTGTTCCGTTCAACTTCGCGCTGGATGTCGTCTTTGACCTCGGCGAATCCCTTCTGTCTCTCCGGATGATGTTCTTCTTTGCGGAAGATGAGGTAGAAGGTTTTCTCGCCGACTTCTGTTTCAAAGACGGTATCGGTTGTCTCGCCGATTTCTTGGGCGAAGGCGGCGTTAATGAACTCCTCCCATTGCGCCGAGGAGGCTACCGAGAAGAGGAACGTATTGCCCGGTTCATCTCGATTCGTGCCAGGCCCGTTGGCAAGTTTACCGACTATGGAGAGTTCCTTCGCGCTCTCAACGATGTCCTTCCCTGCCAGGATTGCGTCAAGCGTCTCATTCGCCAGGTCTTCGTCGTCAAGCGTGATGCAGGTAGCGCGCACCTTCGCCTGCTCAATGTATTCGCTCGGGTTTTCCTGATAGCGCGCCATGAGTTCCTCATCGGTATAGGTAATTTTCGCATCAACTTCCTCTTCGGTGAGTTTTTCAATCATGAGTTGATGCGTGTACTCCTCTAACTTCTTGAGGTGCTCGGGGAGTTTGTCAAACCCTTCATCGGCGGCGCGGAGGATTTTGAGTTTCTCCTCAATCAGTTCCTCCAAGTATTCCGCCTTATCTGCCCGGCTCTCATAATTTTGCTGGCGGTAGACAGGCAATTCAGCGATGGCGGCGTTCAAATCTGCCAGCGAGATTTGATGGTGCTCGCCGTTCCATCGGTATTCAGCCACAATAATCTGGCTATCCATTTGCGCAATGTCCGCTGCTGATTGCTCATGGTGTTCGGATTGAACGAACTGCCACGCCATGAGACAGGCTGCGGCGATAATTGCGCAGACACTAAGCGTTTTTTTCACGTGATGTATCTCCTATTTTCGTATTGGCGCAAAGCGTCCGCGCGGCATTTCTGTGCAATCACGTCTCTTTCCGCAGGGTCGCATGCGCCGTTGTTGCATGCTGCGTTCTTGGGCTGAGCCTATCAAGAGAGCAGCGTTTTCAATTTCTGTGCTAAGACATAAATCATTGTTTCGCCCGGGGCTTCCCGGAGGCGAACAACGAGATGGGCTGGCGGCAGTAACCGGAGGTTTGCATCTTTTTGGATTATCGCCATCAGCCGGTGGATATCGATTTTCGGCGTTCGTTCGTCAAAGGTGATTTTTACCGTTGACGTTCCACCCTTTTTGGGCCCGCCGACAATTGCAGTGATGCTGAGCCGTTGACAGAGCGGTTTCAGGCTGGCAATGGCGAGCAGCATCGCTGCTGGTTTTGGAATCGCGCCGTATCTATCGATGAGTTCGGCGCGCAGTTCCTGAAGAGCCTCGTCGCTTTTTATGGCGGCGATTTTCTTGTAAAGTGCCACCTTTTGGCGGCTATCGGGCACATAATCATCGGGCAGGTATGCTTCGACCGGCAGGCGGATGCGAGTTTCAACCTGCTCCTCTATCTCTTCACCTCTCAACTTCTGCACGGCTTCTTCAAGCAGCTTGCAGTAAAGTTCATAACCGATGGTGACGATGTGCCCGTGTTGTTCGGAACCGAGGAGTGTGCCGGCACCACGGATTTCTAAATCCCGCAGCGCGATTTTGAAGCCGGAACCGAGGTCTGTGAATTCCTCAATCACGCGGAGTCTTTTCTCTGCGCCCTCGGTTATCACCTGATTTTGGGGGTAGAACAGATACCCGTATGCCTGCACATCGGCGCGCCCGACGCGCCCCCGTAACTGATAGAGTTGCGCCAAACCGAGCGCGTCCGCCCTATCAATCAGGATGGTATTCACATTCGGAATATCGAGTCCGGATTCAATAATCATCGTGCATACCAAGACATCGTGCTTGTGACGCACAAATTCAAGCATCACGCTCTCAAGTTCGCGTTCCGGCATCTGTCCGTGCGCGACAGCCACCCGCGCTTCTGGCACGAGCTCCCGAAGGGTTTGTGCCACATTCTGGATACTCTGGACGCGGTTATGCACAAAAAATACCTGTCCATCGCGCGCCAATTCGGCGAGAATTGCCTCGCGGATGACATTCGGTGCGTAAGGCATGACATGCGTTTGGATGGGCATCCGATTCGCAGGCGGCGTGTTAATGTGGCTGAAATCGCGGATGCTGACAAGCGACATGTGCAAGGTGCGCGGAATCGGCGTGGCTGTTAACGTTAGCACGTCTACTGTTTCCTTCACCTGCTTGATGCGCTCTTTGTGCTTTACGCCGAACCGGTGTTCCTCGTCAACAACCAAAAGCCCGAGGTTATCAAACGCAACCGTTTTAGAGAGGAGACTATGCGTCCCGATGACAATGTCAACGGTGCCATCTGCGAGCCCTGCCTTTACCTTTTTTATCTCCTTTGGTGTGCGGAAACGGCTCAGAATCTCCACCTGAACAGGAAACGGTTTGAAGCGTTTTTCAAACGTGTCGTAATGTTGCAGCGCGAGAATCGTCGTCGGCACAAGCACTGCCACCTGTTTCCCTGCCATGACAGCTTTGAAGGCGGCGCGCAGGGCCACTTCGGTTTTCCCGTAGCCGACATCCCCACAGATGAGTCTGTCCATGGGGCGTTCCCTCTCCATATCCGCCGTAACGTCTTCGATAGCTCGGAGCTGGTCTTCGGTTTCTTGGTAAGGGAACAGCGTCTCGAATTCCGCTTGCCACGGCACTTCCTCCGGGAAGGCATATCCCTTGCGTGCCTGCCGCACGGCGTATAACTTGAGGAGCTCATCTGCCATCTGTTCAATGGCGGCTTTCGCGCGCGATTTCCGGCGGTGCCAATCGGGGCCGCCGAGTTTGTCTACACGCGGTTTATGAGAGTCTTCCTGACTCCCAATATACTTTTGCACCAAATCCACCTGGTCTGTCGGGACATAGAGGATATCGCCAGAACTGTATTTAAGGACAAGGAAATCTTGCTGCAACGGCCTGTTTTGCGAACCTCCATCAAGCGTTAATCGGCGAATCCCATCATAAATCGCGATGCCGTGTGAGACATGCACGACATAATCCCCTACCTTCAAGTCCATCAAACTGAGGATAGGCGTGCCATTTTGCACCGATTTCGGGCGACGGTGCCGATGGTGACGGTGGCTGCCGAAGAGTTCTTCCTCGGAGATGACGACGAGGTGTTGCGATGCGTCAAGAAACCCGTGGCTGATTGTTCCGACGTTGATACTTTTCAGCACCAGGTTGCGTTCGGCTAACATTTCGGAGACGCGCTTCGCCTGCTGTGGGCTCTCACAGAACATAACCACCTCATACCCTTCTCGCACCCAGTTGTGAAGGTGCGTCAGCACCGTCTGATAGGTGCCCCGCGGCAGCGCGAGCGGTTTCATCCTGAATTGGAGAACATCCGGCGCGAGGTTGCTGCGCGGCGGTGCCACGGATGCACAAAGCACAGGATACACCGATAACCGCTCTTCTACCGCCGCAAAAGGGACGAACAGTTTATCGGGCGGAAGGACGAGTTCGGAAACCTGCCCCTTCGGAACTTCCTCGGCTACTGAGGCAGGGATAGTTCTCTTATTGGTTTGTTGATACAATGCCTGCATTTCTTCAAACCGTTGCGCGGCATCGCGTTTTTGCCACTGCGGTTCAACGCGGACAACGCATAAGTCCTCTGGCAGGTAGTCAATAAGTTGCGCCGTTTCAGGACAGAGTAGCGGCAAGTATGCCTCCAGTTCGTCGCCAAGAGACGCGTTCTCATCGGATAGGCTAGCGGTGAGCCGCTGTGTCATCTCTCGGATTATTTGGACGAGTTGTGGCGTTGCATTAGTTTGCAAGAGTTCTTCGGTTTGTGTCTGCCAAAAATCAAGAGACACTTCGGTTGCGAGGAGTTCACGCCTTGGGGATAAGGCGACAGCATCGAGCGGTTCTGTAGAACGCTGCGTTGTCGCGTCAAACGCGCGCATAGCATCAAGTTCATCGCCGAAAAATTCCAGGCGCACCGGTGACTCGGCGGTGAGCGGATAAACATCGAGAATGTCTCCGCGGCGGGCAAATTCGCCTTTCACTTCAACGAGTGCAACACGTTGGTAACCGCCGCGGCAGAGTAGTGCTTCGACAGCATCGGGTTCAACCTCATCGCCTTGCTTCAGCGTCTGAAAGGCAGAGGAGAACATATCGCGCGGTGGCAGTGCATCTTGTAAGGCGCGGCTGGTTGTGACAATGACGCTACGTTGCTGTGCCTGGAGCAGGCGTTGAAAGCAGTGTATCCGGGCGGCAACAGTATTTTTGGAGAGAGCCGTGAGGCGAGAACGGTTGGCGTTTCGTGCAGGAAACATCAGGTGTTCTGCCGCGTGCGAGGCGGATAGCGCGCCGTCATGACACTGCGCGCGATACGTCTGGATATCGCCACGCAGCGATTCTGCTTCCTGTTGCGTCGGTAGCACAATGAGGAACGATTTTTTAGGAAAGTCCTCCACTAGGCGTGCCAAGAGATACGCGGTGGCTGCGGTGGACAGGCCGCTGAGCCACGGTAGGCTTTCTCCCTTTTGAAGGGCGGCGAGGAGTTTTTGGTAATTTTCGGTAGTGCGTAAGCGTTCTGTCACGATGTCAATCCTATTTATCTTCACTTAGCTAGCGTTTCTATTTTTTTTAATTCTGCCTTCATGGTGCCGATTTTGCTCTCCGCCTCAATGCGGACAGGGATGCGGCGTGTGTCGTCTGTTAACCACAGCCGTGAACCGTTTGAAGCGCGCAACACGAGGGTTCTCACCATGCCCAACGCCTTATTTTTCACGATGTCGCGGCGTTCGACGGTGAGCGTCACCTTTTGCACCTTCCCCTCGGCGAGCAGTGGGAAAAAATAGGTTTTTCCCAGCGTGAGGCATTTACTGCGCAGGAAGTAAAGCATCGACAATTCGTCCTGCGTGCCATTGGGCATCGTTAATGTTTTTTTATCGCGTCGTTGCGGTGACTTTGGGTTGCTGCGCGAAATTTTCTCATATTCTATTTCGCCTGTTCCTTGCGTCTGCTGCGCGTCTGACGCTTGCAGGAAATTTGCGATAACGGTGGCGCGGTATTTCCGGTCTTCCACCTGATTCCGAAAACGCACCGGTGCGAGCCCTGCATCGGACTCCACGCCTCGCAATAACGATTCGGAGACGTGTCCGCCGCGCCCGAGATACGTTTCTTGCTGGTTTCGGAAGTGATAGAGCCTGAAAATCGATTTCGTCCGCGCCTCGGAGCGGATATGATAAACATTCTGTCCGTTCACGGCGGTTTTTTGGACGACGTTATCTATCCGTTCGCCAGCGGGTAACCCGCGCAATTTGACACCGTAAGTTAACTTTTCGCCCACCTGAAAGGGGGCTGCATCGGTATTCTCGGCGGCAACCAGATTTTCACCGTCGGTGTCGCTGGCGATTTGTTCGCCGCGCGCACACACACTGAGCGATACTGCCAAGAGCCCAACAACGGTGAGGCACACGAGCAAGGGAAACCGCGCAAACCGAAAATCGTGCCTATTTAACTTTACGTTAGGCATATTTGTCACCTCTTATAGTCTCCTAAAATTGATGCGTGAAAACAAGGGAATGCATGCCACTATCCCTTTGTTGCATTTGCACCGAAAATCTTCGATTATTGGCCGTCTCTGTTGTTTTCGAGGCATCAAAGACATTCCAGATGTGCAAACCGATGCCGGTGACGAGGAAAATCCCGCTGAAAAGGCTATGGTTTCGCATCCGGACGCGCGCCTGCTCAGCGGTTAAGAATTCGTCAAGCCTCGCGTCGTGGAAACCTGTCTCAAATCCACCTTGGGCGTTGTAATGCAACGCACGCGCGATGTGATAACCCGCAAGCGCGAAGGTGCCCAACTCGGTGACGAGGAAGAAACTGGCTTTGCCGTAATTGCCGGCGTAGGCTTGCCCGAGTCCGGGCATCAGCAGCGAGAGTCGCGCCGCTTTTTGCACGTCGCGTTCGGGGTAATACCGTTCGGCGTGCGCACGGAACAGCGGATAATCGCGCTCGGTTTGTGACGCGTTTGTCTGTCGTGAGGTGAACAACGAATAATTCTGCGCGCTCGTTTTAGCGTTTTTGCCTGTCGCAGCGGTGGACGCGTCCGCTTCGGTTTGAGCTGCGGAACCCTCGGTAGTTTCAGCGAAGGCTGCCGTTTGTCCCAACACGGCGAAAAGCATTAGTATTAAAGGGATAGGCAAGTTTTGCATAAGATTTTTTTTCATTTGCGATTCCTCTATTGCGGGCGGATATGGAAATCCGCCCTTCAATCACGTTGTTTCTTAACCGTAGGAGATATGTCGCCGGGCGCGCCGCGAGGGACAGGCCCTCGCACTACGGTTGTTTCTTAACCGTAGGAGAGCCCGGTTGGTTCAGCCGCCACTTATTTGCGATCTGGCGAACTACGGTTGTTTCTTAACCGTAGGAGAGCCCTCTGGGTGCGACGCGAGGGGCAGGTTTCCCTCTCATTACGCTCATCGGTTTAAAGGCGGTGCGAGTTGGACATTCTCGGAGTCTGGCTGGTATGCCCAGTCAAAGACAACTTCGTCAATGGAGAGCTCGCGAACATGAATCTTCGCGAAGTTCCCATCGGGTGTATAGAGCGCGTAGATATGTCCCTCAATCGCCTCAACAAATAGCGTCGTATACCCAATTTCGGGAACGACATCGACATCGTCAAAGTTCTCGTGATAGCCCAAATCCTGCATCAGCGTCTCGTTATCGGAATAGAAATACGTGATGTTGATTTCGGGCTCCAAGCCGAAATAGAAATCGGTTTGGGGTGTATCCCAGGGAATGCTCCCTCTGTCGGGCCGTGAGAAATCGAACCCACTTCGGCTCGGCAGGAGTGCCCAGTCATTGAGGACGATGTTTCGTCCTTCGGGCCGCGGGGTATCGCGTGCGTTTTCGGGGCTGAGTTCGCTTTCGTTTCCGTGAATATCGTAGGCGGACACGGCATAAAAATAGGTTTCGCCGTTGCGCACGTCGGTATCAATGTAGCGAGACGCGGCCGTCTCTGTTAACAATTCGTCAAAATTGGTGCCATCGTATCCACGCCAGACACGGTAACCCCCCAGGTCATACTCGGCGTTTGGATACCACGCAACGCTGACCTGTTCGTCCCCTGTCGTAGTGAAAACGCCGCGTGGCACAGCGGGTGGTTCGTCATCGTCGGTGTCGCTGGCATCGATATAGCACCCGCAGAACCCGAGGATGAACACGGCCGGTAGCAGGTAGCACACCGCTTTCAAGCGTCTCATGAATTTGTTGATGTTGGCAAACATGATTCTATTCTCCTCTGAAGTATATTTTATGAACGCTTTAACGAATCTGCCGCTGAAAACGTTGACAAATGTCGGTTTATTAAAATGATACCACAAAAACGCGGAGAATGCAAGAAAATTTTCACTTGATTTTTCAAGTCAATTCTGTTATGATTGATTATAGAACATAATTTGGGGAAGGAACGATGAAAACACTACTCCTGATGCGGCACGCCAAATCAAGTTGGAAGCATCCAGAACTTTCGGATTACGAGCGGCCGCTCAACAAACGTGGGCAGCGCGATGCTCCCCGCATGGGTAAGCTGCTGCTTGAACAAGGGTTAACGCCGGAACTTATTCTCAGTTCATCGGCGAAGCGCGCCAGGGACACTGCGGACAGCGTCGCGAAAGCCTGTCATTATGATGGAGAACCGGAACTGTTTGATATCCTTTATGAGGAATCGTCAGGGAGTTACCTTAAACTTTTGCGCATTCTGCCGAACACGTATGAACGCGTATTAGTCGTTGGGCATAACCCTGTCTTGGAATCAGTCTTGCTCTCACTAACGTGTACCTTTAAGCGGATGCCTACCGCGGCCATCGCCCACTTGGAGCTGCCTATTCAACGGTGGGATGTCCTCAGAAGAAAACTAGAAGGAACCGTGGTGAATCTATGGACACCCGAAACGCTTTTATCCGACTAAGCGCGCCTCTCGCGAGGAGTTACGGCCCCCTTTATTGCCTGTGCTCCGTTTTAATAGGGATGCTTTTCGTTTGCAGTTCTGCTTCAAGCGAAGCTCGCCTATCGGCAGCGGAAAATGAGATTGCTGTCTCAACAGCGCAAGATGGGCAATTTCTGCCCTGGGTAGTTGCCGATGGCGAGGGCGGCGTTATCGTGATGTGGGAGGACTACCGCACCGGTAAGGATTGGGACGTTTACGCGCAGCGCGTGGATAACACTGGAACCGCAGTCTGGGAAGCAGATGGAATACCGCTCTGTCGCGCGGATAGAAACCAACGTCGCTTGCGAACGGTTCGGCACGAAACGCACGCAATCGTCGTCTGGAATGATAGACGCGACGGAACCAGTTGGGACATCTATGCGCAGGCGGTGAATCTTGCCGGCGAGGTGTTGTGGCAAACCGATGGCGTGCCTGTCTGCACCAACGCCGCCGCTCAGTCAACGCAGGCAATCTTGAGCGACGGCGCGGGTGGTGTCATTTGTGTTTGGGAGGATGAACGACGGAGTTCCGAATTCCAAGATATCTACATTCAACGCATTGGCCCGATGGGCCAGCCGATGTGGGAGAGAGATGGCATTCCTATTTTTCCCTCCGAATCTCTGCAGAGCGAACCGATTCTCGTCGCCGATGGAATAGGCGGGTTTTACGTCGTGTGGTGGGACGTTATCGGCTACGACGCGTGGCACATCATGGCATATCGGCTGAGTTTTGATGGAAAACCGTTGTGGGATACCCCGCGTCTCGTCTCTCCGCAGGAGGGGATGCAAGGCGAACCGCGTGTGATTGCCGATGGTGAAGGCGGGATTATCGTCCTCTGGCAAGTGTATGAGAATTTCATTAACGACGAACTCTACGCGCAGCGCATCGCCCCTGAGGGTATTAAGTTGTGGGGAGAAAAGGGTATCGCTATATGCACGGCACCGGGAATTCAGAAGCATGCCTCCGTTGTGAGCGATGGCAGCGGCGGCTTCATTGCCGTTTGGCGCGATGAACGCGATATCTACGCCGATCTCTATATGCAACGCATCCGTGCAGATGGAACGGCAGTCTGGGAAAAAGATGGCATACCGCTATGCACCGCCGGTGGACATCAGGACAAGCCGTTTATCGTTCGCACGGAAGCGAATCGGTTTTTCGTCGCGTGGCTTGATTACCGCGAAGACTTCGGCGAAGAGAGCAGCGATGCCCTCTATGGACAACAGATTGACATAGATGGGAACGTGCTGTGGGAAGAAAACGGCAGTGCCATCTCCATCCGTGAAGGCAAGCATTACCCGCCGTTTGTCGTCTCTGTCGGGGATGGACATTGGGTTGTCGTCTGGAGCAATACGCAACGGGATAATGGGGATATTTATCTGAAACGGTTTTAGCCAGTGTAATGCTTATCCTTCGGGACAAACGCAAATGCCAGCATTTCCACTGGTAGGCGCGGTTTGAAACCGCGCCTGTCGGTGCGAGCGCGGACAACGCGCGCAAACCGGGCTCGTGCTGCGTCCATCTTAGTCAAGTTTTTTCGCGAAAGTGAGGAAAAATAAGTTCTCGCGCCCTTTGTCTCTACAACCCCAACGGCAGCACCGTTCGCAGCGGTTTGCCCGTATAGGGGTCATTCATTGGCGGCAACTGTGGCAAACGGCCATCAAAGTAATCTTGGACAGACCAGGGTTGCACACGCGGATACACCGATGCACCCACCGTTATCTCCCCCAGCCGCGCCAGTTCCGATTTCGCTTGCGCGGAGGTAACCGGCTCCAACGTGATAAACACGCCGAAGAGTGCTTTTTCGCGTTCCAACACCCATAGGAAGTCGCGAAGATGACTCATCTGAAATCTACCCCCTTTCACCTGCGCTAAGACGACATTCGACATAGCACCTGCCGGTTTCGTGACAAGCATCCCGCGGCCGTCAATGCCCCTGTCGCCGTGCTTCACATCATTGGCGGCGAGCCCGGGGATGCGTGTCACTGCCCATGCCTCAAAGTGGAACGGCTTTTCGCGTGCGAGTTTCTTCGCGCTCTCCATGTCGGTTGGAATGCCATCGGTGTTCAACTTCATGCCGCCGAACCGCTGCGTCTCAATAATATCTACGACAAACGGCGAGATGTCTATCCCAATCCACTGCCGGTTCAGTTTGTGTGCCGCGACGATAGTAGTGCCGCAGCCACAAAACGGATCCAGCACAATATCCCCTTCATCGCTACCAGCCTTGATGACGCGTTCTAGCAAGGCTAACGGTTTCTGCGTCGGATACAACTGCTCCTTCCGCTGAATGGGGTTCACATCGCTGTCAGTCCAGATGTCGGAAACAACGATGCCGGGACTTTCGTTGAGGTAATCCTTTTTGCGATGCAGTCCGTTCCGCGAGGTATGGATACGTCCATCCGCCCACATTTCTTCCATTCTCTCAAAACTGTAAATCCAGCGCGCCGTCGCGCCTCGCCATTTCCACGTCCGCATCTTCCCGAAGCCGCCTAGCGCGGTCTTATTTGACAACGCCGAGGTGCGATAAGGCCCTCGGCCGTCGTTGTCATCGTAGCGATAGGATTTCAACGATTTTTCGTCGTGCGCGCGATAGGCTTTGTGGAACTTGGCCTGCGATGCGTCCTTCGCGTAAACCAAAATCACATCCTTCTGCACACCAAAAAAGGTCGCCTGCGGTTTCGGGGAGTTCAACTTCTTCCACACAATCTCGTTGCAGAAGTTCCGTGCCCCAAACAGCAGATCTAGCGCGATTTTCAGGTAATGGCTCGCTGTCTCATCGCAGTGTAACCAGAGAGTGCCCGTTGGTTTCAGGAGCCGGTGCATCTCGGCGAGGCGTTCCGCCATATAACTCGTATAGGCGAGCATCCCAGTTTCGCCGAGTGCCGTTTTTAAGACGATAACGGCGCGGTGTGCAGGATGCGTCACGTCAAGTTCAAGGGCGTTGACGCGCGCGATGGCGGCTTCATCCCATGTCCAGGTATCTGTGAACGCCTGCACTTGGGCCGTGCGAGTGCCCGCGCTGTTCGTGCCATAAATGATGTTATAGTCGGCGTTGGAGTTAAACGGCGGATCGAGATAAACCTCGTCTACCCAGTTGTCACCCCAGCCACGCATTACCTCTAGGCAGTCACCATAGTAGAGCGTGTTGACTTGCGGTGTAACGTGCATCAAGTTTCTATCCTCCTTCTCTCATGTTTCAAGGTTACTCAAAATTGCAAGATGTGTCAAGAACATTCTTTGTGATGTCCTTGGGCACTCACTCGCAGAGAACCGCGAAATGGCTGCAGAACTAACCCGATCGATTTCACACTTTTAAAAGAGGAAAAATAAGTTCTCGCGCCCTTTGTCTCTACAACCCCAACGGCAGCACCGTTCGCAGCGGTTTGCCCGTATAAGGGTCGTTCATTGGCGGCAACTGTGGCAAACGGCCATCAAAGTAATCTTGGACAGACCAGGGTTGCACGCGCGGATACACCGACGCACCCACCGTTATCTCCCCCAGCCGCGCCAGTTCCGATTTCGCTTGAGACGACGTGATAGGCTCCAACGTGATAAACACGCCGAAGAGTGCTTTTTCGCGTTCCAACACCCACAGGAAATCCCGAAGATGACTCATCTGAAATCTACCTCCTTTCACCTGAGCCAAGACGACATTGGAGGCGGCACCTGCCGGTTTCGTGACAAGCACCCCGCGGCCATCAATGCCCCTGTCGCCGTGCTTCACATCATTGGCGGCGAGCCCGGGGATGCGTGTCACCGCCCAGGCTTCAAAGTGGAACGGCTTTTCGCGTGCGAGTTTCTTCGCGCTCTCCATGTCGGTTGGGATGCCATCGGTGTTCAACTTCATGCCGCCGAACCGCTGCGTCTCGATAATATCCACGACAAACGGCGAGATGTCAATCCCAATCCATTGCCGGTTCAGTTTGTGCGCGGCGACGATGGTGGTGCCGCAACCACAAAACGGATCTAGCACAATATCTCCCTCGTCGGTGCCAGCCTTGACGATGCGTTCTAGCAACGCAAGCGGTTTTTGTGTCGGATACAACCGCTCCTTCCCCTGAATGGGGTTCACATCGCTGTCAGTCCAAATATCAGACACGACGATGCCTGGGCTTTCACTCAGGTACTGCTTTCTACGATGCAACCCGTTCCGCGAGGTGTGGATACGTCCCTCAGCATCCCACGCTTGCAAACGTTCAAGACTGTAGAGATAAGGCGCGACGCGCCCCTTAAACTCAAACTGCTTCCGACCGGCGGCCCTTTGGAGCCCGTACGCCTCGATTGAAACTGTGTAGTAAGGGCCTCTGCCATCGTTGTCATCGTAACGGTAGAGTTTCAATGCCTTCTCATCGTGTGCGCGATAGATTTTGTGGAACTTGGCTTGCGATGCATCCTTCGCGTAAACCAAAATCACATCCTTCTGCGCGCCAAAGAAGGTTGCCTGCGGCTTCGGCGAGCCCGACTTCTTCCACATAATCTCGTTGCAGAAGTTCCGCGCGCCAAACAAGAGATC
>PYJE01000130.1:15747-19827 GCA_003635305.1 Candidatus Poribacteria bacterium | reverse complement strand
ACTATGAACTGTTTCCGATTGAAAACGGCAAAGAATGGGTATGGTCAAACTCGCCATCAACTTTGCAGAAGAAGATTGATAAAGGCGAACTCGTCGCCCAAAGGCGCAGAAACGGAAACCTCCAAATCCTCTTCAAACGACGCATCACGGAATACAAAGGCCAGCGTCCCCAAACGACGTGGACAGACAAGAGATATAATGCAACCGTGCACGGCACAAAACTTCTTGAGGGCATCCTTGGAAGGAAATCGTTTTCCTATCCGAAATCGCTTCACACAATTGTGGATATCCTGAAACTGACGACAGATGCGGGTGACATCATCGTGGATTTCTTCGCTGGTTCTGGCACGACAGGCCACGCTGTTGTTGAACTTAACAGACGTGAAGGGGGGGGGCAAAAGGCAGTTTATCCTCGTCGAGCAGTTGGAGGAGCATGTCGCAGTTTGCACAGAGCGGCTTGAAAAGGTTCTCGCGCAAGAGGGGCTTGTCAAGACTGATTTCCTCTCCTGTGAACTGATGCCCTACAACGCCATTTTTGTTGAGCGCATCCAAGCGGCGCGCACTAGTGACGAACTCGTGCAAATCTGGCGCGACATGGCCAGGGAGTCGTTCCTCAATTGGTATGTCAATCCCGAAGTTCCTGCAGACGCGGTGGCAGATTTCATCGCCATCGGGGACGTGGAAAAGCAGCAGTCGCTGTTGATGGAGCTGCTGGATAAGAATCAACTCTACGTCAACCTCTCGGAAATGGAGGATGAGGATTTCCAGGTCGGCGATGAGGATAAAGCGTTGAATCGTGCATTTTATCGGGAATAATTGCGTGGTGATAGTCTGCGGTATCAAGACAGGGAGGGCTCTCCGCATTCCCGCGCTTACGGGTACAAGGCAGGTATTGAGGGTGGCGCATCGTTTCTTTCCTAGACTGTTCTGGATTTGCGAAGTTAATGTGGCAAAACTTCTGCATTCATGTTAAAATGTCGTCAACTAGTTTGACGCGCGTTCATTTCTGTCTTTTGCCGCACGCCAAATGCAGAAAACGGAAACCTTCGAGAATCTGAACCCCGAACTTCATCACGAATGATGCTAGGAGGAAATAACCAATGAGACACAAACCCTTAACATGGCTCATAGCCATACTCGCTAGCATACTGCTCATCGGAGTAGGCATGAGTCAGATGCCGCAGTTTGACACCGGCACAGCGGAAGCGCGCGGCGAAGAATTCGCCCAACTTACCGACAAATTCAACGCGCTCAAAGCCAAGCACGAGAAACTCAAGGCAATCTGGCAGGCCGAATTGCTCGCGCAATTCGTGCCAACGCTAGCCGATGAACCCAGCGCGGTGAAAAGGCAATTCCTCGATTTCCTCAGGGAACTCGGAACACCCTCTGCCGCCGCCCTCACTGAGATGCTCAACGACTCGTCCGAACGCGTGCGCCGGAAAGCTGTTGACGTGTTGGGTGCGATCGGAGAGCGCGAGCGAAAAGCAGGACGCAGCACAGAAGCCATTGCTGCCGGCTTGGCGGCAGCACTCCGCGATACCTCTGAAAAGGTGCGCAGCGAAGCCATCGAAGAACTTGAAGACGTGCATCCCACATCGCCTGAATCTGTCGCCATTGTCGTTCCCGCGCTCATCGAAAGCCTCCACGATTCGTCCGAACGCGTGCGTCAGAAAGCCATCGAAGCGTTAGGCGAAATCGGAGAAGACATGCAGAAAGCAGGACGTAATACCGATGCTATCGCTATCGGTTTGGCGGCAGCACTCCGCGATTCTGCCGAAAGAGTCCGTCGTGAGGCACTCAACGAACTTGAGGATGTGCGCCCGACATCCACAGAATCCCTCGCTGTTGTCATCCCCGCGCTCATCGAAAGGCGAACCGTGGGCTCTTCACGCGAACGCTCCGAGCTCCTTGACGTGTTAGGAGGAATCGGCGAGAAGTTGGCGGAAAAGGGACAACCTACCGCCACTATCCGTGACGCGCTCATCGCAAGCCTCACCGACAATTCCTCGAAAGTCCGAACCAATGCGATAGAGGAATTGTCTGATATGCACGATAACTCCGCTGAAACGCTCGCCGCGTTGAAAAGCGCGCTCACCGATTCTTCCAAATCGGTTCGCCGCGCCGCGCAAAAGGCAATCCAGGAGATTAAAAAGGCGAACCAGTAATACCAAATGACGTTGATTTGTCTTAGGCCTCGCGCAAATGCCATCATGACTCCCCGGTAGGCGCGGTTTCCAACCGCGCCCACGCGTCTCCGGCTTCGTTCTTCCCCGGTAGGCGCGTGCAACCGCGCACGCGCGTCTCCGGCTTTGTTCTTCCCCGGTAGGCGCGGTTTCCAACCGCGCACGCGCGAGATGACGTTTTTGTTAAACCTATTTGCTCTTGTTTACGTCTTAATCATATAATACACACGTGCATCCGTAAAAATACAACGCCAACGTTGGCTAATTGCCAGCAGGAATCTCTAAAATGCAACATAGTCTGAATAATTCCATCGTCGATGCGATGCGGCAGGCGGCACTGATTTCTGAACAAGCCTCCGAGGAAATCTTAGCAGAAATGCAGCAGACCGGGGCATCGGAAACTTCTGTGCTATCCAAGCACGTGCCGCCCCAAGCCCTTGAGCTTGCCAAAAAAAGTGTTGAATACGGCACGCCGTGCATCCAATTGGAAGGCGTAACCCCAGAACCGGAGGCACTGGAGAAGGTCTCCCCCGGATTTGCCTACCGCAATAAAATCGTGCCAATTCGGCTAGACGACGATGTCCTCACCATCGCGATGGCAGATGTGATGAACGTGGTGCTCATCGACGAAATTCAACTCGTCACCGATTGCCAAATCACGCCGCTCCTCGCCGATGAAGCGGAAATTGACGAGGCAATTGTCCGACTTTACGGCAGAACAGCCGAAAGCCTGCTGAGTGCCGGCATCAAAGGGCCCGTCGGCGCAACCGCGACTTTTGAACGTGAGACTATTGATGACTTTGGCATTGACGAGAAGGACCTCAGTCAAGATCCGACGGTGATTCACGCCGTAGACCAGATGATCATCGATGCTGTCCGCATGGGCGCGAGTGACATCCACATTGAGCCTTACCCAACACAACTCAAAATTCGGTTTCGCGTAGATGGTGTCTTGGAGGACCAGCCGCAACCGCCCGCGTATTTACAATCCGCCATTACCTCGCGTATCAAGATTATGGCGGGGATGGATGTCGCCGAACGGCGGCGGCCGCAGGATGGCAAGATTAGTCGGCAAATCGGCAGCGTCGGGAACCGGCAGATCGACCTGCGTGTATCGACAGTCCCGACAGTTGCAATGCTTCACGGCGAGAGCGTCGTCCTCCGTATCCTCGACCGGCAGTCCATCGAATTCGGGCTCGCTGAACTCGGTTTGACCGAGGATAACCTCGCGCTCTTTCACAGAATGATTCGCAAACCGCACGGCATCATCCTCGCCACGGGACCGACCGGGAGCGGGAAAACCACTTCGCTTTACGCCTGCCTCAAAGAAATCAACTCCCCCGATGTCAAAATTATCACGCTGGAAGACCCGGTGGAATACGAATTAGAGGGCATTAACCAGATCCAAGTCAATCCGGATATTGACTTCACCTTCGCCGAGGGGTTGAGACACATCTTACGGCAAGACCCGGATAAGGTGCTAGTCGGCGAAATTCGGGACTATGAAACGGCGGAGATGGCGATTCATACGTCGTTGACAGGACACCTTGTCTTTAGCACGCTTCACACGAACGATGCGCCGGGTGCCATCACGCGGCTCGTGGATATGAAGGTTGAGCCGTATCTCGTCGCGTCAACGGTAGAAGGGATTATCGCGCAGCGGCTGGCGCGGCGCGTCTGCAATACGTGTTGTGAAATGTATCAACCCGATATGCACGAAATCGCTAGCATTTTCAATAGCCATAACGGAACGCATATAGCGGCAGACCTGCTGATTCCACGCGCAGTAGGATGCAAGGAGTGCCGAGGCAGAGGTTACCGAGGCAGAATCGGCATTTTTGAGGTGCTGTTCATGAATGAAGAAATTCGGGCGGTGGCACTCAAACAGGCATCGACG
>PYJE01000130.1:0-15715 GCA_003635305.1 Candidatus Poribacteria bacterium | reverse complement strand
CGAAGATGGCTGGCGCAAAGTTGCCGCTGGCTTGACTACCGTGGATGAAGTCGTTCGGTTGACACAGGAAGAAGAATTTGATTTGGGAGCCGCTGTTTAGCAGTGGATTTACGCAGGGCACCCTTTGACAGGCGCGCGGTGTCAGCATGTCCCCTCCCTGCATCAAGCGCGGTTGAAAACCGCGCCTACCGACCGGAAGATATGGAATTTGCGTAATTCCTATAGCGAGAGGAACAACAAAAGATGCCACGATTCCGATATGAGGCTCTCACGCATGCGGGCGGCACCGTTAAGAATACGCTAGAGGCGGACTCCAAAGCCGAACTCATCTCCCGATTAAGGCAGATGGGCTATTGGCCCACGCAGATTGTCGAAGAAGGCGGCGAAGAGAAAGCCGATGTGACGCGGTGGCTGCGCATTGGCCAAGGCAACGTCAAATCGGCGGAGGTAGAGTTTTTCACCTACCAACTCGCTACGTTAGTGAGTTCGCACGTCGCGCTGCCGCGGGCGTTGGAGGTGACTCTCGGACAGATTCACAGCCCCGCGCTGCACCGCATCGTCTCGCAAGTCAAGCACGATGTGGAGCACGGCGCGACGTTTCACGACGCGCTAAATCAACATCCAAAGGTGTTCTCGAACCTCTACGTTAACATGGTAAAGGCTGGCGAGAGCGGCGGTGTGCTTGGATTAGTCCTCGAACGTTTAGCGGAATTCGCCGAACGGCAGCGCATCCTCAAAAACGACGTTATCTCCGCGCTCTTCTACCCCGCGATTCTGTTTACGCTGAGCATCACCGCTGTCGCAGTGCTGATGATTGTCGTCGTGCCGCAGTTCGCCGCAATGTTTACTGACTTGGGCGTTGCACTGCCGCTTCCCACACAAGTGCTCATCAGCACGACCGGGGCGTTTCGGCAATATTGGTGGATAGGCCTCCTCGCCGGGATTGCCGCCGTTATCGCAGCCCGGCGCGTGCTGCAGGTGGAAGCAGGACAGGTGTGGTTTGATAAACTGAAGATTAAACTTCCGCTCATCGGTTCGATTTTCAGCACCTTCGCGATTGTCCGGTTTACGCGGACGATGGCGACACTCTTGGAGAACGGTGTCCGCATGTTGCCGGCACTCCAAGTCGCCAAGGATACCATCGGGAATAAGGTTTACAGCAACGCTGTCGCCGCCGCAGAGAAAGAGGTTGAACAAGGCTCCACGCTCTCACGGGAACTCAGCAGAAACAGCGATTTCCCTCCTTTTGTCACGCACATGGTGGCCGTCGGCGAGGAGTCCGGTGAGCCGGCGCACATGCTTACAAAGTTGTCGGAATACTATGATGTGGAAATTAAGAAGAGCTTGGAACGGTTGACTGGTTCAATCGGCCCATTGGTGATTCTGCTGATGGGGCTCATTATCGGCTTCATCGCTGTGGCGATGATTCTGCCGATTTTCGAGGCGCAGCAATTGCTCAGCGGTTGAAAATGTCACCGGTAGGCGCGGTTTCAAACCGCGCCTACCGGATGCAAAAAACGAACCTTCCACCGTTAGATTAGGTCTAACGTTCAACAGCAATCCGCAAGGATTGCCAATGTTTACAGGAGCCAATGTTTACAGGAGATTGACATGCAAACGCAACGCAAAACAGCCCAATCCCGCAAGCGGAATGCTCTCCTTGCGGATGAATCAGGGTTAACTCTGATTGAACTGACCATTGTTATCGTGATTTTAGGTATTTTGGCGACGTTCATCGCGCCGCGCATCATGGATGCACCGCAACGCGCGCGCGTCTCAAAGGCGCGGCTGGAAATCGGAAACCTCAAAACCGCCTTGGACCTCTACGCTGTCCAAGTCGGCGATTATCCATCAACCGAGCAAGGCCTGGATGCGTTGTGGCGGGCACCGAGCCCCACACCGCAAAGCTGGTCAGGGCCTTATATCCAAAGCGAGAGTTTTCTGGATCCTTGGAACAACGCCTATGTCTATCGCTATCCAGGCACGCGCCCTGGCTACGACTATGAACTCTATTCCCTCGGCAAGGATGGCAGAGTAGGGGGTGAGAATTTTGACGCGGACATTACCAATTGGGAGACAGGACAGCAGGCGAACAACTGACGCGTATTCGTCCTATCCGGTTTCCGTAGCGCGAGGGCCCGTCCCTCGCGCACTCCCAACAGAAATCAAAAACGTTTCCGAGCGCGGCTTCACGATGATGGAATTGCTGCTCGTCATGACAATCATCGCTGTGCTGTCTGCGATTTCCATGCCGGCGTTGAAAGGCTTTACTTCGACGCGCCGGTTGAAGGCATCCGCGGAAACCGTCCGCGCTCTGCTCGTTTTCGCGCGAGATATGGCCATCACGGAACGGACAGCGCATCTCGTCGTGCTCGAGCTGGACAGGGAGCAGTGCTGGCTCGCCTCCAGCGAAACGTTCAACCCGCAAGAGCCGCTGGCTTCGGTGTTAACAGAAGGAACGGCTCGCCGACAAAACATCACCGCAGCCGAAACTGCCCAGCAGGGATTAACGCGCACGGGCGGCCTCCTCGGCGTGCCGCAGACATTGGAACAGCAGGTGACGCTTGCAGCGGTGACAACAAACCATAACGGACAGACAGCGCACGTCGTTTCAGGGATTGAGTATGTCTACTTCTCGCCGACTGCGTCTTCGGAAGATACACACATTTATCTTCGGAACTCTCAAAATCGGGTGATGTCTGTCACCGTTGAGGCGGCGAGTGGGCGCGTCCACGTCCGACAACTCACCGATGAAGAAATCGCGAATCTTGGCTTGACAGAAGACGAATAATGAACTTCACCGTAGGGCGAGTGCCAGCCCCTCGCCGTGCGTAAAATTAGAGAGACACCATGCGCACCTCTAACGAACACGGATTCACGCTCGTTGAAATCTTGGTAACCCTGGCGATTCTGTCCGCCGTGCTACCCGCGCTGTTGCAAGTCTTCTCATCAACAGCCCGAAATCAGGCACTCTCCGATAATCAGACGACAGCCCTTTACCTCATCAAATTTCGGATGGAGGATATTGAGGTGAACGGCTATCCGGAAGTCGGTGAAGAAAGCGGCGAATTCGGAGAAAACTCGCGCTATCAGTGGCATTCCATCGTGGAAGATGTCCAATCCGAAGAGGTGCAAGGCGTGCGGCGGATTCAGATGACAGTCTCGTGGCAGCACCTCGGCAAGGAACGTTCAATGTCTCTGCATACCTTTGTAGCTGATAGGCAGAAAACGCCAGCCGCACCGTAGGGCGAGGGCCTGTCCCTCGCCGTGCAGCAGAGCCAATAAGAGGAATCTCAAATGCATACGCGTGATGAAAACGGCTTCACCCTCGTTGAGATGCTTGTCTCTGTGAGCGTGCTCGCTATTATCGCAGGTGCCGCTTACGCTGTCTTCAAAACCTCAATCGATGCCTATCACCAGACCGAGGCGAAGATACTCGCGGCGCAGCGGACTCGGGTAGCGTTGGATACCCTCGCGACTGATCTGAAGCACTTCCAAGCCGCGCCAGAAGAGCCCGATTTCGTGCTCTATACGCAAGACATGCCTTCAGAATCGGGAGAACGGGATATGCTCAGTTTCGTCACGTTGGTGCGCACAGAACCAGACCCGTTTTTGGCGCAACTCAACGCCGAGCGGCGACAAACGCGCACCAGTTTGACTGTGCCTCCGTTGATGAGCGATGTTCAGCGCGTCGCCTATTTCGTGCGGGCAGAGATGCCACAGGGAGGAACCGGCGGCAACAACTTCCAACTCCCGAACGCCGCTACAGAGACAGAAGAACTCGCACTCTATCGGGTTACAACTACCTCGCTCAATCCGGAAGTGGTCATCGGTTCCTTGATGGATACGGGAACAGCACCTCAAACAGACGAAAACGGCGAACCGGTCTATTCTCAAATCGCAACACTCGTCTCCGGGATTGTCAACTTCGACCTGAAATATCTCGGTGACGAGGGGACGTGGTATGATTCGTGGGACCAGGAGGACAGCAACCCCTACGCCGTGCGCGTTTTAATCACCGTGAAAGGTGAAGATTCGCGTCCTCAGAGCGTTCAGACATCGCAGTTGCAAACGGGAACGCCGCCCAACACGATGATCCAGACAACGATGGTTGCTTTGCCACAGGCTCCCCCCGCACCTGAAGGACAGGGAGGACCGCCGCAATGACACCGCGCAAAAACCTCCTGAATAATGAGGAAGGCCTCTCCCTCATCTCAACACTATGGATAGTGACTATCCTCTCTATCCTCGCGATGCAGATGCTTTATTCCATTCACCTGGAACAGCGGGCGCAGCGGAATTTCTTGGAACGTGCCAAGTATCACTACGCCGCCAAAGCTGGGTTTGAATGGACACTCGCCGTGCTACGCGATGATCAGACACCGTTTGACTCACTCGGTGAGGGATGGGCAGAACCCGTTGAGGGACAGGTAGAAGACGGTATCCAACAGGGAAATATAATCGCCTATCACGTCGCCGTCACGGACGAATCGGGGAAAATTAACATCAACACGGCAGACGCGGAGCTCATCCTCAACCTGCTCGCTTTGGCGGGTGCGGAACCGGACGACAGTTTCACCCAAGAGTTAGCAAACCGCATTCAGGAGGGACAACCCTATCGCACCGTGCGCGCGCTCGCCAGAATTGAAGGGATGACAGAGGAGCTGCTATATGGCGAACAGCAATCAGCGGACAACCTTCCGGTTGTGACAGAACAAGAGTTCTCGCAACCGACATCTTTCGGCACGAAGCCGGTTCTTCCTTCGACAGGGCTCGTTCACGTGGCAACCGTATACTCAATAGACGCGAACACCGATGCGAACGGGGAAGCGCGCGTCAATGTAAACACGGCGGATGCAGGACAACTCACAGGAATTCGGATGAAAGAAGAGCAGCCGATCTTCTCGCAAGCCGAGGCGGAATCGCTCATCCAGCAACGTGAATTTGAGACGCTCTCAGCACTCGCAGATGTCCAAGCCGTTTCCGATGAACGTTTCAATAACATCCGAGATCGAATCACGACAGAAGGCGGAGAACAGGGCGGCAACGCTGACGAAGGGAAAGCGGAGCAGCCGGGCGGTGGACAGGTGAATATCAACACTGCAGATAGGGAGGAGCTGCAATCGTTGGACGGTATTGACGAAGGTATTGCGGAACGCATCGTGAATCATCGCGACACGCAAGGCACTTTCCAAAACGTTGACGCGCTCAAAGAGGTGAAAATGTTGACGCAGGAGGAGTTCGTCAACATCACCGATAAAGTGACGTTAACAGATGAAGAAACGCTCAGCGGTTTAATTAACATCAACACGGCACCGCCGGAAACGCTGGCGTTGTTGCCGGGGATGGATGAGACAAGGGCGCAAGCCATCGTGGCGCGTCGCGAAGAGCCTCCCGCTGACAGCCAGCAAGCACAAGATTTAGCAGAGCAAGGTATCCAAGGCAATCCTTTCACGAGCATTGCACAGTTGATGGAGTTGCAGGAAATCGATTTTGGCACGTTCCGCGAGATTGTGAATTCGGTGACGTATCGTTCACATGGGTATCGCATTGAGGCATCCGGCATCGACATGAACAACAAAGTCATAGCGACGTGTGTGGGCATTATCGACCGGAGCCGGGACCCGGTGGCAGTGCGATATTGGCGGCAGGATTGAGGATAGGATTTACGCAAATTCCAAAATTCCGTTCGGTAGGCGCGGTTTGAAACCGCGCACTCGCGCAGAAGCGCGCTTGAAAAGCGCGCCTACCGGCTACGTCGTCCTGTTTGGTGGGCACTGTTTTCAACCGCGCACTCGCGCGGGAGCGCGCTTGGAAAGCGCGTCTACCGGCTACGTCGATTCCTCTTCAGTAGGCGCGGTTTGAAACCGCGCACTCGTGCAAGGGAGCACGCGCCTACCGACTACGTCTGTGTAAATCCTAAAAGGACAAAATGGCAAAAAATCAGGTAGTGGCGATAGACATCGGCACGAACACAGCGAAAATCGTTCAATTGGAGCAGACTGCGGCCGGACTGCGGCTCGTCCATGCAAGTCTCATTGCGCATGCAGATGGAGATGAGATGCAGTCAGTTGCGGCACTTTGGGCACGTTTATCCTACCGCGCGCCGAAGGGAGTCCAAGCGATTTTCAGCAGACAGAAAACCGAAGTCGGCGTGGCACTGCCGCGGTATTTGGTGAACACTAAACGCCTCGCCAATCTGCCGGCGGCGACAGATGCGCAGCTAGCGAACGTCGTCGCGCTCGCCGCAGAAACCGAACTCCCGTTCCGGATAGAGGAATCCATATTCACCTATCACGACGTGCAGCGGAACGGGGAATCCACCTCCGTGGAACTGGTATCAACCAGGCGGCAGACGGTTGAGAGGTATATGGAACTCGTGAGGCAGACAGACGCGGTGCCTACGGCAGTGATTCCCTCAATGGTGGCAATCGCGGAAGTGTCGCGATTAGAAGAAACCCGTTCGCCAGACAGAATCATCGTTGATATCGGTGCCGGTCAGACAGACTTCTGCTTCATGCAGGACGACTCCTTGCGATTTTCGCGGAGTTTCCGCATCGGCGGCAACCTCTTGACAGAAAACGTCATGGCGGCACAGAACGTCGATTTTGAGACAGCGGAAGCGGAAAAGCGGCACCTTTCCGCACGAGAGGCACCGACGCGTGAGTGGACTGCGCGTTTCATCGGTGAACTCCGACGTTCTATCGCTGCGGCACAACGCGAGATGGCAGAAGGAACAGGACACACTGCAACTCCGGAACTTTGGCTGTGCGGCGGCGGCGCGCGCGTCCCCGAACTCGCCGAAGTCTGCGAAGAAGCACTGAACATGCCGACGCGCTTGTGGAATCCGTTCGGCGCGATGCGTGCGGAGATGGATATCGCGTTTGCTGATGGACTTGAGGAACACGGGGATATGTTTGCTGTCCCGTTCGGTGTCGCGCTCAACGCGCTGGACACGGACACGCGCGTCTCGCTTTTACCTAAAGAGGCGGAACAGACACTCACGCAATCGACGCGCAAACGGCGGTTCCTGATTGCAAGTGCTTTCGGCGGCGCGCTGGCCGTCGGCCTCCTTTTCGGGGGACTCAGTTTACAGCGATTGCATCAGCATCGGGCTGAATCCATGGATATCCGCCTCACGGATTTCACCCACTCAATGGATGCCGCCCAAACGCAACTCGCTCGTGAATTGGCACTCACGGACATGCTGGCGCATCACGCATCACCGCTGGACATTTTGCACGAAATCAGCGCAACATTCGCCGACCGGACGCAGGTAGCATGGACTAACCTCAATGTGACGAACCTGAACGAACCGACGCAAGCGCGGATTACCTTTAACTTGGAAGCCGCCTCTCATAACGCAATCAACTCCCTGTTCAGCGCGCTCAACCGGTCTGCCGTATTTACCAACGTGCAACTAGGGGAAGTCACGGCGGCATCTGAAAATCGGAAAACCGTTTTTCAGGTCCAAGTGCGCTTTAGCCTCTCCGCAGCGGCGGTGAAAGCGTTCGCGCAAAAACGGTACCCGACACTAGAACTCCCGACGTTTGAAGTAGCGGAACCCGATGCAGAACCGGACATCAAGCCGCCTACGTCAACGCTGGAGGAAGAGGAACCGGATGCGGACGCGAAAGTCGCGCCCACGAAAAAAGAGGAAAAGGTGGAACCGGACGTTGCGCCGCCTCCCACGAAAAAAGAGGACTCGCCTCAGCAGGAGAAAAAATAATAAAACATGGATGTGAATCTCCAATTAACTCCGATGACCCGGGTCTTGCTTGTCGTTTTAGGCGTTGTCCTCCTGGCTGCGCTTGCGATGCAAGTCGGCCCGGCGTTCTTGGGCATCTTTTCCATCAGCAACATGGGTGCGAAACAGGAGCAGCTGCTGAAGACCGAAAATTTGATTGCCGCGGCGCAACTCCTGAAAAAGGTTGAATCCGAAATCTACAAGGATACCGGGTTAGCCGTTCAAAATCGGCCAAACGTTGCTACCATCTTTGAGCGGGAACATCCGGAGACGGTAATCCGGCGGCGCATCGACGCGCTCGTTAAACGCGCCGGCGTGCAGCAAAATTACCAGATTCAGACGAAGCCTGCGCCCGGCAAACAGACGACGAACCTCTCCGTGCAAACGCGGGAAAACCTCGTGCTTTACCTCTACCTGAAACACTTGGAAGTCGAAAAAGCGGCACTTGAGGAAGAGTTGGCAACAGATGAGGACATGTTCGGGAAGATGATGTCGGCATGGCTCGGAGAAGATAAACCCGAGAAAGATGCCAAAGCGGCGAAGGAGCCGCAGACGTTCGTCGCGCTGCCAGAGATGATCCCCGTGGAGATGCGCGTTCAACTCGCCACTTTCATCCATGCGAGGATCGCACAGGAATTGCGTGGCGCGACACATCAGAAGCGCGGTTTCTTTGAGTCGCAAATTCACGAGCAGACCACGGCGGCGAACCGCGGCATCTTCGGCATCGGCGCGACACCGGCATCGGTTGAAGTGCGGTTCCTAGAGGATAGCACGCTGTTGGAGGTGCTGATGAAAGCCGCCGCGGCTCACACCGCGCAACAACAGCAGAACGCGACAGAGACAGGCACAGAGACACCTGACATCCCACCCACGCCGCTTGATGAGGAAAACCTCATTCTGGCGATGGTAGAATACGTCGAGGCAATTCAAGAAAAACGGAAAATACTGGTAGAGCAGTTGGCTCTCGCACCAGCAACCTATCAGTCCGAGACTTACATCGTTGAGATGAAATTCAAAACCGATATGGAAAAGTTGGTGAAACTCAACCGACTGATTGAAACCAGCACGAAATGGTTGTCTGTCAAAGATTTGAGGATTGCTGTGGAGAAGCAGCAAGAGACAGGCGCGCGGCCCAGAAGACCGGGCGCGCCCACCCAGCAGCGTGAAGCCACACTGAGCGTGAATGTGCTGATGATCGCACGTATTTTTTGACAGAACGCCCATTATTCCGTAAGGCGGGGAAAACCTGTCCCTCGCCGCGCCGAATCAAAAACGTAGGCATCAACACAGTTGATGACAGATATACGGAGAGAAACATGATTGCACCAGAGATGTTATCAAACGCATTGCGACATACAAAAACATTCATTTCACTTGTTTGTGTGGGGATGCTGCTAGGGTTACTTGCGGAGCTCCCGGCTCAGAACCAACAGGAACCGCCGATGCGCGTCGCCGAAACCGATGACGAAGGACGCGCCATCCGCTTTGACTTTAACTTCACCGGCCAAGAACTGAAAGGGCTCCTGGAATGGCTATCACGTGAAACAGACCTCACCATCATCGCGAGTGAAGAGGACATCCGCGATAAAAGGTTCTCACTGATTAATCTCAAAAACGTCACGTTGGACCAGGTCATCGAAAAAATCAAAACCGTCCTCGCGCAGTATAACCTGACACTCATTCGCACTGATGCCACGTTGCTCATCACCACTTTTGAGAAGGCGATGGTGATGAAAGTGCCGTTTAACCACATCTTCGCAGATCCGGCACAAGTGGAGGAGACAGATGAAATCCAGACCTACGTTGTGCAGCTGGAGAACGCTGTCGCTTCCGAACAGGTAGAAGCGTTGCGCCCCTTGCTCAACAAACAGGCTGTCATTTTCGCGGAGGCTACCACGAACGCGCTCGTCATCACCGATGTCGCCTCCAATATCCGCCGGATTGTCTCTATCTTGCAAATCGCTGATGAAGGGGAGCGATTCCCCTTGCGCATCGCGATTATCCCCCTAACTTACGCAGACGCAACCGAAGTCGCACAAACACTCACGCAAGTCTTTCAGGAAGAGGACGACGAACAGAAGACGAACAGTGGTAGAAGAATCGGTGATGCAGACGAGGCACGGCAGGCAATTGAACAAGGTAGCGATTTTGAAATATTCCAAGGCACCGTGAAAATCTACGCCGATGCCAACTCCAACTCGCTTGTCGTTAAGGCATCCGAGGCGAACCTGGTCCTCCTCCGAAAGCTCATCCGCCAACTAGACATCTCGCCGAGTCTGCAAACTAAGATTCGGATATTTCGCCTCAAGAATGCCACCGCCGAAGATGTTGCAACCGTCTTGCAGGAGGTACTCACCGGCGAAAGCAATCGGAACACTCGCAGGGCAGATCCGTGGGACCGCGCGAAACTCCGCGCGTTTCAACGAGAACAAGGCGTTGAAAATCAAGGTATCGTCGGTGACGTGAGAGTCTCGCGTGATGACAGACTGAACGTTGTCGTCGTTGCCTCAGATCCGCGTAATTTCCCTATCATTGACGAAATTATCAATGCGCTGGACCGGGAGCAAACGCAGGCGGAAATCAAAATCTATTACCTGAAGTATGCCATCGCCGGTACCCTCGCGCCCAGCCTTCAAGACCTTTTTGAAGGCGGCAGCACTGGTTCAGACAGGGATAGACCTTGGTGGGCGAGAGCGCAACGCGAACCCAGCGGTAATACCGGCTTCGGCATCCAGGGTGAAGTCCACATTGTCCCCGATGCACGCCTGAACGCGCTCATGATTTCCACCGCTGCGCAGAACTTTGAACTCATCAATGACCTCATCAGCAAAGTCGATGTCGCCATGCCAGACCAGGAATGGGGCACTCGAATGTTTAAACTCCAATACGCCGATGCGGAGAACGTCGCAAATATCATCAATAACACTTACCAAGGGAGTTCAGGGAACACCGGCAACTTTTTCTTCTTCCTTGCAGAACGGCAGCGCAACCAAACGCAAGGTTCACTCGCCGGCAATGTCACGGTGGAGCCCTATATCACGCTGAACGCTGTTATCGTCTCAACTTCCACGCAGCGCAACTTTGACCTCATCACGCAGTTCATCAAAGACCTGGATGTCCCGACACCGCAAGGACAGAAAGAGGTGACAGAGACGATTCGGTTGGAATACGCCAACGCCGAAGAACTTGAGGATGTGCTTGAAGACGTTTGGGAAGGCGATGCGAGTCAAAACAACCGCTTCAGTTTTAGCCGGTTCCTCGCCAGCGGCGGCCGCATGGAGCAGAAGGACATTAACTCGCTGCGCGGCAAAGTTACAGTTTTCGCCGACGAGGACACAAACTCGCTCATTATCACCACACTGCAGCGGTATCTCCCAGATGTCCACGCTCTCATTGCGCAATTAGACTTCGTCCGCGGGCAGGTGTGGATAGACATCCGCATCCTCGAAGTCACGCTTGACGAAACCACGAAACTCGGCATTGAATTGTCAGCAGAGGAGAATAGAATTTTCGGTATTGAACCGCGCCGCGGGAATCCCCTCGTCGGCGAACTGACACCGGAACTGAGCCTCCAGCAAGAGGTTTCGGGATTTAACATCGGGTTAGCGACGAATGAGTATATGGCACTGCTCCACGCTATGATTCGCGAGAACAAGGTGCGGACGCTCTCCACGCCATCGCTATTGACGCGCGATAGCCAGCCAGCTACGTGGAGCAGCGGGCGGCGCATCCCCTATCTGCAAAGCGTTGATACAAATAGCATCCTCGGCGAGGGAGTCACGCAACCGCTTTTCAACTATGATTTCATCGATCCGCCCGTTGGGATTAACATCGATCTCACGCCGTATATTGCCAAATCGCAGGCGAACGCAGATGGCATCCGCACGATTGGCTTGGATATTGCCAACATCAGCGCGAGCAATTTCGTGGAGTTCACGGACTTCAACGCGCCAATCACTGAAGACAACTCCATCAGCAGCTATATTGATGTTGAGGATGGACAGCGGATTGTTGTCGGCGGCATTATTCGCCAGAAGCAGACTAACGTTGAGGTGAAACTCCCGATTCTGGGGGACATTCCGCTTATCGGCCGCTTATTCAAAAAGAACGAAACGAAGGTTGAGAACACGGAGATTGTCATCATCATCACGCCGCACATCGTGGATATCAAAAATCCGGGGGACCTCGAGAAGTTGAAAGAGAAGGCTGACAATTGGCAAAACGATGGCGCGGGGTTGCTCAAGCCTAAGGAAGAGGCGGAATAGAAAGTTCCTCCTCACGCACCGACCGCGGGGGACAGGCCCCCGCGCTACGAACATGAAACCGGTTTCCGGTTCCTGTAGGCGCGGTTTGCAACCGCGCACCCTACGTCCAGGCCCCCGCGCTACGAACATGAAACCCTTTTCCGGTTCAATGAGTTACGAACATGGAACCGTTTTTTCCGTAGGGAGAGAGAAACTTGTCCCTCGCCTTTAGGGTACCAGAGCCCGAAACCCCGCCTGAAAACGAATCGCATCAAACTCCCGTTGCGTTCGCGCTGTCTCTATCCATTGCGCATCTTGTTTAATGGCTTGCGCGAGATATGCTAATGCTTGGGGTGTCGCGCCATTTTTCACCGCCGCCAAACTGGCGTGATACAGATATTCGGCGTTGTCCGGGGAATGGCGCAGGGCAACGTCAAAGGCGTTGAGTGCTTCCGAATAGCGTTCCTGTTTGTAAAGAATCCACCCAAGCGTGTGATGCAAATGCGGCCGGTCTGGCGCGCCCGGCACATCCGCGCTCCCTGACAACGAAATCGCATGTCGCGCTAACTTTTCTGCCTCCGCGAGGTTTGTGCCTAACTTATCAGCGTAGAGCCACGCTAGCGTGTTGGATGCTTCAATAAATCCGGGTCCCGCCGAAACCGCTTGCGACAGGAGGGCAACTGCTCGTTCAAGTTCGCCTGCGGCACTCGCGCGCCTGCCTTGTTCCCAAAGTTGATAGGCTCTGAACGGATATTTTCCTGCCTTCAGTTCTCGCGCGAAGGTGGTGAGCTGCGCGGCGAAAGAGGTCTGCGCCGCTTGACACGCTTGGATAGCATCGTCAAACCGCTGGAGAGTGAAGTATGTCCATCCCAAACTCTCATGCACTTGGGCATAGTTCGGACTCAGCGCGCTCGCCTGGCTCCACAAGTCAATCGCCGTTTGCGACTCGCCGCGGTTTGCCGCAGCAACCCCGCGCTTCCACAAGCGATACGCCTGCATCGTCAACTGTCCCGATTTCATGCCTTGCGCGGTAGTCAGGGTGGTTCGGATTTGGTGCGCGGTGGGAACGATTTCCAACGCCTTTTCGCACGCCGCAATGGCGGCATCAAGGCGTTCTAATTCCAGAAGCACCGTCCCCATGTTCGCCCAAGCTGATGCCATTTTCGGGTTTATCTCCACGGCGCGCTGATACGCCGAAACCGCCGATTCCAACTTCCCTGCGTAGAGATAACTGTTGCCCAGATTGTAGAAGATGTCGGCATCATCCGGACGATTGGAAGGGTGGATGTCTATGGTTTCCGCCCCGGCATCGGGGTGCAGTTCAAGTGCCGCTAGGTAGGCAGAGATAGCGCGTTCGTATGCGCCTCCCTCAAAATAAGTTTCCGCCAACTGGAGGTGCGCGAGTCGATAGTCTGGACTTTCGGCAATCGCCTGTTGCCACGCGGCGACAGCTGCTTGGGCGTTGCCCGCGCGCTTCAACTGCATCCCAGTGCGATAGTGCCGATAGGCGGCAAGCGAATAGGTACCGCGTTGCAATTCATGCGCAGTCGCGAGGTTTGCCTCCACCTCTGGCAAATCCGGTCTGAGTCGCAACGCCTTATCGTAGGCGGCAATCGCCTCTTCAAACTGTCCCAATTCTTGATAGGCAAGCCCAAGGTTATTGAGTGCCTCAACGTTATGCGGCTGGATTTCCAGCGCGGTTCGGTATGCGTTTACTGCCTCCGACATCTCCGCTGCCCTGTAGGAAGCCAGCCCGAGGTTAACGAGTGCCGCCACATCGCGAGGCAAGAATTTTAAGGTTTGCTTGAACGCCGCAGCCGCCTCTCGGAATTGTGCCTTACGATAGTAAACCAGAGCGAGGTGATAGTGCGCGTCAGGGAAATCCGGCGCGGTTGTCGTTATCTGCTTGAACGTTTCAAGGGCAGCGTCCAATTGTCCGGCGTTCAATTCTTCGATACCTTGCGCAAAGAGGGACATCAAGTCATCGCCTCGCGCAAAGCTCCCGAACAGCACGATGAGAAGAAAACATATCTGAATGAGGAGTCGGGGGCGCATAGTTCTTTTCCTATCCAAAGGCGATTTTGGGTAGTTTACCACGAAAATCGTTTTATTGCAAAATGGCTTGACATTTCCTACTTCGCATGTTATACTAAAATCAAAACCCAAAAAGGGAGGCACAAACCCATGATTTCCGCAAAAGAGATTCAAGCCACCTGCGATGACATCGTCCGCGAATTCGCACCACTCCAAGTCATCCTTTTCGGCTCTTACGCGTATGGCGCGCCGACAGAAGACTCCGATGTCGATCTGCTCGTTGTGATGGATATTCTGAAGTCAGAAACATGGCAGCAAAAATGGGACATGCAACAACGCATCCCCAAACGCTTCGCCCTGGATTTGCACGTTCGCTCGCCGGAGGACATTGCGTATCGTTTCTCGCACAACGACTGGTTTCTGCGCGAGGTGCTTGAAAAAGGGGACGTGCTTTACGATACGGATGCGGCCCTGCCGCCATTGGAACTTGCCGAGGATGCTTTGGTGCCGGTCTGGGAGGAAACAGGTGCTATGAATCCATTGACAAGAGAAAGAGTGCAGAACGCTGAGGATGATTGGGATACGATGCTGACGCTGGTGCAGCAGGCTCCCAGACCTCTCCGAGATCAGATTTGTTTCCACGCGCAGCAGTGTGTCGAAAAATACCTGAAGGCGTGGCTGCAGGAGGCGAATCTGCCAGTACCCCGGACGCACGATTTGCAAAAGTTGTTACATCTGATTGGGCCACTGCACCCCGAATGGCGCGTCTGGCGAACTGACTTCGAGAGATTCACAACACACGCCGTGGATGTCCGTTATGAGCACTATTACGCGACAGAGGCAGACGTTGAACATGCGGTGCGCGTCTGCACCGAAGTCCGTCAAACTATCCGCGCCACGCTGCAACTCCCAAACAACGGAGGGACAAACCCATGATTTCCGCAAAAGCCATTCAAGCCACCTGTGATGACATCGTCCGAGAATTCGCACCACTCCAAGTCATCCTCTTCGGTTCTTACGCATATGGCGCGCCGACAGAAGACTCCGATGTTGACTTGCTCGTTGTGATGGATATTCTGAAATCAGAGACATGGCAGCAGCGATGTGAGATTAAAGCACGTATCCCTAAACGGTTCCCTCTCGACTTGCAGGTTCGCTCCGCCGCGGACATTGCGTATCGGTTCTCGCACAACGACTGGTTCCTGCACGAGGTACTCGAAAAAGGGGACGTGCTTTACGAAACAGAAGGCGCGCTGCCACCGATGGAACTCGCCGAAGATGCCTTAGTGCCGGTCTGGCAGCAAAAAGGCGTTATCAATCCACTGACACTAGAAAAGGTGCGGACAGCCGAATCCGACTGGGAAGGAATCCAGGTGCTTCACCAGTCACTGACACCTAATCTTTACGATCTGGTTTGTTTCCACGCGCAGCAGTGTATTGAGAAATACCTCAAAGCATGGCTACAAGAGGCGAACCTGCCAGTCCCCCGGACGCACGATTTGCAAGAGTTATTGCATCTGATTGTGCCACTGCACCCCGAATGGCGCGTCTGGCGGACTGACTTCAAGAGATTCACAACACATGCCGTGGATGTCCGTTATGAGCACTATTACGCGACACGGGCAGACGTTGAACACGCGGTGCATATTTGCGGCGAAGTCCGTCAAACTATCCGCGCTACGCTGCAACT
>PYJE01000129.1 GCA_003635305.1 Candidatus Poribacteria bacterium | reverse complement strand
CCGCGCCCAAAAACACCGTCGGCGCGCTTTACAACCGCGCAGGCTACCGTACCTACAATGGATATATTATACCACATTTTTGCGCGGTTGTCAAATTAAAAGCAGGATTTTCAAGATATGCGCAGGATTTACAAGATGAGCAAGATTTTCAGGATTAGGGAAACTGGTCTTCAGGTCCGTAAGGACCTTAATGTCTATAGACGCTCAGCCGTCACACGGAGAAAAGGTCCGTAGGACCTTAATGTCTATAGACTCAGGCCTTACCGTAGTGCGAGGGCCTGTCCCTCGCTGGTGTCAAGGAGTGCGGGGGACAGGCCCCCGCGCTACGGTGTGTTGGCGTTTTTTTGTCCCGTTCGGGATTGTTGCGGTGGGCCAGTCTCGTCCCCGGTTACCGTAGTGCGAGGGCCTGTCCCTCGCATCCGCTCCCAGCAACACAGACATGGCGGAGGACAGGCCCCCGCACTACGTTCCACAGACGGGTTTCAACTTTTCACTTGACAGCCAACCCCGTTTAAGATAGACTTTCACCATGCTGCACACGCCAAAAGTCTTTGACACCGTTATCTACATCGGATTTCTTATCTTTGTGCTATCGCTTCCGTTTGGGTATTCAACGGTATTCCTGAACCTAGCGATGGCGTTGGTGTTCGTCGGGTGGATAGGCAGAATGATTGCGGAACGGAAATTCGGCTGGCACTCCACTGCGTTGGACCGGCTGTTCGCGTTCTTTTTAGGTTTGGCACTGGTTGCATCCTTCTTCGCACCGCATCCTGCTACGAGTAGCCTCGGCTATTTTTGGAAATGGCTCCGGGCAGTCCTCCTCTTCTACGCCGTTGTCCACAGCTGTCTCGGACATCTGTGGCGGCACGTTGTCGTCGCGTTCATCTTCGCCGGCGGGATTTCTTGCGCGCTGGGGCTCTGGTATTACGCGAACGATGAACAACTAGCGATGGATTTTATGGGGCAAATGCCGTTAGCATATCAGGAGGAAATGCGGCAAGGAAACGGATACGCCATTTCAGAGAAACTACGCACCGAATTGCGGAAGCACAATATACCGCTTTCACCGAGTGCAGCGTTCGCGCTAGCACAAGTGCCTGACGAATGGCGTATCGAGGACGCGGCGCGCGAGAGACGCTATCTCATTCGCAAAAGCGAAGCGTGTCTGATGGTTTACATGATAGAACCGCGCCTCACGGGGACGTTCAAAATGCCGAATGACTTGGGCGCGTATCTCGCGCTCCTGATCCCGTTTACGTTCGGCTATTTTGTCGCAAGTCTCCGCGCGAATCCATGCCAGTCGCTCTGGGTTCGCGTCGCACTTGGCACGATGCTAGTCTTGATGTGCTTGAATCTGGCGTTGACGCTCACGCGCGCGGCGTGGGTGAGCGTTGCCGTCGCGGCAGCCTGCATCGGCACCTATTCTGTCGCCGACTTGCTTTTCCATAAGAGCGGTTTGAAAGCGCGCAGACTCGTATTTTTAGCCATCCTCACCGTTATCGCACTCTGTCTATCGCTATTTTTCACGCCGCGGCATATCAAGGCACGATTCCAGACGATGTTGGAGCATCCCGCAGGGTTCATGGGGGAACGGCCGCAATGGTGGCAGACTTCGCTTGAACTGATTCGGCGATACCCGCTCACAGGCATCGGATTAGGCAGATTTCGTTATGAATACCAACTGAACGGCCCACCGGAACAGTATAACATCCCGTATCATGCGCATAACATTTATCTCCACATCGCCGTTGAGCACGGGATGCCTTCGCTTCTCGTGTTCGTGTGGATGCTTGTGATGATTTGGCGGCGGCTACTCGCACTTCGGAAATCAGCGGATTTTTGGGAGATGGGGATTTTTATAGGCGGGAGCGGATTTCTGATTTCCGCGCTGATTTATGGCATCGCCGATAATGTGCTACATCACCGTTCATTGCTGATTTTTTGGTTTGTTATTGGGGTGATTTTTCTAACGTCTGGTAGGCACGGTATGAAAGCGCGCCTACCAGAGAGGGAGGCTATCCCCGAAAATTCTCAATAATCGCCGCGCCGAATTCGGAAGTGCGCACCTTTGTTGCACCCTCCATCAATCGTTCCAGATCATACGTCACCCGTTTTTGGAGGATGGTTCTCTCCAGGCCGGTGATGATTAGGGCTGCGGCCTCTTGCCAGCCGATATGCTCCAACATCATCACTGCCGAGAGAATCAGCGAGCTTGGGTTGACGACATCCCGGTCTGTGTATTTGGGCGCGGTGCCGTGTGTCGCCTCAAATAGCGCGACATCGTCACTGAGGTTGCCACCGGGTGCCATGCCGATGCCGCCCACCTGCGCCGCCGCCGCGTCGGACAGATAGTCGCCGTTCAGATTCGGCGTGACGAGGACATCGTATTCATCGGTGCGCGTCAAAATCTGTTGCAACATGCTGTCGGCAATCCGGTCATTGACGAGGATTTTGCCTTCAGGGAGATTTCCATCGTAGTCACTGTAGAGTTCGTCTTCGGTGAGGGTTACGTCGGCGAATTCCTCGTTAGCGAGTTCATATCCCCATGCACAGAACGCGCCTTCGGTGAATTTCATGATATTGCCCTTGTGGACAAAGGTGACGGTGCGTCTGCCGTGGTCCAGCGCGTATTGAATCGCCATCCGCGCCAAGCGTTTCGTGCCGAAAATGCTGATAGGCTTGATGCCAACGCCGGAGTCCTCGCGGATTTCCACCCCCATCTCAGTGCGGAGGAGTTCAATGACTTTCTGCACTTCCGGTGTGCCCTGCTCCCATTCAATGCCGGCGTAGACATCTTCGGTATTCTCGCGGAAGATGACGACATCCATCTTTTCCGGATGTGTGACAGGCGCGGGCACACCCTGAAAATAGCGGACAGGCCTGACGCAAGCGTAAAGTTCAAGCACCTGACGCAGTGTCACGTTTAAGCTGCGAAAACCGCCGCCGACAGGCGTTGTCAACGGCCCCTTCAAAGCGACGCGGAAGTATTCAATCGCTTTGAAAGTATCCTGCGGCAGCCATTCGTTGTATTTTTCAAAGGCGTTTTCGCCAGCGTAGACATCAAACCAGACGAGTTGTTTCTCGCCGCCGTAAGCGGTTCTGACAGCGGCATCGACGACGCGGCGGGTAACTCTCATGATGTCTCTGCCGATGCCATCGCCTTCGATGACAGGGAGGACGGGCTTGTTGGGAACAAGCATGCGGCCGCCGCCGGTTTCAATTCTGTCGCCCTCTGTTGGGGCTGTTAATTGCTCAAATTCAATCATTTCTGCTATTCCTAGTGAAGTGGGACGAGGGAGAAATTCTCCCTCGCCTAACGGTGGACAAAGCCTGCCGAGGGACAGGTCTGTTGCGATCAGGCGATCGCAACCTACAGTGGCAGACGGTGGACAAAGCCTGCTGAGGGACAGGCTGTCCCCTGACATCGTGCTTACAAAGCGCGGCTACCGGACGACAAAGCCTGCCGATGGGACAGGTTGTCCCGCTCTACTGTTCAAAAGCGTTTGGGCCTGCCAATCTGTCGTGCAATGTGACGACTTCGTTTGCGATGGTGGTATCGTCGGTGGCCACCGGAACGACATCGGGGTGCGGTGGGATGACAGGCCGGATGATTTTCATTTGGAGCTGCTCGCGTGCGTCCATCATCCATCCGAATCCGCGGAAGATGTATGTCAGGAACGTCCGGTCGCTTTCATAGATACCGAGGCCTTCTTGGACTGTCCATCCACCGAAGTCGGTATTCGGTGTAACACGAAGCGGCGGGTCATTTTCACGCCCCGGTCGAATGATGCCCTCAATGAAAGCGAGCTGATAAATGCGCTGCATAATCCCCAACCGTTTCTTCTGCCGTTCGCTGAGTTGGATGTCACCGTTGTCAACCGCTTCAAGTAACGGGTTAAGGTAGATGGCGGGCCTCGGGTCTTGCTGAATTTCTTCGGCGCGTCCGGCTGCAGCGATTTCCGGGTGTCCGAAAGTCGGCAGTGCGATGAGCATTCGGTGCCGGATGGCTTCTTCCCGCGCGTCGGCATCAAGCGGTTCAATCTGGTTCATAAACGCCGTCATATCGTGTATTGCGCCGAAATGCCGGTCGCCGTCTAACGTCATCTGGGAGGCGACGAAGAAATCGGAGACTGCACCGGTGTGTAAGGTGGCGAGATAGCGGGCGACGACGTTGGACCCGGCGGAACCGTGGTGCGTCTGGATGATGCCCATCCGTTCCAAAATATCCGCTTCTACGGAACTCGCCTGTTTGCCGAGGAGGAGGCTATAACAAGTTTGGAACGCACTCTTTCCCTGTTTTTGATGCTCCAGGATGAGGTCCTTCGCGCGCATGGCAAGTACCTGCGGATGCAGCGCGGTGTTCTCACGAAGCTGATGCCGCATATAGACAGAGACTGCCCCCAGAGCGACGTTTTCCATGTGCGTTCCGATGAGCTCAAACAGGAGGGCACCGGGGTTCCGTGTGCTGTTAATCCCTCGCTGTTGTGGCGCGTTGAGTTTGCGGAACGTTGAGAAGTGTTGGATGACAGCCTCGGGGCCGGCTTCCGGGAAGGCTTTGACGAACTCCGCGACCTGGTTGATGAAGCGTTGTGTGCCGTTCACATTCGCCCGGCGGGTGTCAGTGAACCGATAAAATTTCTTATCTATTAATGCTGACAGAAGAGCCTCTTCATCAATACCGTCGGCATCTTCTGCCGGCTTCCTGCCGAAGAGTCCGGCAAAAATGACGAACGCGGGGCTGAGACTTTCAGCGACAATCTCGCTCTCTAACACGATGCCGCGGATTGCGAAACTTCGGATATTCAGGGTGATGTCTGTATCACCGCATTTCACTGCCGTTTTGTGCAACGCGGGATTCGCGAAGACAGTCGTGGATTGAGGCATGGAGCTGAAACTATTGAGGACAGCGGCAATGCTATCTTCGCCGAGTTCCGCGGCGCGTGCAAGGGACTCTGTCACCGGTGCATACGCTGATGCATCGGGGACATAGGACAGGGTTTTTCGGACCGCGGCTGCTTTCTTCGCCTCCAAATTCTTATACAACATGGAATCTCCTTTGTTAATCGTGATATTCGCCTGCTGCGTGCAGACGTTTGCGCGCGTGCGCGCTTTTTCGGGCGTTCTCTCGCCGTTCTGATTTACCGGGCTAGCCACTTTTGACATACTCCCAACGCTAAAGCGATGGGATTCTGAAGTCTCGTAGCGTGTTAGCTACTACAGCAATTGCAGGCGATTGCCTGTCTGATGGTGCCTAATTCATGGGTGGATGCCCCCACCTTGATAATGTTTATCGCGGCGTTCAAATCACGCAAGTGATGACGCTGGCACTGCGGACACCGCCACGTGCGGTCCCGCAATGTGATTGCGTCGTTCACGTAACCGCAACCGTGACACGTCTTCGTGCTCGGATACCAGCGGTCGATGAACGCAACGTGTTTTTTACACTTGCGCGCAACCTGTTTGACGATGGAAAGGAACTTACTGAACGCC
>PYJE01000128.1:42178-45060 GCA_003635305.1 Candidatus Poribacteria bacterium | reverse complement strand
CAGCCACATATCGCGCGGTTTCGCAATCTGGCGCAACAGCAAATCGTTTGACTGGCTGTTCCTGCCGACATACATCTGAAACCCGTTTGCGGAAGTATATTTTCGGAAGGGGCCATCGCTTAGCGGCTGTTTCTGCCTTTTCTGTTGGCGCGGCTTGAGATACCCGTTCGCGACGAACGCCGCGCGAAGCCGCTGGAGCGCGTCCAACGTTTCCGCCGCTTCAAGTTTGGCAGTTTCCACTTGCAGCACTTCCTCTTCCGCTTCCAGTTCTGCGATGAGTTGCAGGATACGCGAACGTCCGCGTTTCGCCTTGGTATATTTCTTGAAATACGCCTGCGCGTTATCGGAAGGGCTCTGCTCCGGATTTAGCGGAATCAATACCGTCTCCAAGTTTGGGTTGTAGTAGTTTTGCAGTTCTACCTCCGTTTGCCCGCGGGTGATGCGATGCAAATTCGCGAGGAGGAGTTCGCCTTGGACGCGATAATCGTCGGATTTTTCGGCGCGTGCCAAATCTGTCGCCAACCCCTTCGCTTTCCGTTGGAGCAAGGCGCGCTGTTTATGCAACGCCTGTGTGAGCGCGCGCCGTTCCGAGGCCATCGTCTCCTTCAACGTCATCGCATCGTAATAGGCGCAGAGTGCCTCGCTCATCGTGTCAAACTTCTGGGATGTGGCATCCGGCAATTGATGCAGCGGCATCGGCGATGTTGCAATAGCTTCCGTTCCATCAAGGAGCAGCCGCGGGGAGATGCGGCGCGCATCAAAATAGGCGATAACCTGCTGATATGCGTCCCAGAGAGATGTCTCTTCTGCCCGCGCGAGGATTTCCTTCGCGAGCGTCGGACTGAGCCCATCGATGTTGTTAAACAGCCCGCGCCAAGTCACCTGCGGGAGACTTTCAACGATGGCAGCGAAACCCGCCGCGTCAAGTGCCAACGGAGCAGCCTTCTCCTGTTGCGGCGGCAAGCAGTAGGTTTCACCCGGCAAGACTTCCCGGTGCCGACTTTGCGTTTCGTCAATGTGCTTGAGGCTCTCCAAAATCCTGTCGTCCATCGCATCGAGCAGGATAATGTTGCTATGTTTCCCCATAAATTCGGCGAGGAGTGCCTTCGGCGACGGCTGAATCGGTTCATCGGATACAGGTTGGACGGTGATTTTGAGAATCCGATCCAAGCCGAGTTGCGCAATCTCGGTGATTGTCCCGCGCCGGAGGTGCGTCGTGAGAAAATCGGCGAGGTAGGACTGCTTCTGTCCGGGCAGCGGCCGCTGGACAAGATGCGCGCGCGCATGCACCGAATGCGCGGAGAGCGTCAGCCAACGCGTCTCAACCCCGCGAACCACCTTGAACGAAAAAGTCGTCGGGTTTGCTTGTTCAATATGCCTGATGCTGCCGCCCAAAAGCGTTTGGCGCAACTCTTCTGCGACAAGGCGTAACGTTAAACTATCGTAGGACATGATGAAATTTCCCGGAGCCTAATGATACTTTTCCAGATTCTGTGTTGCGGCACGAACCTGTTCCCGAATTTCGGATGGCACGCGCGGATTAAACGGCCCGCCGGTGCCGCCGGCAATATCACTAAATCCGCTTAAGAGCATCGCCTCTACCACCGCGGAATAGTTGTAGACACGCTCGTTCATGAAACGAATTTCCTCAAGAGGAGCGATGTCCGCTTCGATGCGCGCCGAAGTCTCGTAATCGCCGCGACGTTGCGCGTTGTTAATCTCATCTGATGCGCGTGCAAATGCGACAGCAATGCCGGAAGTATGTCCTTTCGTGCCGAGCTGCGCCGCGCGCGTGCACCTATCCCCGATACCCCACATCACGAGGCCGCTATCACCAACTCCATCAACGAGAGGTGTCACATCCTTTTCCCCCGTGCCGATTTTCACACCGATGAAGTGCGGCGAATCTTTGAGCAATTGGATAACGGCGGACATGTCGCGCTTTTGCCGGAAATAGTAGAGAAACCGCGCGCCGCAAGAATTGCCATAACGTTCGCCGAACGCCATATACTGCTCATAAATGCCTTCTGGGCTCGATATCCCTGTTAACGGCATTAGCAGATACGCATCGGGTGGGCGCGGCAGTTCCGCTTGCGCCTCAATGAGCTGACCGGCTTGGTGAATTGGGTTCGGCACAATGCCAGAGATGAGGATACCGTCATCTCCTATCTGCTTCCCTGTTCTCTCAACGAGGCGGAGTTGCCCTGTCTCGCTGATGTGATGAATCAGGCTCGTGCCTGCGATGGCGATGACACGCGGCCTCCCCGCGTCAAGATAGTTGTGCCGCATTAAATAGTCAACGTTTCTCGCGTGCCCCGCGTAATCGATTTTGTCACCACTGAAGGGAATAATAGGGATTGCCGTGACTGAATTTAAAGCGTCTAAAAGTTTTGAGGTTTCTATAGACATTTTCGTATTTGTCCTTCTTGTTGTGCGTGGCGTGTTGAGGGACAGGCTCAACGCCGAGAACGCCGCCGAATTCCTCGCCGCCTAAGGGACATGGCATGTTGAGGGACAGGCCCTCAACCTACGAACTCTAGCAAATTTCTGTAGTTCGCGCTCGCCTGAGCGCGAATGGGGGATAGCGCGGCGAGGGACAGGCCCGCACCTATGAACCTAATTAGAACCATTTCCGCAGCACCACCGCGCTTTCCATCGCGCCCGTTTGCACGTCTATTTCCAGAGAATTCGCTCGCGCCTGCTTGCGATTCCAACTTTTCGTTGTGATGCGCGCATCAATCGCACTGATAACGTGGTTCAAAATCGCTAAACCGAGGAAGGTGCGCGCGAACTCAAACCTGTCGTTTGCCTGTTGCCGCAAATCGAACGCCTCCAATCGGTATCGCGAGTCAAAATCGATGGCGATGTCTGCCTCGTCTTTA
>PYJE01000128.1:21637-42158 GCA_003635305.1 Candidatus Poribacteria bacterium | reverse complement strand
CACTGAAGGGAATAATAGGGATTGCCGTGACTGAATTTAAAGCGTCTAAAAGTTTTGAGGTATCTATAGACATTTTCGTATTTGTCCTTCTTGTTGTGCGTGGCACGTTGAGGGACAGGCCCTCAATCTACGAATCCTAAGGGACATGGCATGTTGAGGGACAGGCCCTCAACCTACGAACTCTAGCAAATTTCTGTAGTTCGCGCTCGCCTGAGCGCGAATGGGGGATAGCGCGGCGAGGGACAAGCCAGCAACCTATACCTAATTAGAACCATTTCCGCAGCACCACCGCGCTTTCCATCAAGCCCGTTTGCACGTCTATTTCCAGAGAATGCGCTCGCGCCTGCTTGCGATTCCAACTTTTCGTTGTGATGCGCGCATCAATCGCACTGACAACGTGGTTCAAAATCGCTAAACCGAGGAAGGTGCGCGCGAATTCAAACCTGTCGTTTGCCTGTTGCCGCAAATCGAACGCCTCCAATCGGTATCGCGAGTCAAAATCGATGGCGATGTCTGCCTCGTCTTTAAAAGGGCGCGCGTCTTCCCAATACCACTTGCCGGTCCGCGCCCGCGTCGCATCGGAATCGTAGACGTGGTTCCAGTTTTCATACTGCGTCGCATGCTCAAAATCCTCAACCAAATCCCAGTTATCAAACGACCCGGGTCCGTCAAAAATCACGTGTTGCCTAACGACATCCCGATATTCATCACGCGTAGCGGCTGCACTATTACGCAGGATAAAGTAGGCGGCGAGCAAACCCACCTCGGCAGCGGCGTAGAGATAGCCGCGCTTCACCCCGGCATAAAATTGCCCCGCGCCCGGCAAAACGAGCGAATAGAGAAACGCCTCGTTCGGCGATTTCAGCGGTATCGCTGCATCCGCGGATTCCAACGTCCGACTTCCAAGCGCAGACTCAAGATAAAACGCGTTGAGAGCGTTCACCTCCGCTCCATGGAACATAGGGAACGTAGGGAGAGGGGCTGTCCCTTGCGATGCCTCCGCAACACAGGAACCGGATGCCAAACAGCACATTATTGCAAGGACTACGGTTCGGATATCCATTTTCATATTCACCTCTAAAAGACGACTACCCCGGTCGCCTCAATAAGCCGTTCGCGACTGGGACCGAAGCGTGGGCCGTAAGTTAAATCCAGATTAAATAGGTAGACCTGGATACCGATGCCGTAGGTAAAATAGTCGGTGAGATCTGGCAAATTGATGCCCGGTTCCGCCTTGTAGCCGACGCGGAGTGCCAGCAGGTTTCCCAGCCAGTATTCTAAGCCGAGGTTTTTTTGGAGGTGCCGCCATTCAAACGCACGGATACCGACACCCCGGTCGGAGAGCAGCTGCTCGCGCGTCAGTTTGTCCTCGCGTTCGGCGTTCAAGCGTTCCAAATCGGCGGTGAGTTCTTCTTCATTTTCCGCCAGTTTATCAATATATCCCGTAATGCCGCTCACGAAGCGGATGTGGTGATTCTTCGCACGGAAAAGACTGATAGAGGTGCCGAGGCGGAGGAGGCGAGGCAGCGGATCTGCCTGATTCTCATCAATAAACGAGATACCGGGGCCGACGTTCTGAATCGCTGCGCCGACGGTTATCGGCATCATCTCAAATGGCAGCAGATACTGCATACCCATATCTACGGCGTAAGAGCTCCCGCTCTCCCTGCCGAGTACCATCCGAATCATTTTGCCGCTAATTCCCGCAGCCAGATGTTCGGTAATCCTATCGGCGTAAGAGAACGTCAATGCCCAGTTTGTGCCGAGGCTCTCCTCGCGGACGACATCAGGCGAATCTGTCGTTACCGCAATCGTGCCTTGTCCTTGTAGTTGGAGCGTCGCGCCGATCGTCCCCATATCGCCGAGGGGCATCGCGCCGGAGAGAAAGGTATAATATAACCCTTCACCCGCTTCACCGAACGGCGCGCTGTAATCAGTGTAAAACATAGAAGCTTGCGCTGCAGTCTGCCCGGAGCGAATCTTACTCTCCGGCATCTGTGCGATGCCGCTCGGGTTCCATAGCGATGTCGTAACATCGCCTGAGATAGCGGAAAAGGCATCGCCGAGGGCTCTTGCCCGCGCGCCGCCGCCGAGATTCAAGATTTGTGCCCCTGTGCGTCCGGGGCCCGCCCAGAGCGTCGCCGGGAAAAGCGTCGCGAGTGAGAGAAGTAAAACGAAAAATTTTGTCATGAAAAAGCGCGCTTGAAACGCGCCCTCCTTTTTAAATGCGATTTTTTACGTTAGTTTTAACGTCAATTGCGCGGATCGGTTTACACAGATTCGGGGCCGGTTTCGCGAAGGGCTTTTCGGTTATTGAATTCGCTTCATGTATTCGTCATGTTTACCAACCCAATTCCAAACAAAAGTTCCCGCGTCTCTAACTGCTATGGCTCGATATCCTCTGCTAATTCGGATAGTCCAGTGAGCCCTAACCCTTTTGAAATTGAGGGACGGATGGCGCGGATTTCGTCGGAGCAGTTCAAATTTTTGCGGGACGCGTTTCTGGATATCCTGCGGAAGTTTCTCAAGGGAACTCCAAAAATCTTCATTCAAGATATGTCTCATATCACTTTTCCAAAAATTTTTGAAGTTCCTCTATCTCCCGATACCGGCCCTCCCGAACATCGGCGATGGCTTTTTCAGCGAAACAATCCAACTTTCCAGCCTTCACGTCTTCCTCAAACTGCTTGTCCCATGCCTCCCAATCGGCCTCTAAGGTCTCATAAAGCATGGTTTCAAGGGTTTCCAGCAGCACTGCCTTCGTGTCGCCCTCGCACTTCACTCTCGGATATTCTTGGATCCAGCCAAGCCATCCGGTCCCGTTCCGTTGGATGCAGGCGGTGTAGATGTCTCCATATTCTGCATCCTCAATTTTGACAGTCTGAACGTGAGTCATAAACCCCTCCGTGTGTTATTTTTTGATGAAGGTTCTAATTGAGACAAAAAATTTTGCATTCCGAAGCATTTTGTGGTATCATTAAAAGACGATAATGGAGGAACTCTCATGAATATCAGCCCTCACGAACCCGCGAAGGACATTTACGAGGCGAAAGAACGCATCGTCGCACTCTTTGAAGACCTGGAAACCTATATGGAATTCATGACGAAACAGCAAGAAAAGCATATTAAACTCGGCACCCGAAAATATGTCCGCTTGCCTAGAGTCCAACCGAACAAGCCAGCGGAAAAACCCGACGCTTAACCTCTTGCCCTTTCGCCCCGCGGAAACCGGTGAAAGCCGGTTTCCTCCCCTTTAGGAACAACGTAAGTCCATAACGAGAAGTCCATCAACGCCTCTCACGAACCGACGTTGCCTCTGTCATCCCCGGTAGCACGATGCCCTGTGCAGACAACTTCTCCAATTCCTCATCCAAATCGCATGTGGACTACTTACCACCCTGAATGCTCGGCTCGGCCGTTCTCCTTTTCTGCGTATGTGCCACAAACGGCTCCTTTTTGGATATTCTCGTTGGGATACCGACTCACGAGAGTGCTACGCCAACAAGTTCAAAATAGGATACCCTATTTTCAAACTTTTGTCAAGTCCAAATCGCGCTGCTTGACACAAAACCCGAAATCTGATAACATACCCTCCAACGTAAAAAAGGAGGCTTCCCAAACCAGAAAACTCATGAAAATCGCATTAAGCATCCTTGGCATCCTTTGTTGCTGCGGCATCGCGGCTGCTGGCCGAGAGATTAACGCTGTCTCAACCGAAACACCCCCGAAAATCGATGGGAAACTTGACGATGCGTGTTGGCAAAATGCTGCCCAAACGGGGCAGTTCATTCAATTTGAGCCGCAGCGCGGCGCGCCGGCAGCGCAGGCAACCACCGTTTACGTCACGCACGATGCGAATACCCTCTACGTCGCTTTTGAATGTTTCAAGAATGATATGCATAACCTTGCGGCGAATCAGACGCGCCGTGACTCGTTCTTTTTCTCCGATGATCACGTCGAAATCCTCATTGATACATTTTTGGATAGCCGCAACTGCTATGCGTTCGCCTTGAATCCACTCGGCACGCAGACAGACCGGCGGCTCACGAACGAAGGCGCGAACAGACGCACTGGTTCGTCTCAAATCGGCACCGCCATCTCATGGGACTGCGAATGGACAGGACAAGCGGCGAAAGCAGCGGACAAATGGACAGCCGAGTTCGCGATTCCGTTCGCCTCACTCCGTTTTCCAAAGGAGCCGACAGCCACAACCTGGGGCATCAACTTCTGGCGAAACGATGAAGCCCTCGGCGAAGAGCAGACTTGGGCAGACTTAGGCGAACGCCAATACGCTGTCTCTCGGTTTGGACGGCTGACCGGGCTCCCGATTACCGAATTGGTGACGAAGCGTCCCCTGAAATTCAAACCTTACACCACCTTGAAGCCGCAAAAAATCGGTGATGAACCTATCAGTGTGAAGACAGACGCGGGCATTGACGTTCGGTATCCCTTCGCTGATTTCACGGTGGATGTGACGCTCAATCCCGATTTCGCCCAGATTGAGGCAGACCCGGATCTTGTCAATTTAACCGATATTCCACTCCGTTTCCCTGAAAAACGTCCCTTCTTTCTCGAGGGAAATGAACTTTTCCAAATGCCGCTCGATCTGTTCTATAGCCGCCGCGTCGAAGACCTGGTTGGCGGCGGGAAGGTTATCGGTAAGGTAAGCGATTACAATATCGCCTTGATGGGAGCTGTCGCCGGGCCGGAGGATGAAGAGAAGGTACTTGAGACAGGCGAGTTGCCGCTCAATAACTATAACTACTCCGTTTTTCGGTTGCAACGGGAGTTGGGAAGAACCTCTTCTGTCGGCGTGCTAGGCGTAAACAAACAGCGCGGTGGTGTCTACGACAGGGCAGGCGGGATGGATGCGCGGATTCGGCTTCCTGCCGAGATGAATCTCAACATGGAATACGCCAGAGAATGGAAGGCAGGCGGCTTGGACATGCCAGAAAGCACGGCGGATAACCTCGTCTTCGTTCAGTTGGACCGGCGGACGAATGTGTTTTCATTTGAGGCGATTTACGCGGATATCGGCGAAAACTTTAACCCCGAAACAGGCTTTATCCCGCGCATCGATAGACGTGGGTTCGTCTTGAGAAGTCGCTATAACAAGCAATATAAAGGCACACTGGAGCGGCTCCGCGGTGAGGCCACTTATGAACGACTTGAAAACGGTGCCGGCGAATTGACGAACCACCGCGCGAATGTGAGCGGCCTGCTCGGCGTGAAAGATTTCTTTTTTCTGCTCGGACCTGAGTGGTATTATCACGTCACCGATGAGAATAAACCGTTTACGGACAGGACTGTTCGGTTTTTCGCCGGGTGGTTTCCACCGAAATATGTCCAGATTCGGAACACCGGCACCTTCGGCGTTCGCGATGACAAGGATACGTTCTTCATCCGACCGGAGATTACGATTCGCCCCACCCCGAAACTCAGTTTTGAGTTCATCCTCCAGCGTCTTCATGAACGCGAACCGGGGAATGCACGGTGGCAGCTGTCGGAATGGACGCGTCGCTTCATCGTCAATTATCAGTTCGCACAACGGATGTATGCGAGAGTCAGCGCAGAATTTACGTTAGAGCAGGAACGCCGCGTCTTCGGGTTATTTGCGTATGAACACCGTCCGGAGAGCAACTTCTTCATCGTTTACAACGACAACCGTGATGCAGATGGGGAGAGGGAGCGGATTGTGTTTGTGAAGATTGCGCATTTGCTGAAGGCGGATATTTTTTGAGTTGACATTTTTGGCACATCGTGGTATCCTATTTAAAGTGGCGTGGTGAGTCTCTCTCATCACAGCCGATTCATGAGATGCCTGCTGTTCACCCGATAACTATAAGGAGTTTCAGAACATGGATGCCGAACAAATTTTTGAGGTGATGGAGCGCGTGCGGGAGTGGGATGCCGCCGTGCGAATCGATCTCGCCCATCAAATTTTGGAGACTGTGGTGCCCCCGCAAATTCCAAAACCGCCGAAGAAGAGGACGCTAGAGGAGATACATGCCCTGCTGAAAATAGATGGCCCAGCACCCACCGACGAGGAGTGCAAGAAAATCATTGAAGAGGAGCGTCTGAAGAAATACGGATGATTCACGCATTGTTGGATACCAATGTGGTTATCGACGCGTTTCTTAAGCGACAGCCTTGGAGCCCCGATGCCAATGCCCTTTTGCAGGCAGATTTCGAGGGAATGTTTGTTGCTTACATTACCGCGACTTCGCTAACCGATATATTTTACGTTACTCGTCGTCAGGCAGGTTTAGAGGAAGCTTGGCAATTGGTTGATGCCGAGAGAACTCCTATCTGCCCATCTCAATCCTTTTGGAGGGTAACCCTACGAAAGATTTTGTCAAACGCTATCAACACTGGATACTCGCGATACTCTCGGCGATTTTACTGTTTTGCAGTTTTCCAAACGCAAATCTTTTTCCGCTCGCTTGGGTGGCACTAGTGCCGCTCTTCGTCGCGCTGACGCAGGCGAAAAGTTGGAAATCCGCCTTCGGCATGGGCTATTTAACGGGGTTCCTCTTTTTCGCAGGAACGCTCCTCGCCATTTTGCTCCTCTATCCGTATGCGAACATCTATGCAACCTTGCTTGGATACCTGTTGCTCGTCGGCTATACCGCGCTCTATTTTGGGGTGTTCGCCGCGTTAATTCACATGTTACCCTGGCGCGCCGGGGTGCTATTTCCTATCGCAGCCGCCTGCATCTGGACAGCACTTGAATGGGTGCGGAGTTGGATGTTAACAGGGTTCCCGTGGGGAAGCATCGGCTATTCGCAGTGGAACAATCTGCCGGGGGTACAGATAGCGTCTATATTCGGTGTTCACGGTGTAAGTTTTGTCATCGTGCTATTCAACGCGGGCATCGCGAGGGTAATTTTCAATGCCTCTCATCCGGTTGTCCTGCGCCGTGCCAGTTTCCTCAAATTGCTACGAATGCCAGCAACGATAGTGCCGCTTCTTGTAACGCTTGCCTGCTTCGCTTACGGAATTTTGCAACTGCAATCGGAAGAGGCGCGCGTCCAAAGCGCGGATGCAAATCAAAACAGTTTAAACGTCGCGCTCGTTCCAGGGAACATTCCGCAACTGCAAAAATGGAACCGTAACGAAGTCCCTGCCATATTACACCGCTATATAACGCTGACACGACAAGCAAGCACAGCGTCACCTGAGCTCATTGTGTGGCCCGAAACTGCTGTGAGAGAGAAAATCGTGACAGGGGATTGGCCAACCTACCACGGCAGGTTTCGGCGGTTGCTGCAGGAGACAGGAGTGCCGTTCCTGCTCGGAACAACTCATCGCGATGCATCAAAAAAACTTTTCAACAGCGTCTTTTTGCTCTCGTCCCAAGCGGAGAAACGCGGGCAGTATGACAAAATGCATCTTGTCCCCTTCGGGGAATATGTGCCTTTGCGGCGGTTTATTCCTGACTTCTTCCCAAACTTTATCCTCTTTGAACCGTTTGAACCGGGAAAAAAAGTAAACCTTTTACCCCTGTCGAACGTTAAAGAGAAAGGCACTGAGAAAATCGACATTGGTGTTGCGATTTGCTTCGAGTCTGTTTTCCCAGACCACTTCCGCAAATTCGTCCAAGAGGGTGCGAAAGTGATGGGCATCCTCACCAACGATGCATGGTTCGTCGGGACAGCGTTTCCAGAACAGCATCTCTCCATGGCCCCTTTCCGCGCTGTGGAGAATCGCATCGCTGTGTTCCGTTGCGCAAACGGCGGCATCTCATGTGTCGTTGATAAATTCGGAAGGAACCTAACGCCGCTGATTACGCCCGATACGACGCAAGAGGTGCTCGTCACCCGCGTGCCTTTATTGACAGAAGACAGACAGACGCTTTACACGCGCTACGGCGATTGGTTGCCGTTCTTCTGCACTATTCTCTGCGTCGGATGGCTCGCGTGGATACTTTATGAACGGAGAAAGTTAAATGCTCGTAGAACTGAAAATTCAAGCTGAAGAGATGCACACCCGGCTGATTGAACTCCGAGGCTATCTTTGACCTGGGTGAAAAACAGAAAGAATTGGGTGAGTTGGAAGAAGGCGCGCTTGCACCCGATTTTTGGAAGAACCCGCAGCGCGTCCAAAAGGTGAACCAGCGCATCGCTGCCCTCCGAGAGGAAATCGCCGACTATGAAAAACTAAGCGGCGAGATTGAGGAATGGGAAACCTTGCTGGAACTCGCCATTGAGGAGAACGATGCCACCTTGCACACCGAAATCTCTAGCGGATTAGTGGCAGCGGCAACCCGTTTAGAGAAGATGGAACTCCGCTTAATGCTCAACGGCGAGTTTGATGGAAACAACGCTATTCTCAGCATTCACTCCGGTGCAGGGGGCGTGGATGCACAGGACTGGGCGGAGATGCTGATGCGGATGTATCTCCGATGGTGCGACACTCGCGGCTACAAAACGGAAATTGTGGATATAACCACCGATAATGAAGGCGGAATTAAAGGCGCGACTATCCTCGTCACAGGCACTGCCGCCTACGGCTATCTGCAAGCCGAAGCCGGAGTTCACCGCCTCGTCCGGTTGTCGCCCTACGATTTTAACAACCGTCGGCATACCTCCTTCGCCGCGATTGACGTGACTCCCGAAATTGACGATACGGTGGAGGTGGACATCCAAGAGGATGAGCTTCGCATTGATTGCTACCGTGCCAGCGGCGCGGGGGGACAGCACGTCAACGTCACCGATTCTGCCGTTCGGATTACGCACAAGCCTACCGGCATTATTGTGCAGTGTCAAAATGAACGCTCGCAGCACAAGAACCGCGAGATTGCGATGAAACTGTTGCGCTCGCGCCTCCACGAACGGTACCGCGAAGAACGCGAGGCAGAACTTGCCAAACAGCGCAGCGCACGTCCCGATATTAACTTCGGCAGCCAGATTCGCTCTTATGTCCTGCATCCTTATCAGCGCGTCAAGGATGTCCGAACAAACGTCGAAACCGGCAATGTCAACGCAGTGTTGGACGGCGCGTTGGACCCTTTCATTGAGGGTTACCTCAAGTTGAAGGCGCAGCAGAAATAGTAGGAAAACCCGCGCGAACCGTAGGATAGGGAAAACCTGTCTCTCGCCAGACTAGAACCGTTGCAACCCTGAGGTAAGGGACAGGCCCTCGCCGGGCTCGAATCGGGCGAGCCCGCAACTACAGCGTCTAATTTAACATCATACATTTTTCTGTTGACTTATCACGAAAATTAAGGTATAATTAAAACAAACAAAACGAAAGGAGGGAGAATCGTTGGAAGAGACAAAAGAGCTCATTCAGCAACGCTGCGACAAACTCAACGAAATTCGCGAATTCGGCGTGAACCCGTATCCACATCACTATGAACCAACGCACACCACTTCGGTGATTCACCGCGACTTCGCCGACGTGCAAGAAACACCTGCCGAAACACAACGCATCCGAATCGCTGGACGCATCATGACTAAGCGGGACCACGGTAAAAGCAGCTTCGCGCACCTACAAGATAGCGATGGACGCATCCAAATCTACGTTCGACGCGACAAAGTCGGCGCGGAACCCTACCTCATCTACCGTCGATTTGACATCGGCGACATCATCGGTGTTGAAGGCGTGGTATTCCGGACGCGCACCGGTGAACTCACTGTTCTCGCTGATGTAGTGCAACTGCTCTCCAAGTCGCTCCGGCCCTTACCCGAAAAATGGCACGGTTTGCAAGACAAACAGACGCGCTATCGGCAGCGTTACGCCGATCTCATCATGAACCCAGAGGTGAAGAACGTCTTTATCAAACGGACACAGATTGTCCAAGCCATTCGGGATATGCTCAATGCGCGAAGTTTTATTGAAGTGGAGACTCCGGTCCTCCAACCGATTTACGGCGGTGCAAGCGCGCGTCCGTTCACGACGTATCATCATACCCTGGAACAGTCGCTCTATTTGCGCATTGCAAACGAACTTTACCTCAAGCGGCTTATCGTCGGTGGGTTTGAACGGGTTTATGAATTCTCGCGCGACTTCCGAAATGAAGGCATGGACCGGAATCACAACCCCGAATTCACGATGCTTGAACTTTATCAGGCTTACGCCGACTATCTCCAAATCATGGAGCTGACAGAGACGCTTATCGCGCATACGGTGGAGCGCGTCCACGGGACAATGAAAATTCCGTATCAGGCGCATGAAATTGATTTCACGCCGCCCTGGTGCAGGCTGACTATGGTGGATGCCGTTCGGGAGTTCAGCGGCATTGATACCCTCTCGCTGTCTGCGGATGAACTTTACACGGAGGCAGTGAACGCCGGCATCGGTTTGGCTGGTGATGAATCCAAGGGCGAAATCACCGCTGAACTCTTTGATGCATTCGTTGAGCCAAAACTCATTCAGCCGACGTTTATCACCGATTATCCCATCGAGGTATCTCCGTTCGCGAAGAAGAAACCCGATAATCCCGAATTCGTTGAACGCTTTGAATTTTTCATCAGCGGCATGGAAGTCGGCAACGCCTTTAGCGAACTGAATGACCCGGTAGATCAGCGGCAACGCTTCATTGAACAGGCAAATCGGCTTGAGCGTGGCGACGAAGAAGCGTTCATGGTGGACGAGGACTACCTCCGCGCGCTGGAATACGGCATGCCGCCTACTGGCGGCCTCGGCATTGGGATTGACAGGTTGACGATGTTGCTCACGAACCAACACTCGATTCGGGATGTCATCCTGTTTCCTCAGATGCGCCCGGAGAGTTAAATGCGCGCAACCGACACTCTACACAGACAGGCGACACTCTACACAGACAGGCTCACCCTCCGGCCGCTGACGCTTGCTGACGCGGCTGATGTGCAACGCATGGCCGGTGAACGCGATATCGCCGATATGACTCGCATCCCGCATCCGTATGAAGACGGTGTGGCGGAAGAGTGGATACGTTCTACTCACGCGGAATTTGAAAAAGAGGAAGGCGCAACGTTCGCGATAACATTGCGAGAAGAGGGCAATCTGATTGGCGTAATTGGACTGGGGAGTAAGGATGCGCAAGGAGCCGCAGAACTCGGCTATTGGGTGGGAAAACCTTATTGGAATCGCGGTTACTGCACCGAGGCGGCGCGAGCTGTCTTGGCATACGGGTTTCAAGAACTCTGCCTTAATCGGATTTACGCCTATCATTTCAAACGCAATCCGGCTTCCGGCCGCGTCATGCAGAAAATCGGGATGCAGCACGAAGGCGACTATCCGAAAGAGGCCAGAAAGTGCGGCATTTTTGAAGATTTAGTCCTTTATGGTATACTAAAAAGTGATTTCGGCACAATATGAAATTTGAATGGTTTGTCGCCTCACGATACCTCCGTTCGCGGCGAAAGCAGTCGTTTATCTCGCTTATCAGTATCATCTCCATCGGGGGTGTCGCGCTCGGCGTAGCAACCGTGATTCTCGCGATTGCCGTGCTCAACGGTGTTGAGCACGGACTTAAGGAACGCTTCCTCGCCAATGAGGCACATGTCGTGTTGATGTTGCACGGCAGCGAGTTTTTTGGAGGTGCTTCAGAACGTATCGGGCAGATAGAGGCACTTGACGAAGTTGTCGCTGCATCGCCGGTGGTTTACTCGCAAGTCGCTGTCTTTCCTGAACATAGCAAAAGAATTCAGGATGTGATTCACATCAAGGGCATTGAACCGGCGAAGGAAGAAGCCGTGACAGGCTTCACGCAATTTGTAGTGGGTTCGGTTGACTTCCAGGATTCACCGCTCATCGCAGAAGCGGAACAGCTGAGCGATAACACGATTACCGGTGGCATCGTCCTCGGCGTGCGCTTGGCAGACAGACTCGGCATCGTCAAAGGCGACATCTTGCGTCTTGTCGTTGAGCTGCAGGAACATCCGATAAACCCGGATACGTTCATCCCAGATCTCTCCAATTTCGTCGTCATCGGCTTGTATGAATCGGAATTGGCGGTTTACGACAACAGTTTCGGGTTTATTCACATTGAAGCGGCGCAGAAGTTGTATAACAAGGCGAATCGCATCAACGCCATCTTTGTCAGGCTAATCGATGCAGAATTGGCTCCTCAAGCGGCTACACGGATTGAGAAGGCAGTGGAATTCTCGGTTTTAGAGGGATTTCCGATGACGCGAACGTGGATGGAGGTGCACGCGCCGCTTTTCGCCGCTTTGCGGTTAGAGAAGACGCTCACTGTCGTCATTGAGGCACTTATTATTTTGGTGGCGGCGTTTAACATCGCCAGCACGCTGATTATGACTGTGATGGAGAAGACGCGAGATGTTGGCACGTTGCGAACACTCGGTTCTTCACGCGGGAGTGTGATGGGAATTTTCATGATTCAGGGAAGCGTGATAGGGCTACTTGGCACGCTGCTCGGCACCGGCTTGGGACTCACGCTCTGTTGGCTTCTCAGTTCTAACAGTGTGCGGCCGTCTCCGTGGTGGGCTTTCATCGTCGCGGTGCCCGTGCTGTGCCAAGTATTGATTGCCTTACGGCGGATGGCTCCGCATCCGAACGGTTTAAAAACGGCGTTGGTGCTCTTCTGGGTAGCTGCGTTCGGTTTTGGGCTCTATTGCCTCGTGAAACCGATTTCTCTGGCGGAGTTGGGGCTGAGCCAAATTTACCAGATGAATCAGCTGCCGATAAAGGTGAATTGGTTCTTTGTGGGTTTCATCAACGCCCTCTCGTTCTTGATTTGCTGGCTGGCGACGCTCTACCCGGCGTGGCAGGCAGCGAATTTGAATCCGGTTGAGGCACTCCAACACGAATAATTCGCCTGCGCCGGTAAGGGAGCTGTCCCTCGCCGTGTTAAACATACAGAGGAAGACAGTGTGACAAACTCGCGAGAAGCACTTATCCGCATTGAGGATTTACATAAATCCTATTATGATGGCGAGGCTGAACTTCCCGTGCTGCAAGGCGTGGATCTCACGGTGCAGCCTTCGGAGATGCTTGCCATCGTCGGCGCATCTGGAGTCGGAAAAAGCACACTGCTACATATCATCGGCGCGTTGGACCGGCCGACAGGAGGAAACGTCTTTTACGACGAGCAAGACATCTTCGATTTGCCCGATAAGGAGCTCGCACGGTTTCGGAACGAACGCATCGGTTTTGTCTTTCAGTTTCATCATCTGCTGCCAGAATTTACCGCGCTTGAAAACGTTGCAATGAGCGCGATTATCGCAAAGCAGTGGGGTGGAGATAACAATCCAGCGTTACAACAAGGCACAGCATCTATTATTGATGCAAGGGCTCATGAACTGCTCGCCTATGTCGGACTCTCTGGGCGGTTGACGCATTACCCGAGCCAACTCTCTGGCGGCGAACGGCAGCGCGTCGCTATCGCCCGCGCGCTGATGAATCACCCCAAAGTTATTCTCGCTGACGAACCTACTGGTAATCTGGACCAGCGTAGTAGCGAGGCCGTTTTAGAACTTTTATGGCATCTGAACGCACAATCGGGACAGACGTGCATTATCGTCACCCACAATCAGGCACTCGCCGAACGTGCCGACAGAATCGTTCATCTCGTTGATGGAAAAATCAGCGAAGTCACTCAATAGAATTGATTGGACAGACGCAAAACAAACCCAAAAACGCGCGTCAGTCCGCTGAATCGGAAGGAACCGTTTATGTTGATTTATATCGACGGAGAATTTTTACCGCCAGCAGAAGCCAAAGTCTCTGTGTTTGACCACGGTTTGCTCTACGGCGATGGCGTTTTTGAGGGAATACGCTCCTATAACGGACGCGTCTTTAAACTGGACGAACACCTTGAACGCCTCTACGACTCTGCCAAATCTATTATGTTACAGATTCCGATGCCTATCGCAACGCTGAAGGAAACGGTTCTGGAAACACTCCGTCGAAATCACCTTCGTGAGGCTTATATTCGCCTAATCGTTACACGCGGCGTGGGAGACTTGGGGTTGGACCCGGACAAGTGCCCGAGCCCTTCTATCATTATTATTGCTGATAAGATTACCCTCTATCCACAAAAATTTTATGAAGAGGGGTTGGCTATCGTCACCACCTCTATCCGCCGAAATTATCCGGAAGCTATCAACCCACGCATCAAATCGCTGAACTACCTCAATAACATCTTGGCGAAGATTGAGGGGAAGCAAGCCGGTGCGGTTGAGGTGCTCATGCTCAATGCCGATGGCTATGTAGCGGAATGCAGCGGCGATAATATCTTTTGGGTGAAGAAGGAGTTGCTTGTCACGCCGCCGGGCCACATCGGCATCTTGGAAGGCGTTACGCGGAACAGCGTCATTGAATTGGCGCGCCAGGCCGGCATGCGGATAGAGGAACGCGTCTTTACACGCCATGAACTCTACATTGCAGACGAGTGCTTCTTGACTGGCACGGCTGCCGAAGTCATCCCTGTCGTCAAGATAGACAAGCGCGTTATCGGCGATGGATGCCCCGGAGCCGTAACACAGAAACTCATCGCTGCATTTCGACACTTGGCAAACAACACTGGAACGCCGATTTACGCGTAGGCACGCGTTGAATGTGTCGGGCGGCGAGAAGCCTCTGTCCTTACAAAGCCGCTGCATTTGTTCCAACGCCTATTCGCTGAAAACCGCAGCAGAGGAGAAAAGACAATGGATGAAATGAGAGACATGTTAACGAAAGTCATCGCGCTTTGCCTGTCTGTTTTTGTCATCGTCGGGCAAGCGGGTGCCGAAGAACGTGCGGCGCAAGCCGCTTCGGACGAAAAATCCGCGCTATCCAACGTCGACGAAACGCTGGTTGTCAAGAAAGTGGGCTTTAAAGGGGTGCACACCGCGTCTGAGGAGATGTTGCGCACGCTTCTACAGACGCGCGTCGGACAGGAAATCTCGGAGGAGCTGCTCACAAAGGACATTGAGAGCCTCTACAAGGATACCGGTTTCTTCTCCGATATTTCGGTGGAGGTGAAAACCGTGCCGGAGGGTGGGCTAGCGGTAATCTATAATGTCGTTGAGAGCCCTAAGATTGGCGGCATCAACTTCATCGGCAATGAAGAAATGAGCACCGGCAAACTCAAGAATACCTTGACGCTGCGTCCCTCTGAAATTTATAGCGAACGCCAGCGTTGGGAGAGCGAACGCGCCCTCAAGCAGCTCTATCATGAAAAAGGATACTATTTAGTCAGCATCCAAACACATATTCGGACCCTTGACACCGAAAACGAGTCGGACTCGAAGAGTGAAACGGCGAATCAGGCGGGAGACACGCCCCCAGTCAAAACCATCCAACTCACGTTTGAGATTGATGAAGGGCCGCGGGTTAAAATTGAGGAGATTAACTTCATAGGAAATGAACGCGTCTCCGCTAACAAACTCCGAAAGCATCTCAAGACGCGCGTCGGAAAACCGTTTGACCAGCTGTTGTTTGAAGAAGAGGACTTATCTCTGAACCTCCGAAACTACTATCAAGACAGGGGGTTCGCACAAGTGAAAATCCTCGGCCATGAAAAGCGGTTTACCGAGGACAAAACCGGGCTGATTCTGGACATCAATGTGGACGAGGGGCCCGAATTTGTCATCGGTACGTATCAACTCAAAGTGCAAGCGGGGGCGAAGGCCGTCTTCTCCGAAAAGAAGATTCGGAATATGTTGGATCCGGCCGAAGGCGAGGTTTTCAACCGTGGCACTTTTGACGAATCCATCGGAAAACTGCAGCAAGCTTACCTTGACAAAGGCTACCTCCTCTCCGAAGTCGTGCCAATTCCCGTGTTTGATGAGGTGAACGCCGTGGTGAACATCACTTTGAACATCAACGAAGGCGATATTATCATCATCAACAAGGTGCAGATTACTGGCCTGGAAAAGACGAAGGAACACATCGTCAGACGTGAATTGGATTGGCTGAAAATCAAACAAGAAGAACTGCTGGATGTCAAATCTTTGCGGAAAGCGCGGCAACGGTTGTTCCAAATGGGCTCTTTCATCCGTGCCGTTGATTTTGTTCCGAGCGATACGGCGGATGAGAATCGGAAGGACTTGCGCGTGAACATTGCGGAGACACCGCGCACTGGCATGCTGAGCTTGGGTGGCGGTTACGGGAGCGAAGGCGGTATCTTCGGCGTGGCGGAGGTAGGACAGAACAATTTTCGCGGGCGCGCCTATCGCTTGCATCTTAAAGGCGAACTAGGCACCCGGGACCATCACACCGCGGAGCTCAGTTTTGGAACGCCGTGGATTCTCGGCACACCGACGCGGTTCAATGCCCGACTCTATGACAACCGCAGGTTCCGACGCTACTATGGGACAGTTGGTTCCGCGCTGCGGTTAGGTGGGAACTCTTATCTCTTCGACCGGTATGTTTGGGGTAGGAGAGGTGCTTCAGTATCGCTTGGGCACCCGATTACGCAAAACATCGATCTGTCCGTCCGCTTCCGGAACGAATCGGTTGAAGCATACAGACCGGAGGCACAAGTGATAGACAGGTCTACACGAAGCATTCTGTTCGCTATCGGTAGAGATACGCGTGACTACCGCACTTCGGTGTTTGACCCGACGGCGGGTTCACTGAATACCCTCTCTTACGAATATTCCGGCGGGTTTTTGGGCGCGGATAACAACTTCCAAAAATATTCGGCGGACACGAGTTGGTTTTACAGCCCGTGGTGGAATCACGTTTTGGCGGCGCACGCCCGCGCGGGTTATATGCGCAGCAAAAGCACGGATAGGGAATTCCTCTTCTACGAACGCTTCTTTCTCGGCGGTGTGGATACGCTCCGCGGCTACGAGGATTGGGAGATTTACCCGGATACTTTAAACCCATACGGCGGCGACAAAGTGTTCTTCGCCAACTTTGAATATCGCATTCCGGTCTCCCCGCAGCTTACCGCGGCAGTGTTTCTTGACATTGGACAGGTGTGGGATGAGAGCACGACAAACGTTTTTCAGGCAATCAACCTGAAACGCGCGGTGGGCGCGGAAGCACGGTTTACGATGCTCGGCATGCTTGTGCGCCTCGGATGGGGTTACGGTTTAGACAGGATTACCGGACAACCTGCTGGCAAATTCCATTTCACTGTCGGGCCCGGATTCTAGGACGCGATTTTCAGACTTGGGCACGGCGATGGATAAATCCCGCGTCGGATGCTCAAAAACGCACCCGGTGGGGAGCCCTGCCGGAAATTAAAGGATTCATTCATGAAATCATTTTGGTCGCGTGCTGCGAAGGCACGCCTAACGAAACGGCTGGCGAGCCGAACTTGTTCCTCGCCATCGCTAGTCATACTCACTGTTTTAATCGCCTCTTTCTGTCTCATCTCTGGCAGTATCGGCCAGGAGTCCTTCAAAATGGGTGTCGTCAATACGCAGCAGGTGTTAGAAGGCTATACGAAAGCGGCGACTGCCATCGAGGTGCTTAGAACGCAAGGGAACCGCTTGGAAAAGAGCCTCGGCGATTTGGCTGACGAGATTCGGACGCTGCAGGATAGAAAAGCGAAAACGCAGCGCTTCGTGGAGGAAGCACAGACAGCGGATTTGGAGGCAGAAATTCGCCGCAAACAGCAGGAATACCAGCGCGAGGCAGAACTGGGACAACAGGGCCTGCTCGAGGAAGAGAAGAAGCTCATGGAACCCATTTACAAGGATATTCGCGACCGGATTATTGAACTCGGTAAAGCGAACGGCTACGATATTATTCTTGAAAAGGGGCTCATCGTGCTTTATGTCGACGAAAAACACGAGCTCACACAAAAGGTGATTCACTCGTTAAACGAAGACACCGCGGAGTAGCGATTCCGACGGTGCACGACAGACTGAGCGAAATAAAAAATGCTTATGAAACTCAAGCACATTTGCAAAGAGCTGGGGGGCGAGCTATCCGGTGATGGTGAGATTGAGATTAGCGGCGTTTCCGGTATCAAAGAGGCACTTCCCACGCAGATTACCTTCATCGCGAACTCGAAGTATCTCGCTTCTATGGAGACAACCGAGGCAGCCGCGATTATCATTGGGCGCGATGTCGTTGGAAACGGAAAGCCCACGGTCCGGGTGGAGAACCCCTATTGGGCATTCGTCCAAGTTCTGGAGATGTTCGCCAGGGATAAAATCCATCGGGCTCTTCCGGGTGTTGATGATACGGCGATTATCGGGAAGAACGTGAAACTTGGCCAGCGCGTTTCCATCCAAGCGTTCGCTGTCATCGCCGACAACGTTGAAATCGGGAATGATACTGTCGTCCAACCGTTCGTCTATATCGGCGAAGGCACCAAAATCGGGGCCGATGGGTTGATTTACCCACACGTCAACATCCGCGAGGAAGTCACCATCGGTGACAGGGTGATTATTCACTGCGGGGCGGTTATCGGCAGTGATGGGTTCGGCTTCGCGCCGGTAGGCACACGCCGTGAGAAAAGCACGCCGTTGCACCACAAAATCCCCCAGATCGGAACGGTAATTATTGAGGATGACGTGGAAATTGGCGCGAATACCACCATTGACAGGGCAACCCTCGCGGCGACGCACATCAAGCGTGGCACGAAGTTGGATAACCTCGTGCAAATCGCGCACAACGTGGTTATCGGCGAGGATTGTTGTATCGCGGCACAGGCGGGCATTGCAGGAAGCACTATTATCGGAGACCGGGTGAACATTGCGGGACACGGCGGTGCTGCAGGACATCTGACACTCGGTGACGATAGCGTCGTTTACGCGAAGTCCGCAGTGACGAAGGATATGCCACCCGGCAGTCATCTCTCCGGGTTTCCCGCGCGTCCTCATAAACAAGAATTGCGCATCCACGCCGCGACCCGGAAATTGCCGGAACTTCTTCCTGAATTTAACAGACTCCAGAAGCGCGTGGAGGAGCTGGAGTCGAAAATCCGAGAATTGGCAGGGGAAGAACTGTAAGAGCGGATATGTGAAAACGAAATGGGCCCGGAGCGTTTCTATTCATCGGGCCCCTATTGGGATATGAGAAATTATGTGGAGTTAGCGCGTCCACTGAACGGCATTATCGCTTTTATCTCGGCATGGCTCGGCGGTGTGTTCGCAAGTCGCGGTATGGAGAACGGGCAGTCTCTCCTACTCAATAAGGGACTCTGGCTCGTCTCCATCTCAGCATTCGTTCTGCTCTCGGCAGGCAACGCCATAAACGACTATTGCGATTACGAGATTGACAGGATTAATAGGGCGCAGCGTCCGCTTCCTTCCGGACGTATTCGCAGGCGCGACGCGCTGATTTTTGCCATATCCCTCATCGCACTTGGCATAGGCCTTGGTGCGTGTATTAACATTGACGCGTTCGGCATCGCGATGCTTGTCTCCGCCGCCGTTGTCACCTATGCGTTCTGGTTGAAACGCACGCCGTTTGTGGGGAACCTCCTCGTGAGCGGGCTGACCGGGTTAACCTTCATCGCTGGCGGTGTCGCGATAGAATCGGTGGAAGGCACGCTTGTTCCTGCGATGTTTGCGTGCCTATTCACACTGCCGCGTGAAATTGTGAAGGACCTCGAGGACACAGAAGGAGACCGGAAAAACGGGGTGAAGACACTCGCGATTCTCAACCCACGGCTCGCCGTGAACGTCGCATTAGGATGCCTCGCATCTGTTATCTTATTGAGTCCCATCCCGTATCTATTTGGGTGGTATTCGGGCATCTATTTAGTCGTTGTCGTGCTCGGCGTGGATTTGGTTATCCTCTATCTGGGCATTCGACTTTGGCGTGATGCCTCCAAGGAGAGCTGCGCCTTCGTCCAACGCTGGATGAAGTGGGACATTTTTGTCGGGCTCGGCGCAATCTATCTAGGAACGTTTTGGTAACCCAATCGAGAATGGGAGGGCTTTCCTACTGCAACAAGTCATGGACAAGGAAGAAAATACTTTAGATTCCGAGAAAATCATCGAATTCTTGGAAAAAGCGAACGATGCTACTGATGCTGTTTCCCGTTTTAAGGCATCGTGCGCGTCTGCGAGCGGCGTGCTACATGTCAGCGTGGCAGGTTGGCGGAAAATCGATGGCGTAATGCTGATGTGGCCAATTGGCACGAGAGAAGGAGACTATGAGGTGTCTCTCACTGCGACAACGGAAAGGGCATTGCGCGAGCTCCTACTCGCGTTTCCACGGCAAAGCGCGGGACGGTTTCATCTTCCAGAGAAGTGGATGGACAATGCACTGAGGGAAATTTTGGTGGGAGAGTTTACCGAGTCCGAGTCGGGACGCTTCTATCGTGGTGTCAAACGTGGCAGTGCCAGTAAGGCAGAGCACCGAACCGTTTCCAAACGCAAGGATGCGGTTGCTTCGCGGTTTCGGAAATTATCCTCCTTGAGAGGCAAATTGGCGGAGGGGCAATTTGTGATAGAAGGCGAACGCCTCGTCGCACGCGCCATTACAGATGGGATGCCGGTAGAAACGATACTCTATACCGCCGGTTTCGTTGCGACAACGGAAGGGAAAAGTCTCCTCACGCGAGCGCATGCCGAAAATCTCGCCTATTACCAAGTCAGCGATGGCGTGATGGGCTCTGTCACCACAACCCGTCCTGTGCCGCCGATAGTGGCATCGGTGCATCTCAACTATCGCC